>JASJBO010000043.1 GCA_030066475.1 Myxococcota bacterium
GAAGCCCCGATCGGCGTAGCGCCGGACGAGACGTCGATCGTCCTCCGGGAGCGAGCTCTCGGAGAGCAGGCGCTCGAGGTGCGGTGCGTCGACCCAGGGCTGCGAGAGCTCGGGGCTGGCCAGGGCGCAGGTCTCCGTCCGGGCGGCTTTCGGCACACGCAGCATAGCGGGTGCGGGCCATGGCCCGCGTAACCCGGTGGACGGGCGCGGCATCCGTCGGGAGGAACCGATTGGGAGATTCGCCGTGTGGATCGTCGTATCCCTCCTGGCCTGGCTGATGCTCGCAGGCCTGTTCGTCTCCGCGCTCGCCTGGTGGCTGCCGGACGCCGTGCGCCCGGGCGCCGCCGTGGACCCGACCGCGGCGGATCGCCTACCGTCGCGAGGCGTCGCGGTCTGGCGGGATCAGGGAGGGAACCATGGCCGATCTTGCCGACCGGATCCGTTCCGCGGTGGCCGAGTGGCAGGAGCGCCTTCGGGTGCCAGGCGTCGGCTACGCGCTGCTTGAGGACGGGCGCAGCCACGTCGAGGGCTTCGGCATCACCAATGCGGATCACCCGCTCCCGGTCGACGGGCGGACGCTGTTCCAGATCGCTTCGATCACCAAGACCTTCACCGCCACCGCGCTGATGCGGCTCGAGGACGAGGGGCGACTCGAGCTCGACAGCCCGGTGGTGCGGATCCTGCCGGAGTTCCGGATCCCGGACGAGGCGCGCAGCGCCGAGGTCCGCGTCGAAGACCTGCTGACCCACATGGGCGGCTGGGACGGCGACTTCTTCTTCATCCGCGCTCCCGAGGACCCGAACCTCGAGAGCCTGGTCGCCGGGCTCCCGGCGGCGCGCCAGCTCGTGCCGCTGCGTTCGCAGTGGAGCTACAACAACGCGGGCTTCTCGGTGGCCGGGCGCGTGCTCGAGGTCGTGGCCGGGATGCCCTACACGGCGGCGATCCGCGAGCTGCTGCTCGAGCCGCTCGGGCTCGACCACACCTTCTTCCTCGCCGACGAGGCGATCACGCACCGGGTGGCCGCGGGCCACGTGGTGGGCAAGCAGGGACCGGTCGTGCTGCGCAGCGGCGGCTGGCAGCCGCGCTGGGAGCTGCTGCCCTCGGATCATCCCGCCGGTGGCCTGGTCTCGTGCGCCGAGGACCTGCTGCACTGGACGCGCTTCCACCTTGGGGATGGAAGCGTGTCCAGGAATGGAAGCGTGCCCATGAATGGAGGCGTGCCGGACGCCGACGATGCGGCGGGTGAGGAGCCGACGCGATTGTTGCGCCGCGAGACGCTCGGGCGCATGCGGCGGCCGCTCCACTCCCGGGGCAACGACTTCCATACCATGGGTCTGGGCTGGCTCCTCGCGCGCCACGGCGAGGTCGAGACCTTCGGACACGGCGGCAACACCGTCGGCTACCTGTCGGAGATCACCCTGGTCGCCGAGCCGGCCTTCGCCCTGGTGTTGCTGACCAACGCGGTTCACGGCGCGCACCTGCTGCGCGAGGTGCGCGACGTCGCCCTGGCCGAGGCCGTGGGTGCCGACGTCGCGCCGCCGCCGCCGATGACGGATCCGCCGGACGATCTCTCCGCCTACGCGGGTCTGTACGACGCGCCGTTCTGGCTACAGCGCGTGCGCGCCGGCGACGCGCCCGGTGAGCTGGTGATCGATTCCGAGGCGCGTCCCTGGGACCCGGAGCGCTGGCAGCCGCCTCCGCCGCCGCCCTCGGCCCTGCGGCTGTACGCCCCCGACCGCGCCGTGGTGACGGCGCCCGAAGGCTCGCGCGGAGCGCTCTGCGAGTTCGGCCGCGACGCGGCCGGCGAGGTGGTCTGGCTGCGCTCCGGACTTCGCATCGCGCCGAAGCTCGACTCTCCCGACCCCGCGGGCGACTAGCGGTCGTTTGTGGTGGGCGCTCCCGGGCGCCGCTAGCGTCCGGCCCGCCAAGGGGGGACCCGGGCGAACCGGCGACGCCGGTCGCCTCGCGACGGATCGCGGACCCATGACGAGGATCGAATCGGCGCTCGCCCGCGGGCTCGGCCGCTGGGTGGCCTTCGTGCGTCGGCACGCGTCACCCGTCGCGGCGGGCCTGCTCGTGCTGACGCTCGGCGCCGGGGTCTACGCCGTCCTGAACCTGGGGATCAACTCGGACAACGTCCGCATGATCGCCGACGACGTGCCGTCGCAGCGGGCGCAGCAGGAATTCTCGCGGCTCTTTCCCATCCTCGACAACGCGCTGATCGTCGTGATCGACGGCGACGCGCCCGCCCTGGCGCGGGAGGCCGCGGACCGGCTCGCGGCGCGACTGCGAGCCGACGACGAGCACTTCGTGGACGTCTTCGAGCCGGGGGGCGGCGCCTTCTTCGAGCGCAACGGGCTGCTCTACCGCAGCGCGGAAGAGGTCGAGGAGATGTCCGACAACCTCGTGCGCGCCCAGCCGCTGATCGCCGAGCTCGAGCGCGATCCCAGCATCGCGAATCTCGCCTCCCTCGTGACCCTCGGGCTCGAGCGCGCCCGCGCCGAGGGCGACGACACGGAAGACTGGGCGAGGGTGCTCGACCGCGTCGGGCAGGCGACGGTGGCCGTCTACGCCGAGGTGCCGGTCCACGTGTCGTGGGAGGACTTCCTGCTGCGCGGCTCCGCCCTCGAGATCAACCCGCGCCGCGTCCTGATGGTCGAGCCGGTGCTCGACTTCGACTCCCTGCTGCCCGCCGGCGAGCCGCTGTCGCGCATTCGCGCGGCCGTCGAGGAGCTGGGGCTCGGTTCCGGCAGCGGGGTCCGCGTCCGGATCACCGGCAACCCGGCCCTCAATCACGAGGAGATGCTCGGGCTGGCCTGGGACATCGGCGTCGCCGGCATCTTCTGCTTCGCGCTGGTCGCGTACGTGCTCTACCGCGCCCTCCGCTCCTGGTCCCTCGTGACCGCGGCCCTCGGGACCCTGCTCTCCGGCCTGCTCTGGACGGCCGCCTTCGCGGCGGCCGCCGTGGGGCACGTGAACCTGGTCTCGATCTGCTTCGCCATCCTGTTCATCGGCCTGGGCGTCGACTTCGCCATCCACCTGGGCATGCACTACGCGGAGGCCCTGCGCGCGGGCGCCACGCCGCGCGAGGCGGCGCAGCGCGCGACGAGCCAGGTTGGCACGCCCCTGGTGATCTGCACCGTCAGCACCGCGATCGGGTTCTTCTCCTTCGTGCCGACCGACTACCTGGGCGTCGCCGAGCTGGGCCTGATCGCCGGCGCCGGGATGTTCGTGATCCTGATCCTCACCATGACCCTGTTCCCGGCCCTCCTGGCTTCGTGGCTGCGGGTCGATCCGACCACGATGCGCGTGCCGCGCGGGGTGCAGGTCGGCTGGATGCGGGGGCTCGAGCGGCACCCGGGGGCGGTGTGCGCAGTGGCCGCCGGGCTCGCCGTGGCTGCCGGGACGCTGCTGCCGGGCCTGGGCTTCGACTCGAACGTGATCCGCATGCGCAACCCGGACACCGAGTCGGTGCAGGTCATGGAAGAGCTGATGGCCGACTCGCTGACCAACCCCTGGTACGTGGACGCCATCGCGCCGGACTTCGCCGCAGCGCGCGAGCTGGCGACCGCGCTCGACGCCCTGCCCCAGGTCGGCCAGGCGGTGGCCCTCGACGCCTACGTGCCGGCCGAGCAGGACGAGAAGCTCGAGATCCTGGGCGACCTGGCGCTGCTCGCCGACTTCCCCGATCCCGGACCCACGCGCTCCCTGCCCGTGGCCGAGCAGGTCGCCGCGCTGCGCGACCTGCAGGAGCTGCTGGCGCGCGAGGGCGTCGGCTACGGCGACTCCCCGACGGCGCGCAGCGCGAGCATGCTGCGCAGCCACATCGAGCGCTTCCTCGAACGCGCCGAACGCGAGGAGCGCCCGGAGGAGGCGCTCGACGAGCTCGGCCGCATCCTGCTGAGCAGCCTGCCCGAGCAGATCGACGGGCTGCGCGCGGCGCTCGCGGTCGGACCGGTGGGCGCGGAGGACCTGCCGGCGTCGCTGGCCCGCCGCATGCTCGCCGAGGACGGCACGGCGCGCGTGCAGGTCTTCCCGACCGAGGACCTGATCGACCTCGAGGCGATGACCACGTTCGCCGACGAGGTGCGCACGCTCGCGCCCGAAGCGACCGGGATTCCGATCAACCTCGTCGAGTTCGGACGCGCGACGATGCGCTCGCTGGCCGAGGCCACCGCGCTGGCGCTCGGCACCATCTCCCTGCTGCTGCTGCTGCTGTGGCAGCGGCCCGGGCCGGCCGCCGCCGCGCTGGCGCCGCTGGTGCTCGCCGCCATGCTCACCGGTGCCCTGATGGTGCTGCTCGGCCGCTCCTTCGACTTCGCCAACGTGGTGGTGCTGCCGCTGCTCCTGGGCGTGGGCATCGACAGCGGCATCCACCTGGTGCAGCGCGCCCGCGAGGGCGAGCCGGGCGAGCCGCTGCTCGGCACCGTCACGGCCCGAGCCGTCTTCTACAGCGCCCTCACCACGATCGCGAGCTTCGGCAGCCTGGCCTTCTCCGCCCACCGCGGCATCGCGGGGATGGGCCTCCTGCTCGTCCTCGCTCTGCTGATGGGCCTGGCCTGCAACCTCCTGGTCCTCCCGGCCCTCCTCTCCCTCCGCCACCGAGGCTAGGAGCCCCCACCCCCCGCCGGCCTGCCCTCTCCGACGAGGCGAAGCAGTTCGCCCGCGCAAGCGCAGCCGCGAAGCGGCGGAGCGCGCAGCGAGCCGCAGGCGAGCGAAGTCCATAAGGCCGCCACCGCCCCGGCAGCCCGGCCCAACCGAAGCGCCCCCGCAAGCGCCGCAGGCGCGCGCAGCGAGCCGCAGGCGAGCGAAGTCCACCAACCGGACCCTACAGCTTTCCCTGCAGCGTGCCGATGCTCCGAGGCGCACGGCGGCGCCTGTGCGCCCGGGGACGACGCATGGCCCAGAAGACCCATCGGCTCTCGATCTTCTCGCAGAGCCTCGACCGCGCGGCGTTCCTGGCGTACCTGCTGGGCGCCGTGGTTCCGGTCGTCGCCCTGGCGATCGTGATCCAGCGCTTCGCCATCCCGGAGGGCTCCGAAGGGCCCTGGAGCCACGCCCTGATCGCCCTGCTGGTCTCGGTGGGCGGCCTCTCGGTGGCCTCGTTCCTGGCCCTGCGCCGCGTGACCTGGCGCACGATCGACCGCGTCGAGCTCGACAAGCACCGGCTCGAGGCGCTGCTCCGCACCTCCGAGGGCCTGGCGAGCGCGCCCCACGGCAGCGACGTGGCGGCGACGGTGGCGGAGTGTGCGCTGCACCTGACCGGCACCGACGCGACCTTCTTCGTGAGCGTCCAGGGCGGCGGGGCGCCCAAGCTCGAGGCTGCTGCGGGCGCCACGGCGCTGTTCGAGGCGCTGGAGCCGGGGCTGCCCGACCTGCTCGAGCAGATGCTCGCCGAGGGACGCCCGACCCTCTGGAACGCCGCCCCGCCCGCGGACTCGAGCCCCGACGCGCCCGCGCTCGGCTGCACGCTGGTGCCCGTGGACCAGGAGGGCGCGCTGATCGCAGCCTCGACGGGACCCATCCGGGGCCTGGAGCCCTCGGACCTGGGCTCGCTCTCGACCCTCGCGGCGCTGAGCTCCGTCGCACTGCGCAACGCCCGCCTGCGCGACGCGCAGCGGAACTTCTTCGTGCACGTCACCGACCTGCTGGTGGCGAGCCTCGACGTCCACGTGGACGCGCAGGCGGGGCACTCGCGGCGCGTGGCGGAGCTGGCGAACCGGGTCGCGCGCGAGCTGGAGCTGGGCGAGGAGCAGCGCCAGCGCCTGCACTTCGCGGCCCTGCTCCACGACGTCGGCATGCTGCGCATCGAGCCGATGCGGCTCGCCGATCCGCGCGTCCATCGCCAGCACCCGACGCACGCCTACCGCATGCTGGCGCCGATCCAGCTCTGGGAGGAGATCGCGCCGATCGTGCTGCACCACCACGAGCGGACCGACGGCAGCGGCTACCCGGAGGGCCTCGCCGGCGACGAGATCCCGCTCGAGTCGCGCATCATCGGGCTCGCCGAGGCCTTCGACTGCATGACCAGCACGGCGAGCTACCAGGAGCCAGTCGAGCGCGACGAGGCCCTGCGCCGCATCGAGAGCGGCGCCGGCACCCAGTTCGACGCCGACGTCGCCCGGGTGTTCCTCGATCTCGCCCGGCGCGGCGAGCTGTAGCCAGCGGCGGTGGCTCGAGCCGACCGTTGCGCGCCACGCTCCGGCTCAGCGCGCCATCCACATCTCGGCCACGCTCGGATCGGGCGGGCGCAGCAGCTCGCCGGGCACGCGCATGCGGATGCGCCCCCAGAGTTCGCGGAACTCCTGCTTGCGGTCGTCGAGGTGGAGCGCGTTGGCGCGGGCGAAGTCGGCGCCGTCCCGCGCGCGGGCTAGCACGGGCTCGAACGGAGGCCGCTCGCCGGGCACGTCGAGCAGGCTGCGCGCGAAGGCCGGCCAGTGGGTCCGCAGGAAGGCGCGCCGCTCGAGCTCGCTGACGCTTCCCGCGAGGTACTCGAAGCGCGGGCGCGCGTCGCTGTGGCGCGGCACCGCGGCCAGCCCGGGAGCAGCCGCCGCCAGGGGCCCCGCGTACAGCATCCAGAAGCCGCGCGGGTCGGTGATCCAGCGGTCCGCGACGCCGCTCGCGGCCAGTGCGCGCACCCGCTCCTCGACCGCCTCCACCGGCGCCGGGCCGTCCGCGAATCCGATCAGCGCGGCACGCGGCACCGTGTGGGTGAAGAACTCGCCGCGCCACAGCACCGCGTCGGGGAACACGTCGAGGAAGCCTGCCGCCACGGTCGCGAACGTCTGCCGCGTGTGCTGGTAGATCGGCAGCCACTGGCAGAACAGGCCACCCGGAGCCAGTCGCTCGCGCACCGCGCGGAAGTGCTCCTCGGTGTAGAGCGAGCCCACGCCGGGCCGCCACGGGGTGAACAGGTCGGCGACGATCACGTCGTAGCGCTCGCGGGTGGCGCGCACGTGGTTGCGCCCGTCCTCGACCACCAGGCGCGTGCGCGGGTCGCGGTAGACGTCGTGGTTGGTGGCCGCGAAGTGCGCGCTCGCCAGCGCCTGGACCTCGGGCACGATCTCGACCAGCACGATCTCCTCGACCTCGTGCTGCACGGCGGCCCCCGCCGTGTGGCCGGTGGCGGAGCCGACGAAGAGCACCCGGCGCGGACGGGGATGGAGCAGCAGGGGAATGTGCCCGGCCCGCTCCTTGAGTGGCAGCAGGCGCCCCGCGCCCGCCAGGGTGTAGTGATTGTCGATCTTCATACGGCGGCCGAAGGGGCCGTCGATCACGCTCACCACGCCATAGGCACCCTCCTCGGAGGCGACCAGCGCCTCTCCGGAGCCGAGCCGGACCACGGGGAGGTCGCGCGGGCCGAGCCCGAGCGCCAGCACCGCCCCGGCAACGGCCGCGACCGGCACGAGGCGCAGCACCCGCTCGCGGGGCGCGCCCTCGACCGCCCCCGCCGCGAGCGCATACGCCACCCCGAGCAGGGCGATCGAGGTCCACAGGCCGAGCCCGTCGAGGAGCACGAAGCTCGCGCACAGCGAGCCGAGGATGCCGCCGACCGTGTTGGCCGCGAGCAGCCCACCGATGCGCCGACCCACCGATCCGCCCGCCGCGAGCCGGAACGTGAGCGGCAGCACGAGGGCGCCCACCAGCAGGGGTGGGCCGCCCAGCAGGGCCGTCCAGCCGAGGCCGCCGAGCAGGCGCCCGGGTCCGCTGGCACCCGCGGCCGCCACCTGCGAGGCGGCCCACGGCACCGCGAACAGCAGCGCGGCCGTGGCGGCCAGCGCCGCGCCGAGCAGGAGCCGGGCCGGCACGCGCCCCTCGCTGGCCGACACCAGGGCAGCCCCCGCGGCCAGCGCCAGCAGCACGACCACCAGCACCGCGCCGTAGGAGTACACCGAGTGGTCGAAGACCAGCGCCAGCGCGCGGATCAGCAGGACCTCGAGCGCCAGCGTACCGAAGCCGGAGGCGAAGGCGACGAGCCGCAGCGAGAGCGGCGCGCGGGCGGGCTCGTCGCTCGGCGCGAACGCCGCGCGGGGGGCGGGGGCGACCGGCGCGGGACGCGAGAGCCTCCACGCAGCCAGCGCCACCAGCAGCGACAGTCCGATGGCCACCCCGTAGGTCGCGTGCACGCCGATCCAGTCCGGCAGCCAGAGCGCGCCCGCCGCGCTGCCGCCGGCGGCCCCCAGCGTGTTGACGGCGTAGAGGCGACCGCCGTCGGCGCCCAGCCGGCGCGGATCGTCCACGTAGGCGGCGGCGAGCAGCGGCGTGGTCCCGCCGAGCAGCACCGCGGGAGGCAGCATCACGAGCAGCGCCAGCCCGAACTTGAGCGCCACGAACGCGGCGGGACGCGCCGCCAGCTCGGCGTAGAGGCCGGCGTAGAGCGAGTCGTAGGCCGCGAACACCAGCGGAACCACGAGCGCCAGCCCGGCCGCCGCGACCTCGAGCGCGGCGTACGCGCGGAGCGGACGGCGAGCCCGCACCGCGACGCGCCCGAACCCCTCCGCCCCGATCGCCAGCCCGGCGAAGAAGGCGCACAAGGTCGCGGACGCGGCGTACGCCGTGCTGCCGAACAGCAGCTGGAACCAGCGCACCCAGACCGTCTGATAGACGAGAGCCGCCGCGCCGGACCCCAGCGCCACCGCCAGCAGCGCTCCCCGCCACGACCTCATCGTGAGAGCTTATCGACTACGGCCGCCCCGGTCGTGAGGCACCCCCGCAAGCGCAGCCGCGCAGCGGCGGAGCGCGCAGCGAGGCGAAGCCGAGCGAAGTCCACCGGGCCGCGTTCGCCCAGCAACCCGCCCCTCCGCAGCCGCAACCCGCTCGTCGAGGCATGCAGCCTGCGGCCGCAAGCGCCGCCCTCGTTGACTGCGCGAACGTCTCCGCCCCGCGCGGCGCGCGCAGCGAGCCGAAGGCGAGCGTAGTCAACTAAGTCGGATCCGGCGCCGGCGTCGTCGGACCCGAGGCGGGCAGCTCCGGCTTCGCGATGTACGCGGCATCCACCTCGCCGGTCAGGGCGTTCAGGAACGCGACGATCGCCTGGATCTGGTCGGCGTCGAGCTTGCGCCCGAGCTGGTGCCACGCCATCAGCCGCACCACCTCGTCGAGCTCGGTGAGGCTGCCATCGTGGAACCAGGGGCCGGTCTTCGCGACGTTGCGCAGCGAGGGGACCTTGAACACGGCGCGGTCGGACTCGTTGCCGGTGACCTTGAAGCGGCCCGGGTCCTCGGTCTCGTAGGGCTGGACCAGGCCGAGCTTCATGTAGGTCGAGCCACCGAGGGTCGCGCCCATGTGGCAGGTCGAGCAGCCCGCCTCGAGGAACGCCTCGAGCCCGGTGCGCTCGGCGGCCGTCAGCGCCGCGACGTCCCCGCCCAGGAACGCGTCGAAGCGCGACGGGGTCGCGAGCTGCCGCTCGAAGGCCCCGATCGCCGTGGCCAGGTTGTCGTAGGTGATCGGGTCGGCTTCGCCGGGGAACGCAGCGGCGAACAGCGGCGCGTAGCCCGGGATCGAGCGCAGCACCGCGATCACCGAGGCCTCGTCGGGCATCGCCATCTCCACCGGGTTCAGGATCGGGCCCTTCGCCTGCGCCTCGACGTCGGGCTCGCGGCCGTCCCAGAACTGCGCCACGTGCAGGTAGGCGTTGTAGACGGTGGGCGAGTTGCGGTCGCCGCGCTGGCCGCGGTGGCCGGGCGAGGTGGGCTCGTTGTCGACCCCGAAGCGATCGAGCTGGTGGCAGGAGTTGCAGGAGATGTCCTGGTTCTTCGACAGGCGTGGGTCGTAGTAGAGGACGCGCCCGAGGTCGATCCGGGCCCGGGCCGCCGCGTCAGTGGGCAGCGCCTCGCGCTGGAGCGCGCCAAGTGCGCCCTGGGCGCGCTCGCGCAGCGCGTCGGCGCCGGCGGCCGGGACGGCGCCGGCGGTCCACAGGAGCAGGCTGGCGATGACGGCGGTGCGAAGCGACATGGGCCCCCCTTCGATCGAGATCCGGTCCGGATCGAGATTACGTCTGCGCGCCCGCCGGTCAAGGGCCGGCGGGCGGCCACCGACGAGGCGCCGGCCGGGGCTATGCTGCCAGGTCGATCGGGGGGAGCCATGGCGCTGGAGCACGTCGAGTTCGAGACCCTGCGCTGCACGCGCCGGGGCCCGCTGCTCGAGGTCGTGATCGATCACCCGGACAGCGAGCTCAACGCCGTGGACGGCCGCCTCCACGAGGAGCTCGCCACCCTGTTCCGCGAGCTGCGCCGCGAGCGCACGGCGCGCGCCGTGGTCCTCACCGGCAGCGGCCGCGCGTTCTGCGCCGGCGGCGACTTCGCCTGGTTCCCCGAGCTCCAACAGCTCGAGAAGCTCGAGGCGCTGCGCCTCGACGCGAAGCAGCTGATCTGGGACCTGCTCGACGTCGAGCTCCCGATCGTCGCCGCGCTGAACGGGCCCGCCGTCGGGCTCGGCGCTTCGATCGCGTTGCTGTGCGACGTGGTCGTGATGGCCGACAGCGCCACGATCGCCGACCCCCACGTGCGCGTCGGGATCGTGGCGGGCGACGGCGGCGTGGCGATCTGGCCGCTGGTGCTGGGACCGGCGCGCGCCAAGGAGTTCCTGCTGACGGGCGATCCGGTGGACGCGGCCACCGCCGAGCGGCTCGGCCTGGTGAACCGCGTGGTGCCGCGCGAGCGCGTGCTCGAGGAGGCCACGGCCTTCGCCGAGCGCCTGGCCGCCGGCGCGCCGCTCGCGATCCGCTACACGAAGATCGCCGTGAACAAGTGGATCAAGGACGTGGCCAACGTGGCCTTCGACACCTCGACCGCACTCGAGCTGGTGACCTTCCAGAGCGACGACCACCGCGAGGCGCTCGCGGCGATCCGCGAGAAGCGCCCGCCGCGCTTCTCGGGACGCTGAGGCACGCGCGTGCTGCACCTGCTCCACATCGCCGCCCGCAGCGACTGGGAGGCGGCCCGGGCCGCGGGCCGCTACGAAGCGGACTCGCTCGCCAGCGAGGGCTTCATCCACTGCTCCACCGCGGCCCAGGTGGTGCGCGTGGCCGACGAGCGCTTCGCCGGCCGTCGCGACCTGGTGCTGCTGTGCATCGACCCCGCGCGCACCGGCGCCCCGCTGCGCTGGGAGAACTGCGAGGGCGGCGACGAGGACTTCCCCCACCTGTACGGCGCGCTCCCGACCGCGGCGGTCGTGGCCGCCCTGCCCTTCGCGGCCGGACCCGACGGCCGCTTCGCCCTGCCGGAGCTGCCGTGAGCCGAGGCGCCCTGCAGCTCGCGCTCGCGGCGCTGGCCCTGGCCGCCTGCCAGCCGAACAAGCCGCTCCCGCTGCCCGGCCACAAGACCGGCTACGTGGTCGAGGGCAACGCGCGGCGCGCCGGCTTCCTCGAGGTGCTGATCCGCAACCCCGACGACGAGTTCCGCCTGTTCTTCGCGCCGATCGACGAGTGCGCGGCGCGCCTGGTGCCCGAGACGTTGGTGAAGTACGCCGTGAGCGGTCCGCTCGGCCAGATCGTGCTGGGCAAGGAGCGCTGCGACCCGGTGGGCATCTCGCCGCTCGCGGTGCTGCGCGACCGCCATCCGCGCCCGTACATCAACCGCGGCGCCGCGCGCCGGCAGGCGACCTTCCGGGAGATCTACCGCGACGAGGAGGTGGGCCTGGCGCGCGGCCGCTTCCCGCTGGTGAACCTGATCGGCTGGTCGGGCGGCATCGACACCATCGCGGTGCTGCCGCTCACGCCGAACTGCCTGCGCCCGCTCGACCAGGGCGTCGCCTCGATCGAGTTCCGCGACGCGGGCCCGTATCCGCTGTTCCTGATCGGACCCTCGGGCCGCTGTCCGATCCTGGGCCTGATCCGCCCCGTGGGCGAGGAGGACCTCCCGGCGGACGAGCTTCGGTAGCATCCCCGCCATGCCGATGCCGACCGACGTCCCGGTGATCGACCTGATGCTGGGCATCCCCAGCCCCGACATGAAGCGCAGCTACGACTTCATGCGCCCGCTGTTCCGCGACCGCCAGAGCCTCCAGAGCTTCGACTTCCCGGTCGAGTACCTGTTCAAGGACGTGCCGAAGCTCGAGCGGCAGGAGGACACCATCAAGTACACGCTCGAGCAGATGGACCGCCACGGCATCGAGCGCGCGCTGATCGGCGTGTCGCTCACCGACGAGACCTCGCAGCGGGCGCTGCGCGAGCACCCCGACCGCTTCCTCGCCTCGTGCGGCACCGACCCGAACCGGGGCATGGAGGACGTCCGCACCATCGTGCGGCTGCACGAGAGCTACGACGTCCGTGCCGTGGCGGCCTTCCCGGCCGGCCTGCACCCGCAGGTGCCGATCGACGACAAGCGCTTCTACCCGGTCTACGCCAAGTGCGTCGAGCTCGACGTCCCCTTCTTCTGCTGCGTGGGCGTCCCGGGCCCGCGCATCCCGATGGCCTGCCAGCACGTCGAGCGCATCGACGAGGTGTGCTGGTTCTTCCCCGAGCTGCGCTTCGTGATGCGCCACGGCGCAGAGCCGTGGACCGAGCTGGCCGTGAAGCTGATGCTGAAGTGGCCGAACCTGTACTACTCCACCAGCGCCTTCGCCCCGAAGTACTACCCGAAGGCGATCGTCGACTACGCCAATACCCGCGGCGCCGACCGGATCTGCTACGCCGGCTACTGGCCGATGGGCCTGTCGCTCGACCGCATCTTCCGCGAGCTGCCGGACGTCCCCTTCCGCGACGAGGTGTGGCCGAAGTTCCTGCGCGAGAACGCGCTGCGCGTGCTCGGCCTGGGCGGCTGATCCCAGGCCGGCCGCGGCGCGCAGAATCGAGCGCGGAGTATACTCTCGGCTGGGGGACAGGCGTCGGGAGGGCTCCGCATGCAGCTCGCGCGACCCGCGATCCTCCTCCTCGTGGCCGGCGCGGCCCTCGCCGCACTCGAAGCGGGCGCGTCCCCGTGGGAGATCCCGCCTGAGGGGTCGTGCGACGGGGGCGGTGCGCTGCGCGGCGAGCCGGGCGTCCGGGACGTGCCGGCCACCCCGGTCGCGCCGGGCGAGGTCTTCGACGTGACGCGCATCGAGGCGCTGCGCGACTACTTCCCCGCCGAGCTGTGGCAGCACCGCGACCGCTTCTTCCACGAGGGCATGCGGCTCGAGATCGGGCCCTGCTTCCGCGACTACTCGCCCCCGGAGTTCTTCGTGCGCGCCACCGAGAGCCACCGCGGCACGGCGCGGCTGCTCGAGAACCGCGGGCTCGAGGGCCACGGCGGCGGCCTGCCCTTCGCGCCCGACACCGTCGCCCCCGAGGCCGCCGACGCGGGCCTGCGCTGGGCCTGGAACTTCGCGCACCGCTATCAGGCCGCCGGCTTCCAGGGCAGCTTCCAGATCACCGACCTGCTCGGCAAGATCGGGCGCGCCGAGCCGTTCCGCGGCGAGATCTTCCGCGTGCTGCTCGCGCGCCGCACCGACCGCAGCGAGGCGATCCCCTACGCCGGCAGCAAGGCCTGGGTGGCGGGCGGCCTGTTCTCGGAGCCCTTCAACGCGCGCGAGTACTCGTGGCGCCAGTATCGCGACGTGGCGCACGAGCGCGTCCAGAGGCGCACCGACGACCTGCACGCCTGGATGCCCCAGCTCCGGCGCGTCCGCCGCATCCCGTCCACCCAGGTCGAGGGGCTCTACATGCCGACCTTCTCCGTCGGCGCGACGCCCGCGCTCGGCGGCGGCGGCCAGGCCGCGTCGGTCGGCAACGTCGGCCAGATCCAGACCAAGCGCAGCGGCTTCGAGGGCCTCGAGATCCGCCCCCTGCTCTACGAGTGGCGCTTCGTCGGCGTCCACGACGTGCTCGCGCCGATCAACGCGGTGAACGCCATGTACCCGGTGGAGCGCGCGCGCGACTTCGGGCCCTGGGGCCTGTCGTTCGCGAGCGACCGCTGGGACCTGCGCCGGGCGCTGGTGCTGGAGGCGTCGCGCACCAGCGTGACGGAGCCGAGCCAGGCGTTCCGGATCGTGTTCTACGTCGACCTCCAGACGCTCCACCCGCTGTTCTACCTGTCCTACGACCGGCGCAACGAGCCGATCGACGTGGGCGTCTTCGTGGGCCGCTGGAGCGAGGACCGGCCCAACTACCCGCCCTGGCCCGACGACCCCTCGCGCCCGGTGCGCGTGATCGACTCGGTGGGCGCGGCGTTCGCGAACCTGCAGATGCGCGGAAGCTGGCGCCGCGAGACCTGGGAGATGGTGTCGGTGCCGCCCGACGACGGCGACCTGCGGCCGCTGCTGTCGGTGCGCAACCTGACGCAGCGCCACTGAGCGGGCTCAGTCGCCGTCCTCGACGCGCGCGGCGAGCACGCGCTCCAGGCGCCGCGGGTCGCGCCGCAGGTCGATCCGCCGGCCGCCGCTCACCGCGACCAGCCCGGGCTTGGCGCCGCGCGGCTTGCGCACGTTCTTGATCGGGGTGACGAGCACGTGGGCGCGCGTGACCTTGCGCTGCTTCGAGAAGTGCACCGCCAGCTCGCAGGCCTCGAGCAGCGACTCGGAGGGCGGATCGGAGCGCCCGCCGGTGCGCAGCACGACGTGGGTGCCGGGCGAGGCGTCGAGGTGGAAGAAGAGGTCGTTGCCGCGCGCCAGGCGCGTGGACAGCACGTCGTTGCCCTCGTCGCTGCGCCCGACCCAGATCTCGAGGGCGTCGCTGCTGCGATAGCGGCGCGGCCACAGCCGGCGGGGCAGCGGCTCGTTGCCGAGCCGGAAGGCGGCGGGCGGGCGGGCGGGCTTCGCGAGGCCGGCACCACGCGACGGCGCGGGCTCGGCCGCGTAGCGGCCCAGCAGCCGCGCCACCTCCGGACGCGCGGCAAAGCCCTCGAGCGCCGCCGTGTCCTCGCGCGCGATCCGCTCGTAGTCCCCGCGCAGCGTCTCGGCGTCTCGCTCGCGCGCCTCGAGCTCGCCGAGCTCGCGGGCGGCGCGCGCGGCGCGCTTCTCCGCCTTGCGCGCGCGGCGGAAGCAGTCGTCGAGGTTGGCCTGCGGCGTGCGCGCCGGGTCGAGCGCGATCACCACCTCCTCGCCGGTCTCGAAGTCGCGCGCCCGGGCCTCGCGCGCGCCCGGACGCAGCCCCGGGAGGGCGCTCTTCAGCAGCTCGCCGCGCCGGCGCAGCGAGTCGACCTCGTCCCCGCTGGCCGCGTCGCGCTCGAGCGCGTCGCGTTTGCGCGCGAGGGTCTGCGCGCCCTTGCGCAGCGCCTTCTCGAGGCGCCGGCGCAGGGCGTCGCCCGCGTCTCCCGAGGCCTGCGCTCCGTAGTGCGCCTCGACGGCGGCGAAGAAGCCCTCGTCGGGCGCGTCCGCGAAGCGGTCCTCGCCCGCGGGCGGCGGGCCGCTCTCGGGACGCCGCCACGGCTGGCCCACCGCGAGGTCGCGTCGCGTCTCGGCGAGCGGTCGCAGCGCGTCCAGCACCCGCCCGTCGCCGTCGAGCAGGTAGAGGTTGCTGCGGGGCCCCATGAGCGCCAGGCGCAGCTCGAAGCGCCCCTCGCGACTCTCGAACCCCAGCGCCGCCAGCCGATCGCCGTCCACCAGCTCCGCGCGCCGCAGCCGCGCCCCCGCGAGCCGCGCCCGCAGCAGCTGCGCGAAGCGCGGCGGGGTGGGCGGCGCCGCCGCCTTGCGCGCCAGCATCGAGAGCCGCGCCAGCCGCAGCTCGGTCGAGAGCAGCAGGTGCCCGTTGCCGGCGTCGGGGTGGTGCAAGCTCAGCACCACGCTGCGCGCATCCGGCTGCACCACCTTGTCGACGCGCGCATCGACCCAACGCGTTCGCACCAGCTCGACCGCACGCGTCAGCTCGCAGAGGCTCAGCACGGATCCACCATCATGCCTGACACGTCGGGCAGTAGTGGGCGCTGCGCTGGCCGATGACGATGCGTTTGATCTTCGCGTCGCACTGCTTGCAGGGCTCGCCCTCGCGGGCGTAGACGCGGCGCTCGTCCTGGTAGGCGCCGTCGCTGCCGTCGGGCGCCACGTAGTCGCTGATGCTCGACCCGCCGGTCTCGATCGAGCGGTTCAGCACGCGCCGCAGCTCCGCGGCGATCCGCTCGCACTCGGCGCGGGTCACCCGGCCGGCGCGCCGGCGCGGGCGCACGCCGGCGCCGAACAGCGCCTCGTCGGCGTAGATGTTGCCCACGCCCGCGATCACGGCCTGGTCGAGCAGCAGGTTCTTCACCGCGACGCTGCGCTTGCGGGTCGCCTCGAACAGGCGCTCGCCGGTCACCCCGAGCGCGTCCTCGCCGAGCCGCTCGAGGCGCTCGCTGCGCGCGCCCGGCGCCAGCCACAGCACCTTGCCGAACTTGCGCGCATCGCGCATCCACACCTCGGGTCCGCAGTCGCGGAAGCGCAGCTGGAGGTGCGTGTGCGCGTCGGGGCGGAAGCCCTGCTGCTGCTCGGGCGTCAGCACCGAGCGCTGCGACGCCCGCAGCAGCCGTACGCTGGTGACGTCGCTGGTGAAGAGCTGGCCGGTCATGCCGAGGTGGATCACGAGCCGGCTGCGGTCGTCGAGCGCGGCGATCAGGTACTTGCCCAGCCGCTCGAGCGCCTCCACCCGCCGCCCCGGCAGCCGGCGCCGCAGCTCCGCCGGGGGCGTCAGGAAGAAGTAGCTGGGCCGGGTCGTCGCGACCGACTCGACGGTGCGCCCCACCAGCAGCGGCCCGATCCGCTGCCGCGTCACCTCGACCTCGGGCAGCTCAGGCACCGGCGCTCCGGCTGGCGGGCTCGCGGCGGGTGCGCTCCGCCGCTACCGCCACGGCTCGATCAGGATCTTCGCCTGGGCATCGGGGTGGGCGAGCGTGTCGAAGGCGCCCGCCACCCCGTCCACGCCGACCTTGTCGGTGATGAGCGGCTTCACGTCGATCTCGCCCTCGGCCAGCGCGCGCAGGGACCGCGCAAACTCGTCGGGCGTGTAGCCGAGCACGAACTGGAGCTGCAGCTCCTTGTTGATGCCCAGGAACGGCCGGATCCGGTCCTCCTCCATGCACACGCCGGCCACCACGATGCGCGACTGCGGCGGCGCGTCGCGCATCACCTGGTCGAGCAGACCGGGGACGCCGACGCACTCGAAGATCAGCGCCGTCTTCGCGCCCGCCGCCTCGCGCCAGGCCTCGATCGCGGGCCGCTCGGCGGGGTCGACCACGACGTGGGCGCCCATGTGCTCGGCCAGCCGGCGGCGCGCCGGCGAGTAGTCCGCCGCCACGATCGGCTCGGCCCCCTCGAGGCGCAGCGCCGCGATCACCGCCAGACCCACCGGGCCGCAGCCCACCACCAGCGGCACCTCGGTCTGCTGGAGCTGGCCGCGCGCCACCGCGTGGACGCCCACCGCCATCGGCTCGGTCGTGGCGGCGTGCTCCGTGGAGAGCCCGTTCGGAACGGGCAGCAGCAGCGGCTCGGAGAGCACCATCAGCTCGCCGTAGCCGCCCGGCACGACGTCGGAGTAGCCGACGGTCTGCACGTCGGTGCCGCGGAACAGGATCGGCATCGACACCACGCGCTCGCCGGCGGCGATGCGCTTCGTGGTGTTCGGCCCGAAGTCGACGATCTCGGCGCAGAACTCGTGGCCCATCACGACGTCGCCGAGCAGGTTCGGGATGGTCGGCGCCCCGCTCTCGCGGGCCGCCTCCATCAGCTTGTCGGCGTGCTGCAGGGCGTGCAGGTCGGAGCCGCAGATTCCGCAGGCGAGCGTCTTGACCAGCACCTCGCCGGAGCCGGGCTCGGGATCGGGCACGGTGTCGCTCACGATCGCGTGATCGCGCATCACGGCGGCGCGCATGGTGGGTCCTCCCGCCTCCAGGGTGACACGGACGTCGGGGTGCGCCTACACGTTGAAGCGGAAGTGCACCACGTCGCCGTCCTCGACCACGTAGCTCTTGCCTTCCACGCGCAGCTTGCCCGCCTCGCGGCACTTCGCCTCGCTGCCCAGCTCGACCAGGTCCTGCCAGGGCACGACCTCGGCGCGGATGAAGCCGCGCTCGATGTCGGAGTGGATCTTGCCGGCTGCGCGCGGCGCCGGGGTGCCGCGCGGCACCGGCCAGGCCCGGCACTCGTCCTCGCCGGCCGTCAGCATCGAGATCAGGTCGGTCAGCTCGTAGGCCGCCCGGATGAAGCGGGCGCGCGCCGGCTCCTCGAGCCCCAGCGAGGCCAGGAAGTCCGGCTGCTCGTCGGCGTCCATCTGGGCGATGTCCATCTCGACCTGGGCGGACAGCACCACCAGGCCGAGGCCGCGCCCCTTGGCGGCCGCCTCGATCCCGGCCGGCGCGGCCGCGGCGGCCTCGTCCTCGGGCACGTTCAGCACCAGCAGCAGCGGCTTCTGCGACAGGAAGGTGAAGCCCGCGATCAGGCGGCGCTCCTCGGCGCCCAGGTCGAGCTCGCGAATCGCGCGCTCGTCCTCGAGCGCACCCTGGATGCGCGTCAGCAGGTCGACCTCGCGCGGGTCGCCCTTCTCCTTGCGCAGCCGCTCCATGCGCTTCTCGACCACCTCGAGGTCGGCCAGGATCGTCTCGGTGTGCAGGCCCTCGATCTCGCGCAGCGGCTCGGGCGCCTCGCCCGCCGCGTCGGGAAACGCGCGCACCACCTGGCAGAGCGCGTCGAGCGGGCGCATCTGGTTCAGCACCGAGCGGTCGAGCCCGTCGCCGCGCCCCGCCGCGAGGTCGGTGAAGGTGATCTCGGCGTAGGTGGTCTTCTTCGGGGCGTACAGCGTCGCCAGCGCGTCGACGCGCGCGTCGGGCACCTTCACCACGCCGACGTTGGCCTTCTCGCCCCCGCCGTAGCCCGTCTCCACTGCGATCCCGGTGAGCGCCCCGAACACCGTGCTCTTCCCCGACCCGGGGTAGCCGACCAATCCGATCTTCATGCGGGAGAAGCTAGCAGCTCGGACGTGAAGGCCGGCCCGATGGACTCCGCTCGCCTACGGCTCGCTGCGCGCTTCGCTTGCGCCGCCAGAGCGGCCACGCCGGGAGCAGCAGCGCGATCTCCGTGCCGAACCCACACGGCGGCGCCTCCCAGTAGGGCCAGGTCTCCGAGCAGAGCGGGTCGTCGAAGTCGACCAGGCCGTCGGCATCGTTGTCGAGGCCGTCGGTGCAGCGCGGCGCCTGCTCGGCGTGGAACTCGAGCACGAACAGGCCGAACGAAGCGGGAACTCGACGGAGCTGTTCCCGACGGCGAGGAGATCTCGCCGGACGAGGCACCTCCGATGCGGAAGGAGCCCAGGAGCCGTCGGCTCCCGGGCTCCTGTAGCAGTCGGCGCTGAGCCGGCGATCAGTCCAGCTCGGCCCGCTTGTACATCGTGACCACGGCGGCGCCGCCGAGGCCCAGGTTGTGCTGGAGCGCGACCCGGGCGCCCTCGACCTGGCGTGCCTCGGCCTGGCCGCGCAGCTGCCAGTTCAGCTCGGCGCACTGCGCCAGGCCCGTGGCCCCGAGCGGGTGGCCCTTCGAGATCAGCCCGCCCGAGGGGTTCACCACCACGCGGCCGCCGTAGGTGTTGGCGCCCGAGTCGATGAACTCGCCGGCCTCGCCCTCCGGGCACAGGCCCAGCGCCTCGTAGGTCACCAGCTCGTTGCAGCTGAAGCAATCGTGCAGCTCGACCACGTCCACGTCCTCGGGACCGGTCCCCGACTGCTCGTAGACCTTCCGTGCCGCGCTGCGGGTCATGTCGTAGCCGACCAGCTTGATGCTGCTCTTCTCTTCGAAGGTGCTGGGGAAGTCGGTGGTCATCGCCTGGCCGACGATCTCGATCGCCTGCCCCTCGAGGCCGTGCTTGCGCACGAACGCCTCGCTCGCCAGCACGGCCGCGCCGGCGCCGTCCGAGGTCGGGCAGCACTGCAGCTTGGTGAGCGGCTCGAAGACCATCGGCGCGTTCTTGATGTCCTCGAGGCTGTACTCGTCCTGGAACTGCGAGTAGGGGTTGTTGACCGAGTGCTTGTGGTTCTTCCAGCCGATCTTCGCGAAGTGCTCGGCGGTGGTGCCGTAGCGCTCCATGTGCTCGCGGCCGGCGTTGCCGAAGAACTGGGCCGCCGGCGGCGCCTTGGCGAAGCCGCGCGTCTCGATCATCTGCTTGGCGTGCAGGTCCATCGGGTTGGTGCGGTCGGTGAACTTCACGCCGAGCGAGCCCTTCTCCATCTTCTCGAAGCCCAGCGCCAGCGCGCACTCGGCGATGCCGCCCTCGACGAACTGCTTCGCCATCAGCAGGGCCGTCGAGCCGGTGGCGCAGTTGTTGTTCACGTTGTAGATCGGCACGCCCGACAGGCCGATCTCGTAGACCGCGCGCTGCCCGCAGGTGGAGTCGCCGTAGCAGTAGCCGACCGCCACCTGCTCGACGGCATCGTAGGGAATGCCGGCGTCGGCCAGCGCCTTCGTGCCGGCCTCCTTCGCCATCTGCGGGTAGTCCCAGTCCTTCGAGCCGGGCTTCTCGAACTTGGTCATGCCCACGCCGACCACGTACACCTTGCGTCCCATCACCGTTCTCCTCGGGAGTTGCGGGTTTCGGCCTCGTCCCGCAGCGCGGGCCGCCGCCGGAACCTACCGGTCGTTCGGGAGGCCGTCAAAGCGGCCATCGCGGTCTAGAATCCGCACATGACACACGGAATCGAGGTGCGGAAGACGGGCGGTCCCGAGGTGCTCGAGTGGACCGAGTGCGACCCGGGCGCCCCCGGGCCCGGCCAGGTGCGCATCGCGCTCGCGGCGGCCGGGGTGAACTTCATCGATACCTACATGCGCAGCGGCCAGTACCCGCGGCCCGTGCCCTTCGTGCTCGGCCTCGAGGGCGCCGGGCGCGTCGAGGCGCTGGGGGACGGCGTCGGGGGTCTCGCGGCCGGCGACCGCGTGGCCTGGGCCTCCGTCCCCGCGTCCTACGCCGAGGCGGTGATCGCTCCGGCGGCGAGCGTCGTGAAGGTGCCGGATCCGATCGCCGACGACGTGGCTGCCGCGGCACTGCTCCAGGGCATGACGGCACACTATCTCGTGCACGCGCTGCGCGAGCCGCGACCCGGCGACACCGCCCTGGTCCACGCCGCGGCGGGCGGCACCGGGCTCGTGCTGGTGCAGATGCTCGCGCGCGCGGGCGTCCGCGTGCTGGGCACCTGCTCGACCGAGGCGAAGGCGGCGCTCGCGCGAGCGGCCGGCTGCCACCAGGTGATCCGCTACACCGAGGAGGACTTCGTCGAGGCGGCGCGCGCCGCGACCGACGGCCGCGGCGTCGACGTCGTCTACGACGGCGTCGGCCAGGCGACCTTCGACGGCAGCCTGGCCTGCCTGCGCCCGCGCGGCCTGCTTGCGATCTTCGGCCAGGCGAGCGGGCCGGTGCCACCCTTCGACCTGCAGCGCCTCAACCAGCACGGCTCGCTCGTCGTGACGCGCCCCTCGCTCGCCCACTTCGTGGCGACGCGCGACGAGCTCGAGCGGCGCGCGGGCGACGTGCTGTCGGGGATCGCGTCGGGGGAGCTGTCGATCCGCATCGGGGCCCGCTACCCGCTGGCCGAAGCAGCGGCGGCACACCGCGCCCTGGAGGGTCGCGAGACCACCGGCAAAGTAGTGCTGCTGCCTTAGTCCTTGGACTTCGTTCGGCTGCGCCTCACTGCGCGCGCCTCTCGGCGCTTGCAGTCCGACTTCGTTCGGCTGCGCCTCACTGCGCGCGCCTCTCGGCGCTTGCCGCGCGGTCCTGGACGCGGCTTGTGCCCCGCCGTGATACGGTCTCGGGATGGTCGAGGCGCCGCTCCGCGACGACGAGGCGCTCGAGGACGCCGGGGCATCGGGCGGCCAGCGCGCGCACTGGGGCGCGGCCGTCGCCACGGGGGTCGGCATGGCGGTCGGGCTGCTCGGCCTCTACGCGCTCAGCATCGCGCTGTTCGCCGACGCCTCCGTGCTGCGCGACGCGGATGGCGGGATCGTGCGCCTGGGGCGCTTCAACTGCACCATGATCGTCCTCAGCGCCTTCATCTGCGCCTCGCTGCGCCACGACGGCCCCGCCACCTGCGACACCCTCGCGCGGCTGCGCAGCCGGGTCGACGCGCCGCGCGAGCGATGGGCGGACTGGACCCGGCGCGCCGTGGCGCGTCGGCCCGGGCGTCTGGCGCTCGCGGCCGCGGCGGGCACTTGCTTCGGTCTCGCCGTCAACGCGATCAGCTCGGTCCTGATGCCGCCACGAAGCCCCGACCTGTGGCAGGGCCACGGGCTCTGGGCCGCGTTCCTGACTCCCTTCCAGTTCGCGCTCCTGGGCTGCATGGCAGACCGCAGCCTGTCGCGCGCGCGGGTGCTGTTCGAGATGGGCTCGCACGCGCGCGTGAGGCTGCTCGATACCGGCGGCCTGCGCCCGTTCGCGAGCGCGGGCGTCCGCGCCGCCGCGTTCTGGCTGATCGGCAGCTCGATCGCCTCGCTGCTCGCGCTCGACGCCAGCGTGCCGGGCGTGGTGCTGGGCGTCCTGGTGATCACGCTGGGTCTCGGGGTGTCGGCCCTGCTGCTGCCGAGCCGCGGTCTGCACCAGCGCATCCGCGCCGAGAAGGCGCGCGAGCTGGCCTGGGTGCGCGAGGCGATCGAGCGGGCGCGCGACGAGCTGGCCCGGGGACGCGGCGACCCCGAGGCGAGCCTGCCCGCCCTGCTCGCCTACGAGACGCGCGTGCAGCAGGTCCACGAGTGGCCGTTCGACACCCCGTCGCTGCTGCGCTTCGCGCTGTTCCTGCTGGTGCCGCTGGGCTCCTGGCTGGGCGGCGCGCTGGTGGAGCGGGCGGTCGACTCCGCGCTGCGCTGAGCGGACCCCAGCCGGAACGGGCGCACGGAAGAGGGGAACCGGGAGGGGACCGATGCCGACGGTCGAGGCAGAGGGCGCGACGCTCTACTACGAGGTCTACGGGGACGGCCCCGGACTGGTGCTCGCGCACGGGTCCGGCGGCAACGCGCTGTCCTGGTACCAGCAGATTCCGCACTTCGAGCGCAGCCATCGCGTCGTCGTGATCGAGCACCGCGGCTTCGGGCGTTCGCGCTGCGACGACGACGCGCGCGACCCGCACCTCTTCCCGGCCGACCTGGCCGCGGTGCTGGACGACGCGGGCGTGGAACGCGCCGCCCTGGTGTGCCAGTCGATGGGCGGCTGGACCGGCCTCCCCTTCGCAGTCGCGCACCCGGAGCGCACTGCGGCCCTGGTGCTGTGCGGCACGCCGGGGGGCGTCCTCACCGACGGGATCGTGCGCGACATGGAGCTGGTGCCGGCCAAGGCCGCGAAGCGCACCGTGGCGGGCATGACGCTGGCGCTCGACTTCCCCGAGCGCGACCCCGCGCGCACGCGGCTCTACGAGCAGATCGCCGCGCTCAATCCGCCCGACGCGATCGCCGTGTTCGGCGCCGTGCTGGCCCGCACCCGGATCGAGCCCGCCGCGCTCGCCGACTACCGCGTGCCCACCCTGCTGCTCGTCGGCAGCGACGACGCCTTCTTCTCGGTCGAGTCGCTGCGCGGCGTCGCCGACGCGATCCCGGGCGCCGACTTCCGCGTCTGCGAGGGCTGCGGGCACTCGCCGTACTTCGAGTCGCCCGACACCTTCAACGCCTGGGTGGCGGCCTTCCTGGCCGAGCACCGCTAGGATGCTGCACGGCAGAGGCCCCCAGCAAGCGCCCGGAGGGCGCGCGCAGTGAGGCGAAGCCGAACGAAGTCCATCAGCAGGATGCCGATGCATGCCGCTCTTCGTCCTGATCGGTCGCGACGGCCCCGACAGCGCCGCCCGGCGCCAGCAGCACCGTCCGGCGCATCTGGCCCACATGGAGCCGCTCGCGGCCGCCGGCCGGGTCCCCTACGCCGGGCCGCTGCTCGACGAGGCGGAGCGGCCCTGCGGCAGCGTGATCGTGTTCGAGGCCGAGAGCCTCGACGCGGCGCGCCGCCAGGCCGCCTCGGATCCCTATGTGGTGGAGGGGATCTTCGCGAGCTGGGAGCTGCTGGGGACGCGCCAGGTCTTCCCGGCCCGCTGATCCCCGCGGGCGGGTCCGGGGCCGCTTTCTCGCGGCACTGTGAACTCGGTCATAGGCCCGAGGCCACCCCGCGGAGGATGCTCCCGGAATCGGCGGCAGCGCCCGTCGCCGCAGGAGGGCACCGGCCATGACCGCCAGGACCGTTCCCAATCTGCGTTCGGTGGAGCTCGACGAAGCAGCGCAGGGCCAGGAGTCGCGGCGCAGCTCGATGCGCGACTACCTGATCGGCGCCGGCTTTGCGCTGGTCGTGTGGATCGTGATCATCGCCGCCTCGATGGTGGTCTCCGAGGCCCCGCGCGTCCAGCACGAGGTCGAGCGGGCGCTGCTGGCGGTGGACCAGCCGCGAGCGCTGCTCGAGTGCCTGTCGCGAGGCTGCGCTTAGGGGCGGCTGCGGGCCTGATGGACTTCGCTCGCCTGCGGCTCGCTGCGCGCGCCTTCGGCGCTTGCGGGGTGCCCGCTCAGCGAGGCGTTGCCGGCGCGAGCGCGTCTTGATGGACTTCGCTCGCCTGCGGCTCGCTGCGCGCGCCTTCGGCGCTTGCGGGGTGCCCGCTTAGCGAGCCGTTGCCGGCGCGAGCGCGTCTTGGTGGACTTCGCTCGCCTGCGGCTCGCTGCGCGCGCCTTCGGCGCTTGCGTCAGACCGCCAGGGCCAGGGCGACTTCGGCGACGGCTCGGCGGATGGCGGCCCGGGCGCTATCGGCGACCTCGGTGAACTCGATCCCCATGCCGACCGGGAGCGCCGCACGCTGGAGGTTGCCGGGGACGTTCGTGAACATCACGCGCCCCTCGAGCAGCAGCGGCCCCGCGCCGAGCGGAATCTCGATCGACACGCCCACGCCGCGCTGCGCCGGGCGCTTGGTCTCGAGGTAGGCGCCGCGTGTCGAGAGCGTGTACAGCCGCGCGCTCTTCTCGCGACCCGCGTGGGTCACCAGCGCGGGCACGTCGAACGGTGCGCGGGCCTCCTCGCGACGCCGGTGGGCGGAGCCGCCGTCGAGTGCGCGGTTGAGCTGGAAGCGCAGCCGGCCGGTCCCGTGCGGCTCCCACAGCGCCAGGGATACGCCCGCCTCGCGCAGCTCGGCCAGCGTCTCGGCCTCGGGCCGGGGCCCCGCGACGATGTAGCGGAGCGCACCACCCGGCGAGCGCGCGGCGAGCGCCTCGAGAGCGCGGGGCAGATCCGCCACCGTCAGCTCCGGCGGGATCAGCGCGGCGGCGACCTGGTAGCGATGCTCGGCGACGAGCTGGAACGCCTCCTCGGGCGTCTTGGCGCGGAGCGCCCGATAGCCGAGCGCACGCACCCGGTCGGCGAGCCCGCTACGCGGGCCCTCCGGTCCGTCGATGACGAGAACGCTCTTCTCGATGGGCATGCCTCACTCCAGCCTGCTGATCGGCAGAACGCGGGCGCGGGCTGAATCTCGTCTCGGGGACGGAGGGTGGAGCCGAGCGCCGTGTCAGGCCTCGGCGGCGGGCTCCCGATCGGCGCCGGCGCCGTCGAGGATCTCGGAGACGACCACGCCTGCCCCTTCGCTGCCCTCGTCCTGCGGCTCGAGCACCGGCAGGAAGTCGACCATCTTGTGCAGATAGCGCGCAGCGCCCTCGCTCAGGTCCACGAAGGCCAGGCCCACGCCGCGATCCCCGTCGTTGTGCGCCACGCGCGCGCGCACGACGAGTGGCGTCTCGCCGGGGCTGACGTGGATCGCGAGGCGCAGCTCCTGGCCGGCCTGCAGCACCGGGCTCGGATCGACGCGCATGCCGCCCTGCGAGAGGTCCCGACCGATCAGGACGCGAGCCGCCTCGTGTCCGAGCGCGATGACGCGGCGCTCGTAGGCGCGCCGCGATTCGCAGCGCCGCTCGGTACCGGACGCCGGCGCCGGATCGGCCCCGGCATCCGCTGCCTCACAGGCCGGTGCGGAGTCGGTCTCCAGGGCGGGGGCGCGCAAGACCTCGCGAGAGCCGACGGCCTTCGAGTACCCCGTGTCGGTCGACCCGTCGGGATCGATGGCGGCGGCCGGCGCGGCCAGTTCGGCCGGCTGCGCGGGCGCCTCGGCTCGCGGTGCGGACGGCGCGGCGCGCATCACGGCGGGCCCTTCGGTGTAGGAGGACACGATCGCCGCGAGCTGCTTGCGGATGCCGGGCGAGAGGCCGGAGAACGCCACGGCGAGGGCGTGCGACGCCGGCTCGCTCTCCTCGACGGCGCCCGCCCGCACCACGCGGCCGCGCACGGACAGCGGCCGCCCTCCCGACAGCGCCTCGGGCAGCTGCACCGTGATCCGCTGTCCGGGCTCGAACGCCCGCTGCGTGAGCAGCCGACAGCCCTTCACCGAGAGGTCGGCGAGCATCGCGTCGCGCCGACGCAGGCCCGTGCGGAACCGCACCGGCGCACCGATCGGCACGCGCCGCGCTCGGCGCTCGGGTCCCCGGTAGAGGGCGTGCAGCAGCAGCAGGCGGAGGGCCTCGCGGTGCACCGGACGCCGCACGACCAGGTCGACGCCCGTGCGGCGCAGCATCGCGCGCAGCGTGCGGGAGTCCTGATCGAGCACGGCCATCTGCACGGTGTCGGCCGACACGGCGCGGCGCCGCAGCGACTTCAGACGCCGGGGAGTGCCGACCACCAGGTCGTAGGCGGCGCCCCCGGGCGCCTGCTCCCGGTCCTCGACCAGCGCGCCCAGCCCGTCGACGAGCTCGCGCACGTCGGCGAGCTCGCCGTCGTGCAGCAGCAGGACGCTCCGATTGGCTGCGAACTGGGTCACGTCGGTTCCGATCGGCTCGGCAGTGGTCCGCAGCACGGATCGGCCAGCGGGATTCCGCGCTGTAGCACTCCCCAAGGGGGGCGACGCATTCAACGCGCTCCGGCGTTCGGCCGAAAACGCATCCGGAGCGCGGGGCCCGGATCCCCAGGGAGGAACGCCATGCGCCCGCAGCCCGTCGTGGCCATCGCCAGTGCAGCGCTGATCGGGCTCGTCGCCTGCAGCGGCGGCGAAGGCTCGCAGGCGCAGTCGCCCGCGCGGATGGTGACGGACCTGCTGGGCGGGCTGCTCGGGGCCGAGGACGAGGGGAGCGCGTCAGAGACCGAGAGCGACGCCCCCTCGCTGCTGTCCTGGCTGGGAGACGTCGCCGAGGCGGCGCCCGGCGGTGAAAAGACCGTCTACTACTCGTTCGTCGACGAGAACGGCTCGATGCGCTTCGTCGAGAGCCTGGAGCAGGTCCCGGCCTCGCAGCGGGCCAAGGCGGGCCGGATCGAGATGGAGGCCAACCGCCCGCCCCCGCGCCAGCGCGCGCAGGCGCCCGCGCGGCAGCCCTGGGCAGCCGCGGCAGCCGCCCCCTTCGAGCGCCGCGGGGGCCGGGAGGTGATCGTCTACACGGCACCGTGGTGCGGCTGGTGCCGCAAGGCGATGCGCTGGCTCGACGCGCGCCAGGTGCCCTACGACAACCGCGACATCGAGGCCAACCCGGCCTGGCGCGACGAGCTCGTCTCCAAGACCGGCCGCACCTCGATCCCCGTGGTCGAGATCGACGGCGAGCTGATCCGCGGCTACAGCGAAGAGGCGATGGAGCGTTTGCTTTAGTCTTGGTGGACTCCGCTCGGCTTCGCCTCGCTGCGCGCTCCGGCTTCGCCTCCGCTTGCGGCTTCCCCCTGCGGGCCAGCTCGATGCCGGCGCGAACGCGTCTTGGTGGACTCCGCTCGGCTTCGCCTCGCTGCGCGCTCCGGCTTCGCCTCCGCTTGCGGCTTCCCCCTGCGGGCCGGCTGGGTGCCGGCGCGGACGCGTCTTGGTGGACTCCGCTCGGCTGCGCCTCGCTGCGCGCTCCGCGGGCTACGCCCGCTCCGCTTGCGGCTTCCCCCTTCGATCCGGGCGGAGGGGTGTTCGGGAGCTTCGGGCGTGAGGTGTTCCGGCTATGCTGCGAGGCCATGGCAGGTGACACCATCCTCGAGGCGTGCGAAGACGGGGTGCTCACGCTGACGATGAACCGGCCGCGGCAGAAGAACGCGTTCTCGAACGTGATGTGGCGCGCGCTCGGCGACGCCTTCGTCGCCGCCCGCGAGGACGACGACGTGCGCGCGGTCGTGCTGACCGGCGCCGGCGACGCCTTCACGGCCGGCCAGGACCTCTCCGAGATGGCCGCGCCGACCGGGGAGCCGGGCTTCCCGCACCTGATGGACGCGCTGTGCGCCTTCGACAAGCCGCTGCTCGCGGCCGTGAACGGCGTGGGCGTGGGCTTCGGATTCACCGTGCTGCTGCACTGCGACGTGGTCTACGTCTCCGAGTGCGCACGCGTGAAGGCGCCCTTCGTCACGCTGGGCGTGGTGCCCGAGGCGGGCGCCAGCTACCTGCTGCCGCTCCAGATCGGCCACCAGCGCGCCGCCGACCTGCTGTTCCGCGCCGATTGGATCGAGGCGGCCGAGCTGGTGGAGCTGGGCCTGGCGAGTCGGCTGCTGGCGCCCGACGCGCTGCTGGCCGCCGCCCAGGAAACCGCCGCCCGGTTCGCGGCCCAGCCGCTGGGCTCGGTCCGCTACACCAAGCGGCTGCTGCTCGAGATGCGCCGCGAGGGCATCCGCGCCGCGCGCGCCCTCGAGGACCAGGCGTTCGCGGTGCGCGTGGGCTCGCCCGAGAACGCCGAGGCGCTGAAGGCCTTCTTCGAGAAGCGGCCCGCCGACTTCCGCAGCGTCTCGCCGAAGAACCGCGGCGAGTAGCCGCGCGGCGGCTCAATCCGGCGCGGGGCCCGGATAGGTCTCGCGCAGGACCCGCTTGAGGATCTTGCCGGTCGGGTTGCGCGGGATCTCGTCGGTGAACTCGACGCCCTTCGGCACCTTGTAGCGCGCCAGCTTGCCCTGGCAGAACTCGATGATCTCGTCGGCACTGGCGCTCTTGCCCTCCTCGAGCACCACGATCGCGATCGGCGACTCGCCCCAGCGCTCCGAAGGCTGGCCGATCACCGCCGCCTCGACGATCGCGGGGTGGCCGACGAGGACGTTCTCGATCTCGGCCGGGTAGATGTTCTCGCCGCCCGAGATGATCATGTCCTTCTTGCGGTCCTGGATGTAGACGAAGCCGTCCTTGTCGACGGTGGCCAGGTCGCCGCTGTGGAGCCAGCCGTCGCGGATCGTGTCGGCGGTGGCGTCGGGGCGGTTCCAGTACTCCACCATGATGTGCGGCCCGCGGATCAGCACCTCGCCGATCTCGCCGGGCTCCACGTCGGCGCCGCCGGGCCCGACCACGCGCACTTCGGTGTGGAAGAAGGCGGGACCGGTCGAGCCGGCCTTGGCGATCGCGTTCTCCGAGTCGATCAGGCAGGCCGGGCCGCAGGTCTCGGTCAGGCCGTAGACCTGGTGGATCTCGATGCCGATGCCGTTGTACTGCTCGATCACCGGCACCGGCACCGGCGCCGCGCCGCACATCAGCCAGCGCAGCTTCGACACGTCGGTGGTCTCGCGGCCGGGCGCCCCCCACATGAACTGGAGCATCGCGGGCACCGCCAGCCCCACCGTGACGGCCTCGTCGCGGATCACGTCCCACGCGCGCGACGGATCGAAGGCGCGCATCAGCACCAGGGTGCCGCCCCGGTGCATGCAGGCGGTCGCCGGCGTGAGCGCCCCCACGTGGAAGAGCGGCAGCATCTGGAGGTAGCGGTCGCGGTCGCGCAGGTCGGCGGTCATGTTCACCGTGACCGACGCCGCCGCCATCGTGTCGTGGCTGTGCACCGCGCCCTTCGGGAGGCCGGTGGTGCCCGACGTGTACATGATGAAGAGCAGGTCGTCGCCGGCCGCGCGCGTCTCGGGATCGGCGTCGGAGGCGGCCGCGGCCACCGCGTCGTAGCCCTCCGCCCAGTCGGGCCGCGTGGCGTCGTCGCCCACCCGGATCCAGTGGCGCAGCGCGTGGTCACGACCACGCAGGGCCCGCGCGGACTCGTCGAACTCGGTGTCGAAGATCAGCACCTCTGCGCCCGAGTCCTTCAGGATGAACTCGAGCTCGTCCGGCACGAGCCGCCAGTTGAGCGGCACCATCACGCCGCCGATCTTGGCCGCACCGAGGTAGCTCTCGAGGTACTCGGCCCCGTTCATCATCAGGAAGGCGACGCGATCGCCCGGCTGGACGCCGCGCTCGACCAGGGCGTGGGCGATCCGGTTGGCGCGAGCGTTCAGCTCGGCGTAGGTGAAGCGCCGCCCGCGCTCCACCTCCACCAGCGCCTCGACGCCGGGGCTCAGGCGGGCGCGCTTCTGGAGGAAGAGACCGAGGTTGTTCTGCATGCGCCCATCATACATCCGGACGGGCGGGAAGTGGCTGCCGTTCGGTCGTGTGCTATCCCGCCCGCCTCGTGACGCGTTTCGACCGGGACACGGCCGTCGAGCAGCTGGACGCGGAGCGCTGCGCGGCGCGCATCGACCGCGGCTGGTTCGTCGCGCAGAGCCCCAACGGGGGCTACGTGGCGGCGATCGTGCTGCGCGCCCTGGGCGCCCGCGTCGAGCCGGACCGGGCGCCGCGCTCGCTCACGGTCCACTACACCGCGCCGCCCCGCGAGGGCGCCGTCGAGATCGAGACGCGCGTCGAGCGCGTGGGGCGCTCGCTCACCACCGTGAGCGGCCGCATGCGGCAGGGCGACCGGCTGCTGGCCCTGGCGCTGGGTGCCTTCTCGCGCCCGCGCGAGGGACCGCGCTTCGACCACGCCCCGCGCCCGGACGCCGCGCCCCCGGAGCGTTGCGAGGCGTTCCCGGCGATCATCCCGATCCACGAGCGCTACGAGTACCGCTGGGCGGTGGGCGAGCGTCCCGGCTCGGGGGCCGAGCAGGCGCTGGTGGGCGGCTGGATCCGACTGGCCGAGCGGCGCCGGGTGGACGCGCCCCTGCTCGCCGCCTTCTGCGACGCCTGGCCCCCGCCCTGCTTCGCGTGGGCGCCCGACCGCACGACGCTGGGCCACGTCCCGACCGTGGACCTCACGATCCACTTCCGCCGCGACCTGCCGGTGCCGGGCGCCCGTCCCGACGACTTCGTGCTGGCCACCTTCCGCTCGCGCTTCGCCGAGCAGGGCTTCATCGAGGAGGACGGCGAGATCTGGACCCGCGACGGCACCCTGCTCGCCCAGTCGCGACAGCTCGCCGTGATCGGCTGAGCCCTCCGGCGGACCGGGCCCGCCCTCGCGCGCTACGCTTCGGAGCGGCTGCGCACGAGCGAGGGAGACCGCATGCACGAGGACGCACCGGTCCTCGACCACGAGTCCGGCGAAGAGCGGTCGGCGCCCGACTGGCGCATCTGGCTGGGGCTCGGGATCACCGCCGTGTGGCTCCTGATGCAGGCCTACTACATCTTCGACGTCGTCGGGTTCGGCAAGTTCGTGTACGACGGGCCGCCGTCGGTCGGGGGCTTCCTCGAGGGCGCCTTCGCGCCGCTGGCGTTCCTGTGGCTCGTGATCGGCTACTTCCTGCAGCAGAAGGAGCTGGCCAACTCGACGCGCGCGATCCACCTGCAGTACCGCGAGATGCGCCGCACCGCCGAGCAGGCCGAGGTCCAGACCGAGGCGATCGCGGCCAGCGAGGCGCACGCGCGGCGCGAGACCTTCATGCGCATGATGGAGCTGGTGACCGACCAGCTCGGCGCCATCCTGGGCATGCTGTTCATCTCGAGCCAGTCCCAAGGCCAGGGCGGCACGTACGACAGCGAGGCCGTCAGCGAGATGTGGGCGCGACTGGGCTCGGGCGACCCGCAGGTCTTCGGCCGGCAGCTGATGAACGCCTACTTCACCGCCGGGGGCGCCGGGTCGCAGGAGGCGCGCGACATCTTCTGGGGAACCCCTATCCGCACCCGGCACAGCGAGAACTTCCTCCGGCACTTCCAGCGCCTGCTCGACGGCGCGCGCGACTGCGACCCCGACGGCATGCTCTACGACGCCATCCTCGGCAGCGCGCACGGACGCATCTACCAGTACATGACGGAGCTGAAGCGGCTGCCACCGGCAGCTTGAGCGCAGCTTCGCCCGCAGAACGGTTCAGTCCTGCCGCGCGGCGTCCGAAACGCCTCCCAGGCCCGGAGCGACTGCGGGAGGCGTGTGGACCCGAGCGAGCGCGACACGTTGAAGATGCGGATGCTGCCGCCGGACGAGGAGACCGCCGCCGCGGCCGGCGACGCCTGCCTGGTGGTGATCTACGGCCCCAGCCTGGGGCGCAAGCTGGCGCTCGACCGCAGCGAGATCCAGATCGGGCGCGACGCGCGCTGCGACCTGGTGATTCCGCTCGAGACGGTCTCGCGGCGACACTGCCGGATCGCCCAGACGGAGGGACGACCCGCCCTGCAGGACCTGGGCTCGACCAACGGCACCTGGCTGAACGACGAGCTGCTGGCTCCCGGCGAGAGCCTTCCGCTGCGCTCCGGCGACCTGCTGCGCATCGGGAGCGCGATCTTCAAGTTCCTGGAAGGCGACAACGTCGAGGCCCAGTACCACGAGGAGGTCTACCGGACCATGATCGTGGACGGCCTCACCAAGGCCTACAACCGGCGCTACCTGACCGAGTTCCTCGAGCGCGAGATGTCGCGCTGTCGGCGCCACGACCGGCCCCTGGCGCTGATGCTGTTCGACCTCGACCACTTCAAGCGGGTCAACGACGAGTACGGCCACCTGGCCGGCGACGCGGTGCTGCGCGAGGTGGCGCTGCTGGTGCGCGGTCGCGTGCGCCGCGACGAGTGCCTGGCGCGCTTCGGGGGCGAGGAGTTCGCGATCGTGATGCCCGAGACCGACCTCGACAGCGCGCGGCAGTTCGCCGAGCGGCTGCGCGCGCTGGTGGCCCAGCACCCCTTCGTGGTGGGCGATCAGCAGGTGCTGGTGACGATCTCCGCGGGCATCGCCGACCTGACCAAGGAGATCGAGGACTCGGCCCGCTTCCTGGCGGAGGCGGATGCCCGGCTCTACGACGCCAAGCGGGCCGGCCGCAACCGCGTCGTGGGCTGAGCGCGGGGGCGCGCGGCGCTACCGTGGCGGCTCCGCACGACGAAGGAGCCCCGATGCCGCTCGATCCCCAGGCCCAGCTCATCCTTCAGCAGCTCGCCGCGGCCGAAGGCCCCAAGCTCCACGAGGTGTCGCCCGAGCAGGCGCGCACCCTGTTCGAGCAGATGCAGGCGGCGCTCCCGGTCGAGGACGTCGGCCGCGTCGAGGAGCACTCCGCGCCGGGCTCCCAGCTCACCATCCTCGACAAGTACCAGCAGGCCGTCGCCCAGTCCGCCCACGCCCTCCGCACCGCCTTCGAGTAGGGGCTGCGCTACGCGGGGGAGGTTCCCTCGAGGCGGTGCTGGAGCAGCTGGGAGGCGGCGCGGAGGCCGGAGAGGTACGCGCCGTGGACGGTGGCGGGGTGGGTGCGGGCGGTGGCTTCGCCGGCGAAGAGGAGGCAGCCACCGGCGTGCAGCTCGGCCAGCGCGTCGTAGTCGGCGCCCGTCGCGCCCGGCGGCAGGTAGGAGCCGGAGCCGCGGGCGAAGGGATCGCGCGCCCAGCGCGTCACGCGCACCGACTCGGGCTCGGGGATGTGGGGGCCGTGTGCGCGGCGCAGCCGCGTCATCAGCTCGGCGACGATCTCGGCGTCGGAGCGGTCCTCGGCCTCGCGCGCCGAGCGCCCGCCGGTGAGCGCCACCAGGACCGGGTGCGGCGCATGCATCCGCAGGTTCAGGAACAGCGGGTACGTGCCGGGGGGCTCGGCGATGTGGCCCAGGAAGTCCGCGTCGAGCGACCAGAACAGCCGCGGAAAGCGCAGCGCCACCTTGTCGACGACTCCCACCCCGAGCCGCCCGATGGCGTGGCGCGTCGACGCCGGCAGCGGCGGGTCGAAGGCGACGATCCCCGCCTGGAGCACACCGAGCGGCAGCGTCACCACCACGGCTTCGCCCGCCAGCTCGCCCTGCGAGGTGGCGACCCGTACGCCCTCGCGTCCCCAGTGCACGGCATCCACCCGGTGCTCGAGGCGCACGTCGGCTCGCGCTGCCAGAGCACCGACGATCTGGTCGTAGCCGCCCGGCAGGAGCAGGTCGCCCCCCGGCGCCGGCGTTGCGTCGCCCGCGTGCAGCAGCGAGAGCTCATCGAGCTCGGCACCGGACTCGACCACGCCGTGGCGCGCGACCCACGCGAGCGTCCGGCGCTCGTCGACGTCCCCGATCTCCGCGTCGGCCAGCAGCTTCCGCCACACCGAGCCCGCCGATGCGTCCTGGGCCCGCCCGGCGGCGCGCTGCACGAGCGCCGCCCGCAGCTCTCGGTGGCGGTGGCGCGCACGCGCCAGCCGCTCGGCCGGCACGGGCTTCCCGGCGTCGTCGTACGCCGAGACGGCGGTCCCGAGCGGCGTGGTGCGAAAGCCGTAGCGGCGGGCGAGCTGCAGGATCGGGTTGCCGCGCGCACCGCGGATCCGGCCGGCGCCCAGGTCCACCGCGGTGCCCAGCGAGCGGTCGGTCCACACCCGACCCCCGAGGCGCGGGCGCGCCTCGAGCACGACGGCGTCGAGCCCGTGCTGGCGCAGGGCGTGCGCCGCCGTCAGACCGGCCACCCCCGCCCCGATCACGATCACCCGGAGGCCGCTGCGCGGCGCCGCCGGCGCCCGCGGCGGCACCGCGAGACCCGCGGCCGCACCGGCCAGGCCCCACAGAAAACGGCGTCGGCTCGGCTCCACGGCGCTCCTCCCCGAGCGTCAACGGACGACCGGGGGCCCCGATTGAGCAAGATCGTGGACTTCGCTCGCCGGCGGCTCGCTGCGCGCGCCGGCTGCGCCGGCGCTTGCGGGCTAGCGGGTCAGCCGGCCCACCGCGTTGGCCAGCAGCTGCAGGCCCAGCTCGCCCGGCGTGAGGATCGATTCCGGGTGGAACTGCACCGCCGCGAGCGGCAGCTCGGCGTGCTCCAGCGCCATCACCACCCCATCGTCGCTCTCGGCGGTGATGCGCAGCACCTGGGGCAGCGAGTCGCGCACCGCGTACAGCGAGTGGTAGCGCGCCGCCTGGAAGCGCTCGGGCATGCCGTCCCACAGCGCCCCGCCGCACGGCGTGATCGTCGAGGGCTTGCCGTGGACGGGGACTCCCAGCACGTCGAGCTTGCCGCCGCAGAACTCCACCAGACCCTGGAGCCCCAGGCAGACGCCGAAGGCGGGCAGCTCGCGCGCGCGCAGCGCCTCGAGCGTACCGCGCACGTCGAAGTCGGCGGGCGAGCCCGGACCGGGCGACAGCACCACCAGGTCGGGCGCCAGCGCGTCGAGCTCCGCGTGCGGGAAGCCAGCCCGCCAGGTCACGACCTCCGCCCCGGTCTGGCGCAGGTAGTTCGCCAGCGTGTGCACGAACGAGTCCTGGTGGTCGACCAGCAGGATGCGCTTGCCGCTCGCGGTGGGCGCCCACGCGTCGGCGCCGCGCTCGGGCCCGTGGCCGGGGCGCCGGATCGCGTCGATCAGGGCCGACGCCTTGACGTGCGTCTCCTCCTCCTCGGCCTCGGGATCCGAGTCGTAGAGCAGCGTCGCGCCGGCGCGCACGCGGGCCACCCCGTCGAGCACGCGGATCGTGCGCAGGGTGAGGCCCGTGTTCATGTTGCCGTCGAAGCCGATCATGCCAACGGCGCCCCCGTACCAGGCGCGCGCCGACTGCTCGTGGTCCTCGACGAACTGCATCGCCCACGTCTTCGGCGCGCCGGTGACGGTGACGGCCCAGGCGTGGCAGAGGAACGCGTCGAGACTGTCGAAGCCCGGGCGCAGCACGCCCTCGACGTGGTCGACGGTGTGGATCAGCCGCGAGTACAGCTCGATCTGGCGGCGCCCGATCACGCGCACCGAGCCCGGCTCGCAGATCCGCGACTTGTCGTTGCGGTCGACGTCGGTGCACATCGTGAGCTCCGACTCGTCCTTGGTCGAGTTGAGCAGCGCGCGGATCTGCTCGGCGTCCTCGATCGCGTCGCGACCGCGCGGGATCGTCCCCGAGATCGGACAGGTCTCGACCCGGCGCCCCTCCACGCGCACGTACATCTCGGGCGAGGCGCCCACCAGGTAGTCGCGCTCGCCCAGGTTCATCAGGAAGCCGTAGGGCGAGGGGTTGCGCTCGCGCAGGCGCCGGAACAGCTCGGAGGGCGGCGTCTCGCCCGGCTCGAGGAAGGTCTGGCTCAGCACGACCTCGAACAGGTCGCCGCGCCGGAACGCCTCGCGCGCGGCGCGCACCGACTCGGCGTAGGCGCCGGGCGGCTGGTCGGCGCCGGGCTCACCGGGGGCGCCGCGGAAGGGCTCCTCGGCGCCGGCGCGCGGCAGCTCGCGCGTCGAGCGCCCGTCGATCTCGAAGTCGTAGCGCCGCCGCACGGCCTGCTCGCGGCGATGGTCGACGATCAGCACCTCGTCGGGCAGGTAGAGCACGACGTCGCGCTGCCCGGGCGGCCGCTCCAGGCGCAGCCGCAGCGGCTCGAACTGGAAGGCCAGGTCGTAGCCGAAGGCGCCGTACAGACCCAGGTGCGCGTCGGCATCCGAGCCGAACAGGTCGACCAGCGCGCGCAGCAGCGAGAACACCGAGGGCTGTCGGCTGCGCTCCTCCTCGGGGAAGCGCCCCTCGGGCTCCCGGATCGCGCAGCGCAGCTCGCCGCGCTCGCGCTCGAGCGAGGCGACGGCCGGCAGCGCCTCGAAGGTCCGAGCGATCGGCCCGAGCAGCAGCGCGCCGCGCTCGTTCAGCGCGGTGACCCGCGCCTCGCGCCCCCGCGACGTCAGCACCAGGGGCGGGTCGACGAAGCCCATGTCCCAGCGCGTGTAGCGCCCGGGATACTCGTAGCTGGAGGCCAGCAGCACGCCGCGCCGCGCGTCGAGCGCGTCGATCAGCGCCTCGAGCGAGGCGTGCCCCTCCACCGCCTCGAGGCGGCGCCGCACCCGCAGTCCACCCCGGGTGGCGTAGTCCCGTTCGCCGTCGTCCGACCCGATCATGTCCGCTCTCCTGCGCCGCGGGGTCCGCGGAACCCCGCAACGCGAAACCGCCGCCCCGATTCACCGGGGCGGCGGTTTCGAGCCCTGTACGACGAAGGCCGCCCCGGGGAGGCGGCCTGGATCGACTGCACGCGCAGCGGGGGCCACCTCGTCAGCGAGGGACCCACCACCATCGGAGCGTTCGTGCAGCCGTCGACATCGCGGCGTGAACTTCCCACAGCGGCCCGTTCCCGTCAAGCGGCGCCGAGCGCCTCGAGCGCGGCGGCCACGCGCCCGAGCGCCTCGTCGACGTCGGCGCGCCCGACGTCCAGGTGGGTCACGGCGCGGAAGCGCCCGACCGCGACGGGGTTGATCCAGACGCCGCGGGCGCGCGTCTCGCGTACGAAGCCGGCGGTGTCGGCGCAGGCGAACACGACCATGTTCGTCTCGGGCTCCCCCTCGACGTCGAGTCCGAGCTTCGCCAGGCCCGCGGCCAGCAGCCGCGCGTGCTCGTGGTCGGCAGCCAGCCGGTCCACGTGGTGCTCGAGCGCGTGCAGCGCCGCGGCGGCCAGGATGCCCGCCTGCCGCATGCCGCCGCCGAGCTGCTTGCGCACGCGGCGCGCCGCCTCGATCCACGCGGCGTCGCCGCACAGCGCCGACCCGACCGGCGCGCCCAGCCCCTTCGAGAAGCAACACGCCACGCTGTCGAAAGAGGTCGCCCAGCACGCCGCCGGCACGCCCGTCGCGATCTCCGCGTTCCACAGTCGGGCGCCGTCGAGGTGGGTGCGCAGCCCGGCCTCGCGCGCGGCGGCGCACGCCGCCTCGAGCGCCTCGAGCGGGAACACCCGCCCGCCCGACGCGTTGTGCGTGTTCTCCGCCATCAGCAGCCGGGTGGGCGGCAGATGCACGTCGGGGATCGCGATCGCCCCGCGCACGTCGGCGGCGCCGAACAGGCCCCCCCCGCCGATCGGCTGGAGCTGCACGCCGGACAGCGCCGCCGCGCCGGCGGCCTCCCAGAGCAGCACGTGCGCGTCCCGCCCGACCAGCACCGCGTCGCCCGGCCGCGTGTGCATGCGCACGGCGATCTGGTTGGCCATCGTGCCCGAGGGAACGAACAGCGCGGCCTGCTTGCCGAGCCGCTCGGCCACGGCCGCCTCGAGCCGCGCCACCGTGGGGTCCTCGCCGTAGACGTCGTCGCCCACCTCGGCGCGCGCCAGCGCCTCGCGCATCGCCGGGGTCGGACACGTCACCGTGTCGCTGCGCAGGTCGATCCGCTTCATCGCCGCGGCAGCTCGATGCTCGGCTCGTCGGGATCGGGGCGGTACAGGATCACGGTGTGCCCGACCAGGCCACACAGCGCCGCCTCGGCGGCGTCGGCCAGCTCGGCGGCTGCGGCCTTCTTGTCCTCGGGCGCGCGCAGGCGCACCTTCACCAGCTCGTGGGCGCCCAGCGCCTCGTCGAGCGCGCGCAGCACGCTGGGCGTGACGCCCGACTCGCCGACGAACACCACCGGCTTGAGGCGCTGGGCCAGGCTGCGCAGGTAGCGCCGCTGGCGCCCGTCGAGCTCCACCGTCATGACGCGCCAGGGTAGTGGACGGCGCGGGCGGCCGCGCGGGGCGCCCGGTCAGCGCCGCGCGGCCCGCCGGCGCCACGCCGCGAGCAGCGGCACCACGACCACCAGCTCGACGCCGAGCCCGCAGCCCATCTCGAGGTAGGGCCAGACCCGGCTGCAGTCGGGATCGTCGAAGTCGGTGGCGCCGTCGCCGTCGTCGTCGCTGCCGTTGTCGCACACCGGGTCCTCGAGGACCGCGTGGGGGAACGGGCAGCCGGGATCCGCGGCGTCCACGAGCTCGTCGCCGTCGTCGTCGAGTCCGTTGTCGCAGGCCAGCTCCGGTGTCTGCTCGTCGTCCTCGCCGAATGCGTCGCAGCCCGGGTCGTCCGGGAAGTCGGCGAAGCCGTCGCGGTCGTCGTCGCGGCCGTTGCCGCAGGCCGAGCAGCCGTCGGTACCCGGCACGCACAGCGCCACCAGGGTGTGCGGGATGCGGGAGGTGAAGTCGGAGATGTCGTCGGGGTCTCCCGTGCGGGTGCCGATGCCGGTGCCCACCAGCAGCGTGCCGTCGATCACGGTCGGCGCCGAGGCGACGGCGCTGAACAGCACCTGCTGGCCGATGAACCCGTTGTAGAGGATCTCGCCCGTCGCGGCGTCGAAGGCGCGCAGCGACGGCGAGATCACGCTGCCGGTGAAGTGGACGCCGGGGACGCCGCCGTTGGGCGAGAAGCTGCTGTCCCCGTCCAGGCCGACGGCGCCGACGTTCTGCCAGAGCACGTCGCCGCTGTCCAGGTCGAGCACGTGCACGGTGGGGCGCTGCGGATCGAGCGGGTCGAAGCCGGGCGCCGTCGCGAAGAAGATGCGCCGCGCCTCCGTGTCCACCGAGGGGGTGCCGATGATGCCGCCCACGGCGCCGCCCCGCAGGACCTTGGTGCGCCAGTACGGCAGCGCCAGGGGGTTCGGCGCGTCCCACCGAAGCCCGCTCTCCTCGTTGACGCCGTCGCGGTCGAGCACGGTGTAGGAGGCGTCCTTGTTGCCGATGCCGACCACGTCGATCGCGCGCCCGTCGCGTTCGATCGTGAAGAGCTGGGGCACCGCGCCGTAGGCCAGGTCGGCCAGGTCGAACTCGCGCGCCCGCCAGCGCCAGGCGGGCACCCCGTCGGTGTCGAGCGCGAAGATCGCCTCGTCGTACGGCGGCATCACGAAGCCGCCCAGGGTGGGCTGCGGGGTGTCCGGGTCGTCGTCGGTGTCGCAGTTGCTCGACGCCACGTACAGCAGGCCGCGCTCGGCGTCCCAGGCGGGCGACGACCAGACGTTGCCGCAGCCCGTGGGCTGGCGCGGGAAGTCGCAGCCGGGGCGCGTGGTCGAGAAGTCGGGGATGTCGATGCCCAGCTCCTCGAGCGTGTGGTAGCCGTCGAAGTGGGTGACCTGGTCGCCCGGAAGCGGCGTACAGGTCTGACCGGACTGGAGGTCGAAGTACCAGGCCAGGAAGCCGGTCTCGACGTCGACCGCGAAGAAGCCGCCGGTGCCGCTGACGTTGTCGTTCACGTCCATGCCGAAGAAGACCTTGCCGTCGGCCACGACGCCCGAGGACTCGATCTCGTTGCGCTCGCCGTCGAAGGCGCACAGCCCGGGCGGGACGCCGTTCTCGTCGGCACAGCCCGTGCCGGCGTAGAAGCGCCACTGCTCGGCGCCGGTGGCGGCGTCGAGCGCGTACATGACCTCGCCGATGCCCACCAGCACCAGGTCGCGCTCGCCCACCCGCTCGACGTGCGCCGAGGCGGCGGCGGGGAACGAGGCGCCCGGCTGCGGGTCGGCCTCGAAGCGCCACAGCTCGGAGCCGTCGCGCATGCGCACCGCATACAGGCGTTCGTCCCAGCTCGGCACGTAGACCACCTGCACGCGGCCCTCGCCGGGCACGTCCACCACCGCCACGATCGGCGAGGCGGTGATGATCGCGTCGGCCGGGAACTCCCAGCGCGTCACCAGCTCGCCCACGTTGTCGCGGGTCACGATCGACTCGTCGGGGTTGAAGAACAGCCGCTCCGGACTGCCGCCGTAGGTGCGCCACTCGCTGGGCTCGAGATCGCCCGGCAGCAGCGCCACGCCGTCGGGGAAGCGCAGCCCGTCGACCAGCGTCTCGGGCGGCTGCGGCGCGCCGGCGGCGTCGAAGCGCACGCGCCGCAGCGAGCCGTTGGCGCCGGTGGAGGGGATCAGCAGGCTGCCGCGCAGGTCGAGGTCGGCGTAGTAGATCGTGCCGTCCGGGCCTACGGCCAGCGACTGCGGGTGCCCGGTCGACACCGGCAGCATCGTGATGTCCTCGCCGGGCGGCGGCGCCGCGATCGTGCGCACCCAGGCGCCGTTCGCGTCGAACTCCTCGATGCGGCCGAACAGCACGCTCGAGGCGTACCAGCCGCCGGTCGGCGCCCGGGCGATGCCGGTGGGTGTGGCGACGCGCGAGTCCATGATGAAGCTCTCGCGCTCGATGCGGCCCGCGTCGACCAGCGGGTCCCCCACGCCGTCGGTCCGCCCGCAGCCGCCCGCGGCGTCGGGGCCCGTCGGGAAGTCTCCGGAGAAGCGGAACACGGTGCCGGCGCGCGAAGCGGCGACCAGCACGCGGCCCTCGTCGTCCACCGCGACCCCGGTCGCGGTGCCGAGGTCGGTGGCGATCTTGCAGAAGCGGCCGTTCACCTCGCCCTCGCCGGGGAAGCCCTCGAAGGGCGGGAACCACAGGATCAGCTGGCCGTTCTGCTCGCCGAACGCCTGGTTGCCGATCTCGGTGGTGAACAGCCGGCCGTCCGGCGCGAAGGCGCAGCCGAAGGGCTCCGCCTGCCCCGCGAAGCTGTGCGCGGCCAGCTTGGCCTGCTGGATGCCGTCGGCGCCGAAGATCCCCCAGCCCGGGATCCGCTCGGGCTGCCCGGTGTCCTCGCCGGCCACGAAGCGACCGCTGCCGTCGGGCAGCGCGCAGACGATGCCGTTCACGTCGCGCCCGGGCCCGTCGCCACCGCCCTGCTCGCTGTCGCTGGCGGACTCGATCAGGACGTCCTGGAGCAGCGGCGGCGCGTCGAAGCTGTCGACGTCGAGCCGCCGCAGGCGGTTGTTCTCCGTGGAGTAGAGCAGCAGCTCCTGGGCCGACGCCGGCAGCGCCAACGCGAACGCCAGGGCGACCGCGACGCCCGCACCCGTCGAGCCTCCCACACCGCTTCCGATCCGCTCGAGTCCAGCCATTCCCGCTCCGTCTCCGTGCTCGCCCGGCTAGTCGCCGAGCTTCCCGCCCTCGTGCGCCCGTTGGCGCGCCTGCTCCACCGCCTCGCGCGGCACCGGGTCGAAGCGCCGCATCCCGGCCCGCAGCAGCCCCGGCGCCACCAGCCGCAGGGCGCGCGCGAGCATGAGCTGGGGGTTGCGCCGGGGCACCACGACCCCCGATGGTCCAGCCGACGCCCCGCCAGGGCAAGCGCCGGCGGCCGGAAGCGACTGACCACGAGTCCGTTTGTGTGCCCCTAAGTCCCGGGTTAGCCTACCGATTTTCGGATTCCCCGCAGGACGAGAGGCGATGCCCCAGAAGCGCCGGACGCCGCGCTACCCCACCGTCGACCCGCAGCCCCGCTATCCGGCCGTGGAGCGCGAGATCCTCGACTTCTGGCAGCGCGAGGGGATCTTCCGCAGCTCGGTCGAGGCGCGCCCGGCGGGCGAGAACGGCGCCAACGAGTACGTGTTCTACGACGGCCCGCCCTTCGCGAACGGCCTGCCCCACTACGGGCACCTGGTCACCGGCTACGTGAAGGACATCGTGCCGCGCTACCAGACGATGCGCGGCCGCCGGGTCGAGCGGCGCTTCGGCTGGGACTGCCACGGGCTGCCCGCCGAGATGGAGGCCGAGAAGGAGCTGGGCGTGTCGGGCCGGGCCGCGATCCAGGCCTACGGCATCGACCGCTTCAACCAGCACTGCCGCACCTCGGTGATGCGCTACGCGGGCGAGTGGGAGCGCTACGTCACGCGGCAGGCGCGCTGGGTCGACTTCGAGCACGACTACAAGTCGATGGACCTCTCCTACATGGAGAGCATCATCTGGGGCTTCAAGCGGCTCTGGGACCAGGGGCTGATCTACGAGGGCGAGCGCGTGCTGCCCTACTCGTGGGCGGCCGAGACGCCGCTCTCGAACTTCGAGACGCGCCTCGACGACGCCACCCGCGAGCGGCAGGACCCCGCCATCACCGTGCGCTTCGCGGTGCGCGAGCCGCGCGCCGACGGTCCCACCGAGATCTGGGCATGGACCACGACGCCCTGGACGCTGCCGTCGAACCTGGCGCTCGCGGTCGGACCCGACATCGAGTACGCCGTCCTGCGCCTGGGCGAGCGGCGCGTGCTGGTGGCCGAGGCCGCGCGCGAGCGCTTCGCCGCCGAGCTGGGCGACGCCGAGCGCGTGGGCGGCGGCCGCGGCGCCGCCTACGCGGGCCTGCGCTACGCGCCGCTGTTCCCGTTCTTCACCGAGACCGAGAACGCGTTCCGGGTGGTCGCCGACGACTTCGTCACCACCGAGGACGGCACCGGCATCGTGCACCTGGCGCCCGGCTTCGGCGAGGACGACATGCGGGTGTGCCGCCGCGAGGGCATCCCGGTGGTGATGCCCGTGGACGACCAGGGACGCTTCACGGAGCCGGTGGGGCCCTGGGCCGGCGAGCGGGTGTTCGACGCCAACAAGCCGATCATCCGCGCGCTGCGCGACACGGGCGACCAGGTGCGCCACGAGACCATCGTCCACAACTACCCGCACTGCTGGCGCACCGACGAGCCGCTGATCTACCGCGCCATGAGCTCGTGGTACGTGAAGGTCACCGAGATCTCGGGACGCATGCTCGAGCTGAATCAGCAGATCCAGTGGATCCCCGAGCACATCCGCGAGGGACGCTTCGGCAAGTGGCTCGAGGGCGCGCAGGACTGGTCGATCAGCCGCAACCGCTTCTGGGGCTCCCCGATCCCGGTGTGGCGCAGCGACGACCCGGCGCACCCGCGCACCGACGTGTACGGCAGCCTCGACGAGCTCGAGCGCGACTTCGGCGTGCGGCCCGACGACCTGCACCGCCCGGCGGTCGACCAGCTCACCCGACCGAACCCCGACGACCCGAGCGGGCGCAGCACCATGCGCCGCGTCCCCGACGTGCTCGACTGCTGGTTCGACTCGGGCTCGATGTTCTACGCCTCGGTGCACTACCCGTTCGAGAACCGCGAGTGGTTCGAGCACCACTTCCCGGCCGACTTCATCGTCGAGTACATCAACCAGACGCGCGGCTGGTTCTACACCATGATGGTGCTGGGCACGGCGCTGTTCGACCGCCCCCCGTTCAAGACGTGCATCTGCCACGGCATCATCCTGCACGAGTCGGGCGCCAAGCTCTCGAAGCGGCTGCGCAACTACACCGACCCGCTCGAGGTGATGGACTCGCTCGGCAGCGACGCGCTGCGCTGGTACCTGGTGGCGTCGCCGGTGCTGCGCGGCCTCGACCTGCGGCTCGACGAGAAGGGCATCGCCGAGGTCGTGCGCAACGTGCTGAACCCGATCTGGAACGCGTACGCCTTCTTCTGCCTGTACGCGAACACCGACGGGGTCGAGGCGCGCCTGCGCACCGACGCCACGGGCCTGCTCGACCGCTACCTGCTGGCCAAGACCCACGAGCTGGTGGCGTGCCTGACCGAGGACCTCGACGCCTACGAGCTGGGCGCGGCCTGCGACCGGGTGCTCGCCTTCAACGACGCGCTCACCAACTGGTACGTGCGCCGCAGCCGCGAGCGCTTCTGGCGCAGCGGCCTCGACGCCGACAAGCGCGATGCCTACGACACGCTCTACACCGTGCTGGTGACGCTCTCGCGCGCGCTGGCGCCGCTGCTCCCCTTCGTGGCCGAGGCGATCCACAAGGGGCTGACCGGCGAGCTGAGCGTGCACCTGTGCGACTGGCCCGACGCCGAGGCACTGCCGGCCGATCCCGCCCTGGTGGCGGAGATGGACCGCGTGCGCGACGCGTGCTCGAGCGCGCGCACCCTGCGCGAGCGCGAGGGCGTGCGCGTCCGCCAGCCGCTCGCGCGCCTCACGCTCGCCGGCCCCGGGGTCTCGGCGCTGGCGCCCTACCGCGACCTCCTCGCGGACGAGGTGAACGTGAAGCAGGTCGAGCTGGACGAGTCGATCGAGACGTGGGCCACCTTCCAGCTCCAGGTGAACGCCCGCGCGCTCGGGCCGCGGCTCGGCCCGGCCATGAAGGACGTGCTGGCGGCGGCGAAGCGCGGCGACTGGAAGCGCGGCGACGACGGGCGCGTCGTGGTGAACGACCAGGTGCTCGAGGAGGGCGAGTACCAGCTCCGCCTCCAGCCCAAAGACGGCGTGGCCTGCGAGCCGCTCTCGACGAACGACGCGATCGCGGTGCTCGACACCGAGCTGTCCGATGCGCTGGTGCAGGAGGGCATCGCCCGCGACGTCGTGCGCGGCGTGCAGCAGGCGCGCAAGGACGCCGGGCTGCACGTGGCCGACCGCATCCAGCTCGCGCTGGCGCTGCCGGCCGCCTGGCGGCCCGCCGCGGAGAGCTTCCGCGACTGGATTGCCGAGCAGACCCTCGCCTGGCACGTCGACCTGGTCGACCGCATCGACGATCCCGCCCTCTCGCGCCACGAGGCCCGCTTCGGCGACCACGCGCTCGAGATCGGCATCGCCCCAACCACCAAGGAGTCCCCGCGATGAGCGACTACTTCGCCCGCACCATGCAGCTCTACGTCGACCGCCTGGTCGACTGGGATCGCTACCTGCGCCTGCGCGCCGGCGGCGAGCCCGACGTCGAGGCCGAGGTCGGCGCCTTCCGCACCGTGCTCGAGACCACGGGAGAGCTGGCAGCCACCTTCGAGCGCCCGGCGCGCGAGAACTGGCACGACGAGGCCGAGCTGACCGAGGACGGCGGCGCGCGCCCCCCCGAGCACATCCGCGCCGCCTACGAGCAGCTCAAGGAAGCCGGCCTGGTGTCGCTGCTGATCTCCGACGAGTACGGCGGCCCCGCGCTGCCCGGTCTGCTGAACGGCATGTACCTCGAGATGCTGTCGCGCGCCGACGCCAGCCTGATGACCGTGGTCGGACTCCAGACCGGCGCCGCCGGCGACATCGAGAAGTACGGCAGCGAGGAGCTCAAGCAGAAGTACCTGCCGCGCTTCACCGCGGGCGAGGTGCAGGGCGCCATGGACCTGACCGAGCCGCAGGCGGGCAGCGACCTGGGCGGCATCTCCACCCGCTGCGACGAGCAGCCCGACGGCACCTTGCGGGTCTCGGGCACCAAGATCTTCATCACCAACGGGGGCTCCGAGATCCACCTGGTGCTGGCCCGCGACGGCGACAGCTACGACGAGTCGAAGGGCACCACCAACGGCCTGTCGCTGGTGCTGGTGCCGCGGCATCTCGACGACGGCAGCCGCAACGGCGTCCGCGTGTCGCGGCTCGAGGAGAAGCTCGGCATCCACGGCTCGCCCACCTGCGAGGTGGTGTTCGAGGACGCCGTCGGCTACCGGCTCGGCGAGAAGGGCCAGGGCTTCCGCGCCATGCTCGACCTGATGAACAACGCGCGGCTCGGCGTCGCGGCGCAGGGACTGGGCGTGGCGGCCGCGGCCTTCCACGACGCCGTGCGCTATGCGCACGAGCGCGAGCAGTTCGGCCAGCCGATCGTGCGCCAGCCGCTGGTCGCCGCCATGCTGTCGCACATGGCCACGGACCTCGAGGGGGCGCGCGCCCTGCTGTATCGCGCGCTCGAGCTGATCGACATCAACGCGGCGAGCGAGGCCGCCCTGGAGCGCGGCGACGTCCCCGAGGCCGAGGCGCCGGCACTGCGCGAGGAGGTCGAGCGCGATCACGCCCGCGTCCGCCTGCTGACCCCGCTCTGCAAGTACTTCGCCACCGAGCTCTGCCACCGCGTGACGCAGCAGGCGATGCAGGTCTTCGGCGGCATCGGCTACACGATGGACGTCGACGTGGCAAAGCTCCACGCCGACAGCCTGATCCTGACCGTCTACGAGGGCACCAGCGAGATCCAGGCCTCCTTCGCGCTGCGCGAGATGGGCAAGGGGGCGCTCGGCGTGGTGGCCCAGCAGGTGCGGGGCGAGCTCGGCGAGATGCTCGCCGACCCGAAGCGCACCGAGCTGGCCAAGCTGGTGGAGGCCACGATCGGCCGCATCGAGGAGTGCGCCGAGATCCTGTTCGGCGACATCGGCTACGCCCTGCACCGGGCCAAGATGCTGGCCGAGATGGTGATCAGCGTGATCGCCTCCTCCGAGATGCTGCGCCAGGTCGGCGTGGACGAGGGTCGCCTCGACCTGGCCGAGGCCTTCATCCGCCGTCACATGCTCGAGACCGAGGCGATGGCGCGCCGCATCGAGGAGAACCACGAAGGTCGCCTCGAGCGCGACGCACGCATCCTCGCGCGCTACGCACCTTAGTCGCGACGAAACAGCCGCACCCGAGTCAGCGTCTTCCGAGACGTGGAGGGAGAGCCATGCCCCGATCCCTGTCGATCCCGCTGGCGCTCGTCGTCCTGGGATCCGTCGCCCGCGCCGACACCCTCGTGCTCGAGAACGGCGACAAGCTGACGGGAGAGATCGTCGAGTGGGCGGTCGAGCACGTGGTGATCGAGCACCCGCAGCTCGGCACCATGCGGCTCTCGCTCGACCAGCTCAAGATCGACACCGGCAAGCCGCCGAGCCCGGGCCTGTTCAACACGCGCCTGCTGCGCGGCTGGAAGCGCACCTTGAGCTTCGGCATGCTCGGCGAGGCGGGCGAGTCGCTGACCCTGCGCGGCGGCGCGAAGTTCGGCTACGCCGACGCCTTCAAGCGCTGGCGACTCACCGGCCGCTACTACTACAACCAGAACGACGACGACGAGAACGACAACAACTCCCGCATCGACCTGCGGCGCGACTGGCTCGTTCCCACCTCGAAGTGGTTCACCTTCGCGGCCTTCCGGCACCAGTACGACGACACGGAGAACTGGCGGAACCGCTTCACGTCGAGCCTGGGCCCCGGGTACAACGTGTTCACCGCCGAGACGGCCAAGCTCGAGGTCTTCGCCGGCCCCGTCTACGTCCGCGAGCAGGGCAATCGCCGCGACAACATCTTCGACTCGATCGTCGGCCTGGACTTCGAGTGGCAGATCACCGAGCGGATCCGGTTCGAGCTGCACAACGGCTGGTTCACGGAGCTCTCGCCCGATCTGGCGGACCTGCGCAACCTGAGCATCGGGGCGCTCAGCTACAAGATCAGCGACGCGCCCTCGCTGAGCCTCGTCCTGAACGGCGAGAACGAGTACGAGTACGACGACGACGACGGGGTGTCGAACACCCTCAACTACTCGATCTCGCTCGACCTCGACTTCTGACGGGGCGGCGCCTCAGGGTCGGCGCAGGCCGGGCATGCCGGCCGCCGCCCGCAGCAGCGACGGGTCGGTCTCGCGGCGGGCCAGCAGCACCGCGCTGGTGCAGATCGTCGGCACGGCGGGCGCGCCGCGCGCGAGCCGGACCTCTCCGGGCTCGTAGACCCGGCTGCCGTCGGGCAGCTCGTCGGCGAGCGCGGCGGCGTCGAGGGCGGCCAGCTCGAGCGCGGCGCTCTCGCGCACCGCGCGGAGCATGCGGTGCTCCAGGTTGTCCGGGTCGGTGACCCAGACCACGGCGTCGAAGGTGCCGCGTTCGAGGTAGCGGAGCGCAACGCGGTCGCCGACCGGATGGGCCACGGCCGCCTTCAGCTCGGGGCGCAGCGTGACGAGATGGCGCCAGGTCCCGCTGGGCCCGCCCTTGGCGGGCCCCACGGCGATCTCGGCCGGCCGCTCTCCCACCGGAGCGCCGAGCGCCTCGAGCGTGCGCACCGGTCCGTCCCGGCGCACCGCGAGATAGACGCACTCGCGGCCCAGGCGCCCCACCACGCCCAGCACTCCGAAGCGCTCGGGCTCCGCGCGGAGCAGTCCGGCGAAGACGTCCGCCTGCGCGAACGCGAAGTCGGCACGCCCGGCGGCGAGCAGCTGGAGGTTCTCGCCCGAGCCCGAGCTCAGCCGGTGGATCACGGTGCGGCCGGGCCCGAGCCGCGCCTCGAGGTCCTTGGCGTAGACGCTCCGGTAGGTGCCGCCCGAGACGCCGCTGGCGATCGTGACGAGGTCGTCGGCCGCCGCGGAGGCGGCGAGCGCCAGCGAGAGCGCGAGATTCAGCGCGAGTCCGAGGCGCATCAGGCCGACTCCGCCCGCACGCGGAAGAAGAGCGCATAGAGCACCGGAACCACCCCCAGCGTGAGCAGCGTGCCGCCGGCCAGCCCGGCGGCGATCACCACCGCCATCCCGAACCACAGCTCGCCCCCGAACAGCATGAGCGGCAGCAGGCCCACGATCGTGGTCAGCGTGGTCATCACGATCGGGCGCAGCCGCCGCATGCACGAGGAGAGGATCGCCTGGTAGGGGGCCTTGCCGGCGGCGATCTCGAGGTCGATGCGGTCGATCAGCACGATCGCGTTGTTGATGACGATTCCCGCCAGCGAGAGCATGCCGAGCGTCTCCATGAAGCCGAACGGCGCCCGGGTCGCAAGGAGCCCCAGGGTGGCGCCGATCAGCGTGAGGGGGATGGTGAGGAAGATGATCAGCGGCCGCCGCACCGAGTCGAACTGCCAGACCAGGAGCAGCACGATGGCGCCGAAGCACAGCGGCAGGCTCGCGAACAGGGCGCTGTTGGCCTCGCGCGAGCTCTCCAGCTCGCCGCCCTGGTCGAGCTGGTAGCCGGGCGGCAGCTCGAGGTCCGCGAGCTCGTCCTGGATCGCCGCGGCGAACTCGGCGGCGGTCCAGACGGCGTGGCGGCCGGCGACCGTGACGGTCCGCTCGAGGTCGCGGCGCTCGATGTTCCCGTACTCGAAGGCGAGGTCGAAGTCGGCGATCTGCGCCAGGGGGACCGCGTGCAGGTTCGTGTCGTCGAAGATCGGCAGGGTGTGGATCCGGTCCAGCTCCCCGAGATCGCTCGGCTGGGGGCGGACCACGATCGGGATCGTCTCGTCGCCCTCGCTGAAGTCGCTGACGGGGCGCCCGTCGAAGGCGCCGCTCAGGCTCTCGGCGATGTCGGCCGAGGTGATCGAGGTGCGCCGCGCGCGGGCCTGCTCGACGTCCACGACGATCTTGCGGGTGCGGTTGCCCCAGTCGTCGCGCACGTCGAGCGCGTGCGGGATGCGGAGGAACGCCGCCCGCACCTCGTTGGCGATCGCCATCAGGCGCTCGCGATCCCGCCCGCCGACGCGCAGCTCGACCAGGCCCGGCTCCGAGGGCCCGGTGCCCAGCTTGTTGACGCGCGCCCGCACCTCGGGGAAGTGGGCGGCCAGCTCGCGGCGCGCCCGCTGCATCACCGACTCCATGCCGCCCAGGGAGCGCAGGTTCACCACGAACACCGCCTGGTGGTCGCCCGACTGCGGCGGCGCGAAGCCCAGCACGAAGCGCGGCCCCCCGCTGCCGACGTAGCCGATGTGGCTCTCGATCTCCGGGTTCACCGCCGGATCGCGTAGCCAGTGCGCGAAGCGCTCCACCTCGGCCGCGGTCTGCTCCACGCTCGCCCCGGCCGCGAGCTCGAAGTAGACCAGGAACTGGTTCCGGCTCGAGTCGGGAAAGAACTGGACCGCGACGAAGCGGAACAGGAAGATCGCCAGACCGAAGGCGAGCGCCATGGCCCCGAGGAACCGGATCGGGCGCGCCAGGATGCCGCGCAGGAAACGGCCGTAGCGCTCCGGGCCGGCCCCCTCCTCGCGGGCGCGCCCGGGCCGGACGAACCACACGCAGGCCAGCGGCGTCACGAAGAGGGCCAGGATCCACGAGCACAGCAGGGTGATCATGATCACCTGCGAGAGCGCGCGCGTGTACTCGCCCGCCGAGTTCTGGGCCAGCATGAGGGGCATGAAGGCGAGGATCGTGGTGAGCGACGACGTGAGCAGCGGCATGGCGAGCTCGCGGCCGGCGTTGCGCGCGGCGTCCTCGCGCCCCTCGCCCGCCTCGATCCGGGTGCGGATGTCCTCCGCCATCACGATGCCGTTGTCGACGAGCAGCCCGAGCGAGATGATCAGCGCTGCGATCGAGACGCTGTGCAGCGGGATCCCGACCAGACGCATCACCAGCAGCGAGGCGAGGATCGTGAACGGCACGATCAGGCCCACGATCAGGCCGGTCCGGATGCCCAGGAACAGCACCACGACCAGCAGCACCACGCCGATCGTCTGGTAGAGGTTGCCGAGGAAGTCGTCGATGCTCTCCTCGACGCGCGAGGGCTGGAAGGTCGCGAAGGAGAGCCGCAGCCCCACCGGCAGGGTCGTCTCGAAGGCGCGCACGCGGGCGGCGAGCCGCTCGCCGTACTCGACGATGTTCTCGCCCGCCACCATCGACACGCCCAGCGAGAGCGCGGGCTCGCCGTCGAACAGGACGGGCTGCTCGGGCGGGTCCTCGTAGCCGAAGCGGAGCGTGGCCAGGTCGCGCAGCAGCAGCGCGCCGCCGTCGGGAGTGGAGACCCGCACCTCCCCCACCTCCTCGAGGCGCTTGAAGCGTCCGGTCGGCTCGACCAGGAAGTCGTAGCCCCCGACGTCGAAGCGTCCGCCCGGCAGGATGACGTTCTGGTCCGAGAGCGCGGCGAACAGCGCGCCGGGGGCCACGTCGTACTCGCCGAGCCGCGCCGTGTCGACCTCGACGAAGATGGCGCGCTCCTGCTCGCCGAAGATGTCGACCTGACTCGTCCCCGCCACCAGGTAGAGCTCCTGGCGCAGCCGCTTCGCTACCGCGTGCAGCTCGTCGAATCCGAAGCCCGCGCCCGTGATCGCGATCGTCGCGACGGCGACCCGCCCGAAGTCGTCGTTCACGAACGGTCCGCGCGTGCCCTTGGGCAGCTCGCGGCGCAGGTCCTCCATCTCGTTGCGCAGATCGGCCCAGATCGGATCGAGGTCGAAGTAGCGGTCGTACAGCTCGACCCGAACCACCGAGACACCGGCCCGCGAGCTGGATCGGATGCGCTTGACCTCCGGGATCTTGCGGGCCGCCTCCTCGACCTCGCGCGTGATCAGGTCCTCGATGCGCTCCGCCGACATGCCGGGGAACTGCGTGGTGACGACCGCCTCGCGGATGGTGAACTCGGGGTCCTCCTGGCTCGGGTGGCTCGGGCACTGGCTCAGCCCGATGACCGCGAGCGCCAGCGCGAAGACCGCCGTGAAGCGGGGGCGCGCGAGTGCGGCCTCCGTCAGGGTCACCGCAGTGGCTCCTCCAGGAGGGCGACCCGCTGGCCGTCGAGCAGGAAGGGCGCGCCGGCCACCACCACGAGGTCGCCCTCGGCGAGCCCGTCGCGGATCTCGACGCTCTCCCCCCGCATTCCGGCGATCCTCACGCTCCGCTTCTCGACGCGGGAGCTCTCCGGCCGGTAGACGAACACGAACACCTCGCGCTGCGTGATGTGCGCGTCGGAGTCCTCCTCGCCCGGCACGATCGCGTGGACCGGGAGCAGCCAGCCGGTCTCGTCGACGCTGCCCTGGAAGCGGAAGTCCACGTAGGCGGTCATGCCCGCACGCATGCGGGGGTCCGGCGCGGCAATCGAGATCGTAGCGGGATAGGCATTGCCGTCCTGCGCGGCTGCGGAGAGCTTGGTGACGCTCCCCTCGAACGCCTGGCCCCCGAAGACCCGCATCGCGACGCGGACCTCGACGGGCTGACCGACCTGCACCTCGTGGACCAGCGTCTCGGGAACCCGCACGTCCACCTCGACGCCGCCGCGGCTCTGGATCAGCAGCACGACCTGGCCGGGAGCCACCTCCTGGAACGGCTCGAGGCGGCGGTCGGCGATCAGGCCCTCGATCGGAGCCGCGAGGACGGTCTGGTCGAGGTCGCGCTGCGCGAGGCTGACGGCCGCCTCGGCGGCCTGCACGCTGCTCTCGGCCGACTCGAACGCGGCCTGCGCGCTGTCGAAGTCCTGGCGCGAGGCGATGTTGCGGCGGTACAGCAGGCGCGTGGACGTCGCCTTGCGCTCCGCCTCGTGGAGCCGGGCCCGCGCCGACTGGAGGTCGGCGATCGCCGAGTCGAGGCGGATCTGATACTCCGACGCGTCGAGCGAGGCCAGCAGCTGGCCGGCGCGCACGCGCTCGCCCGCCTTCACCGCGACGGACTGGACGCGTCCTCCGACCTGGAACGAGAGGTCGGACTTCTCGCTGGCCGACAGCACCCCGGTCAGGCGCCGGAGCTGACCCATGGGACGCCGCGACACGGCCACGGTCTTGACCGAGCGCACGATCTCCTCCGGCGGAGCCGGCGGCTCGGAGCAGCCCGGGAGGCCGAGCGAGAGGAGAGCCCCGAGCCCCAGGGCGCGGAGGGTCGACTTCATCCCCGCTCTCTAACACAGCCGGCCCCGCTTGCCCGCTCCCCGGGATCGCCTCGGCCGGGGTCAGGCGCGCTCGCCCTCGATCACGGCCACTCCGGACAGGGTCGGCACGATCCGCGTCAGCCGGAATCCCGCCCCGGCGTAGAGCTCGCGGAACTCGGCCTCGTTGCGCTGCCGGCCACCCGCGACCACCAGCATGTTGACGTCGTTGGCCGCCGCCGCGCGGCTGATCAGATCGCGGCCGATCCGCTCCGGGTAGACGCCCTCGACGACCAGCAGCTTCGCGTGCTCGGGCATGGCCTGGCGCACGCGCCCCAGGATGGCGGCCGCGCGCTCGTCGTCCCAGTCGTGGATCACGTGCTTGAGCAGGTAGGCATCGCCGCCCTCCACGACGCGGTCGAAGAAGCTCCCGCCCACCGCCTCGCAGCGGTCGGCCACGCCTTCGTGGGCCAGGTGCGCCCGCGCGCGCTCGGCGACGTGAGCCTGGTCGAACACGACGCCCCGCAGTGCGGGATGGGCGCGCAGGATCCCGACCAGCAGCGCCCCGTTGCCGCCGCCCACGTCGACCACCCGCCCGAAGCCGGAGAAGTCGTAGGCGTCGGCCACGGCGACGGCCGTCTGGCTCGTGAACGCGGCCATGGCGCGGTCGAAGGTCGCCGCCTGCTCCGGATCGCGCTCCATCTCGGCGAAGGGATCGGCCTCGCCGCGCTTCCGGAAGGCCGGCTCACCGGTACGCACGCAGTACTCGAGCTCCTTCCAGCTGTCCTGGATCGCCGTGCCCGCGAACACCAGCATGGCATCGCGCATCGAACCCGGGACGTCGGCGCGCAGCAGGTGACTGGCATCGGTGTGGGCGAAGCGGCCGTCGCCGCGCTCCTCGAAGACGCCGACGCTGGCCAGCAGGCGCAGCACGCGGCGCAGCGCCGGGGC
>JASJBO010000365.1 GCA_030066475.1 Myxococcota bacterium
TAGCTCAGCACGAGCGACACCAGCGCCCGCGCCAGCACGATCTCCTGGCTGGGCAGGCGTGCCCCGGCCCACTTGACGAAGACGGTCATCGTGCTGAAGGCGAGCGCCGAGAGCACCATGAACCGCACGCCGGGCGGCCATCCCAGCCGACTCTAGCTACTCCCTGTCTCGAAACGCGGAAGTGATCGGTTGGAAGAGCCCCTTCACGTCACCCTTCTGACGCCTGGGCGCCCGCCTCGAGCTGGTCGGCGAGCGCGACCAGCGACTCCAGGTCCGAGGCCCCGGCGGGAAGCTCCGGCAGGGCCAGCGCCAGGCCGCCGCCGGCCCGGGCCGCCAGCTCGCCGCGCAGCCGCTCGTGATCGCGGGCGCTCCGCGCCTCCGGCAGGGCCAGGGCCTCGAGCTTCTCGAGGGCGCGCTGCGCCGGCGCCGGCGCGTCCGCGGGCAGGGTCACCTCGGACGGCATCGGGCGGTGGGCCGCGAAGGCCCGGCTGCGGTTCAGGATGTAGCCGGCCAGCGGCAGCGAGAGCGCGCGGGTCCTCTCCTCGAAGTAGAACGCCTCCTCGAGCGCCTCGGCGCGCGGAGAGCTCACCAGCAGGAAGATCACGTCGGGGCTGCTGAAGTAGTCGCGCATCTCGCCCTGGCTGCGATTCAGGTACTGCAGGACCTGCTCGAAGAGCAGCAGGAACTGCTGCAGCTCCTGGCGCACCGCGGCGCCGAGGCCCCGGTCGAGGAGTCCCTCGAAGAGCTTCGTCGCCGCCTGGCGGATGCGGTTCTCGCTGCCGGGCAGGAACAGCCGGAGGATGCGCTGGTCGAGGAAGGCCGTGGCCCGCGACGGAGCCTCGAGGAAGCGCAGCGCGTCGCGCGACGGCGGCGTGTCGAGGATCACGAGGTCGTAGCGGTCGTCGCGGACGTAGCCGTGCAGCGCCTCCACGGCCGTGTACTCCTGCATGCCGGCCACGATCGACGTGATGTGCCGGTAGATGCGGTTCTCGAGCAGCCGCTCCGCGGCCGCCGCGTCCGCGGACAGGCGGCGCACGGTGCGGTCGGAGACGGCCTGGGGATCGAGCATCCAGGCCGAGAGACCCCCGGGCGGCTCGATTCCGACGGCCCGCTGTCGCTCGGCGGGCAGCGGGTGGGGCTCGAGCTCGTGGGGCGAGACGCCCAGGGTCTGGGCGAGCCGCTTGCTGGGATCGATGGTGATGACCAGCACGCGCCGTCCGGCTCGCGCCGCGGCGAGCGCCAGCGAGGCCGACGTGGTGGTCTTCCCGACGCCACCGGCCCCGCACACCACCACCACCCGCTTCTCGGCGAGAAGCCGCGCCAGCCGCCGCGCGCTCACGTCGGCTCCATCAGGGCGCCGAGCCGCCGGCACAGCTCGGGGGGGACGGCGTTCGGCGGGCTGTCGGCCAGCTCGGGCAGCCCGAAGACCGGGACGTCCGTCTGCGAGCGCAGCTGCTGCTCGGCGGCGCGCGCGGTGCCGATCTGCTCGAAGGCGAGGGCTCCATGCACGGGACGCTCCTTCAGCAGCGCGTCGAGCGCGCGGCGCTCCTCCGGCTCGAAGGGGTCCTCGGGGATCCGGTTGAGCAGGATCCCGGCCGGCGTCACCTGCGTCGCGCGCAGCCCCTCGACCAGCTCCAGCGCCTCGGTCGCCGGCAGCAGCTCGGGCAGCGTCACGACCCAGGCCACGCCCTTCGCAGGGTCGTTGAGAAACGCCTGCCCTTCCCGCATGTAGCGGGGAATGGGTCCGTCCGGAAGCGCGTCCAGCAGGATCTCGGGCAGGCTGGTGAGCGCGAGCGTCTGCCCGGTCGCGGGCATGTCCGCGACGATCACCTCGTGCTCGAACGCGCCGTCCGGACGGGTGGCCTGGAGCAGCCGCAGCAGGTGGAAGAAGACCCCGAGCTCGTAGAGGGAGGGCACGGCGTCGACGAGCTTGCGCAGGGCCCGAGAGCGCAGGGCGGCGCGGATCAGCGGGCCCGCGGGAATCACGCTGTGGGCGAAGAGCTCCTGCCCGCGCGCCGCCCAGACGTGGCAGCCCCGGAGTCCGGGCGGTCCGAGCGGCTCCGGATCCGGCGTCAGGTGATCGCGACCGAACTTCCTCCCGATGGCCGAGTAGCCACCCTCGGGATCGCCGATCTGGGTGAGGAGCACGCGCCTGCCGTGCTGCGCTGCGGCGACGGCGAGCGCTGCCGCCACCGTGGTGCGCCCGACGCCGCCCTTGCCCGTGACGAGGTGGATGCGGCGGGACAGGAACTCGATCCGAGCGCTCGGGGGCGTCGGGGGGGAAGCGGGCGCGGATGCGTTCGGAGCGGCGGGATCCGTCACGCGCTCGGGCCCGCCCCCGGCGCGACGCCCGCCGCGGCCTGCTTCTGGAAGTGCTCGCGCAGGATCGCGAGCCCCTGGCTCGTGCTGACCCGAGGCACGTAGCCGAGGTCGCGGCGGGCGGCACCGAGAGCGTACCAGTGCGCCGTCGAGAGCTGGCTCGCGGCGAAGCGCGTGAGCGGCGGCTCGTCCTCGCGCCCGCGCAGTCGGTACCACAGCTCCAGCAGGGCCCCGACGCACCAGGCCACGCTCGCCGGAATGCGCTTCGTGACGGGAGGCAGGCCCGCCGCTTCGAGAATCGCGTTGACGAGCTCGCTCGCCGGGCGCGGCTCGCCCTGGGCAATGAAGTAGGCGCGACCGGCGCAGGCCGCCCCCGGATGCAGGCGGTCCGCGGCGAGCAGATGCGCGTCCGCCGCGTTGTCCACGTAGGTCGCGTCGACCCGCTTGTCCTCGCGGCCGACCAGGCGCACGCGGCCCGCGCGCGCCCGGGCCAGCAGGCGCGGGATCAGGTGGCGGTCCCCGGGTCCCCAGACGAGATGGGGGCGCAGCGCGACCGTCGCGAGCGACGCGTCGTTGGCGGCCCGCACGCGGCGCTCGGCTTCCGCCTTGGTCTCGGGGTACGCGGCCTCGAAGCGCTCGGCGTAGGGGAGCGACTCGTCGGCGCCCTCGATGTCCCCACCCGCGTGGACCACGCTCGGCGTGCTGGTGAACACGAGCCTCGCCACGCCGTGGCGGCGACAGGCCTCGATCGCGTTGTCGGTCCCGATCACGTTGGTGCGCCAGTACTCGGCGCGAGGCCCCCAGCCCCCCACCCGCGCCGCCACGTGGAAGACCACGTCGCAACCCTCGGCGGCGCGGGCCCAGGCCGACGCGTCGGCAACGTCCCCCCGCCAGGTCTCGACGCCCAGGTCCTCGAGCTCCGGATAGCGCCCCCGCGCGAGGCTGCGCACGAGGTCGCCTCGCTCGACCAGGCGACGCGCGATCGCCCCGCCGAGGAAGCCCCCGCCCCCGGTGACCAGCGCCTTCACGCCGCCGCCCGGCGCCGGCCCGGAGCGCGCGCCAGCTGCCGCGCGGCCCAGTGCGCCAGCTCGGGGCGGCCGATCTTCGCGTTGTGCCGGACGTCCACCGGGAAGCCCGGATGGAAGAGCACCGTGCGGATCGCCCGGGTGCAAGCGTGGCGCGCGCCGATCTCGCGCAGCTCGGCGGCGATGCGCTCGCGGCCTGCGCTCGGTCGGCCTGGCCGCTGCAGCTCCACGCAGAGCACGGGCTGCTGGCCGCCGCCGCCGGGGATTCCCACCAGGGCCGTGCGTCGGACTGCCGGGTGGGCATCGAAGACGCCCTCACACGGCGCGGTGTACAGCGTCTCCGCGCAGGTCGTCACCCGGTCGGCCTTGCGCCCGCAGTACCAGAGGCGCCCGCCCTCGTCGAGGTACCCCACGTCCCCCATGCGGTGCCAGAAGCCGCCGTCCGGATCGGCGATCTTGGCCAGCGCCGTCGCGTCGGGGCGGTTGTAGTAGCCGCGCGTCGCCTGCGGACCGCGCACGGTGATCTCGCCGATCTCGCCCGGCGGGAGCTCCAGATCCGCGCTCCACTTCTCGATCGGGCCGTCGTCGATGCCGATGATGCGCAGCTCGATCGACGGCACCGGGCGCCCGACGCAGACGCCGGCGCCCTGGGCGGTCCGGGCGGCGGTCTCGGCCAGCACCTCGCGGCTCGAGATGCACGACACCGGCAGGCACTCGGTGGCGCCGTAGGGGGTCAGGACCTCGGCGCCGTCGGGCAGCATGCGGAGGAAGCGCGCCATCACCGACGCGGGCACCGGCGCCCCCGCGGAGATGACGCGGCGCAGGGTCGAGAGTCTCACCCGGCGGTCGATCCCGTAGCGGCCCACGGTGTCGAGCAGGGCCGGTGATCCGAACAGGTTGGTGGCCCCGAACGCCTCGGCCGGCTCGATGATCCGGCGCGGATCGACGTCGCCGGGCCGGGTGGGGTCCATGTCGGGGATCACCGCGCTCATGCCGAGGGCCGGATCGAACAGGGCGAAGAGGGGGAAGGTCGGCAGGTCGACCTCGCCCGGCGCGATGGTGCCGAGCCCGCGGATCGCCTCGACCTGGGCCGCGAAGTTGCCGTGGCGGTAGACCACGCCCTTGGGCGGGCCGGTGCTGCCGCTGGTGAACAGGATGGCCGCCTCCTCGTCGTCGCGCGTCGCGGCGACGGGGAAGGCCCCGCGCGAACGTCCGCGCGCGCGCAGCGCCTCGAGCGTGTGACCCCCCCAGAGCCAGCGCCGTCCCACCGTCACCGCGATCCGCAGCGTCGCGCGCGCCCAGCCGAGGCCGATCCGCGCGGCCTGTGCAGCCGGGACGCCGATGAAGGCCTCGGGCTCCGCCTCGCCGAGACAGCGGCGCAGGCGCCCCAGCCCGATGCCCGGGTCGACCATCACGGGCAGGGCGCCCAGCTTGAAGAGCGCCAGCGTCAGCGCGAAGAGCTCGCGGCTCGGGCGCACCATCAGCGCCGTGCGGACGCCGCGCTCGATGCCCACCGACTGGAGGCCCCAGGCGATCGCGTCGCTCTCTCGATCGAGCTCGCCGTTCGTGATGCGCGCGTAGCGGACGCCCGCCGCATCGCGGCGCTGCTCCGCGGTGTCCCGGCCGGGACGGCCGACGGGGAAGTGGATCGCCGTGGCCTCGGGCTCGGCGCGCGCGCGCTCGAGGACGAAGGAGGCGACGTTCACCGGGTCCGGCTCATAGGGGATGGCGCGCCAGGAAGTCGCGGAGCCGCGGCGGGATCTCCGTCGCGGCGTCTTCCAGCACGTAGTGGCCCGCCTCGGGGAAGCGCTGCACCTCCGCTTGGGGCCAGATCTTCTCGAAGACGCTGCACACCTCCGGCTTGAAGACGAAGTCCTTCTCGCCCCAGAGCAGCAGGACCGGTGTGTCGTGGAACTGCGAGAGGCCCTTCTCCACCTCGCTCACGGTGTCATAGGCCGGGTCGCCGGGGGCCAGCGGGATGTCCTGCACGAAGCGCAGGGTCGCGATCCGGTGGTCGGGCGTGTCGTAGGGCGCGCAGTAGGCGTCGCGTACAGGCTTCGGCAGGCGCTTCGCGGGCGCCATCCAGGCGGCGCCGCGGCTGAACAGGTTCAGGTGCCGCACGCAGAGGGCGGCGAGTCGGGTGTTGCGCACGAAGGCCAGCGTCGCGGGCATTCGCATGTCGTCGGGCAGGTGGAACGCCGCGGTGTTCATCAGGACCAGTCGTCCCACCCGCTCGGGATGACGCACCGCCCACGCCATGGCGATCATGCCGCCCCAGTCGTGGGCCACCAGGGTGAGGGGCTCCGACAGCTCGAGCTGCTCCAGGAAGCGAGTGAAATCGGCGACCCGCTGGTCGAGCGTGTAGCGGTAGTGGGCGTCGTCGGGCTTGTCCGACAGGCCGCAGCCGATGTGGTCCGGGACCAGCAGGCGGTAGTCGTCGCGCAGCGCACGCACCAGGTCGCGGTAGTAGAACGACCAGGTGGGGTTCCCGTGCACCAGGACGAGCGGCTCGCCCGACCCCTCGTCCAGGTAGTGCAGGCGATGTCCCCCGCAGTCGCAGTAGTGCCCCTCGAAGGGATAGAGGGCAGGGGGAACGCGCGGCGCGTCGCTCACCAGATGACTTCGCCGACGGTGCAGTTGAGCCCGCTGCCGATCCCGGCGAGCACGACGCGGGCGCCGGGCTGGATCCGTCCCAGGTCGAGGGCCTTCGACAGGACGATGGGGACCGAAGCGGGCCCGATGTTGCCGAACTGGCCCACGATGAGGAGCGCCTTCTCGAGGTCCACCTCGAGATTGGCCGCCAGCTGCTCCGCGTGACGCTGGCTCACCTGGTGGATGCAGTACTCGTCCACGTCCTCGTCGCCGAATCCCAGGTGCTCCTGGGCCGCGGACCAGGTCTTCCTGGACAGGTCGATGCCCGCGATCAGCAGGCCCTTCGTATCCGTCTGGCCCCGGTCGACCTGTCCCAGGCAGAGACGGTTGTGCTCGGTGGCGGCCAGGCTGAAGGTGCCGCGGAAGCGGTGGCCCTCCGGCGCCAGGTCCGAGCGCGCGAGGATCATCGCCACGGCGCCGGAGCCGGTGGTGAGCGAGGCGAACTCCTCCCGGAAGGTCTGCAGGTCGGTCTCGGGGCGCTTCAGGCGGGCGATGGTCGATTCGGTGAGGAAGCGGCTCGACTCCCCGTCCACCACCATCCCGTAGTCGATCTGCCCGCGCTCGATCATGTTGCCCACGATCTCCATCCCGTTCAGGAAGGCGAGGCAGGCGTTGCCCACGTCGAGGTTCATGCAGGTGGCGGGCAGCTTCAGGTTGCCGTGCACCAGGCAGGCGGTGGAGGGCTCGATGTAGTCGCGGCACACCGACGTGTTGATCAGGATGCCGAGCCGCGAGCGGTCGAGGTCGGCGTCCTCCAGCGCCAGCTCGGCGGCCAGGGTCGCGGCGTCGCTGGGCTGGGTCGCCTCGTTCCAGAAGCGGCGCTCGTGGATGCCCGCCAGCGATTCCAGCAGGTTCGGCGGCAGCGCGAGCCGCTCCATGGTCTCGGCGAGCTCGGCCTGGATCTCGGCGGAGCGCACCACCTGCGGGGCGTCCACATGGCGGACGCTCACGATCGAGAGGTTCTCGAAGTTCATGCGGATGCCCTCTGGAACCCGGCGGGGCGGTGCCCGCCAACGCGAACGGCCCACGCGCCTGCGAGGCGCTTCCAGACCGTAGCGTCCGGCCGTGAGACGTGCCCCGAGCCGCAGGGGCCGCCCGACGGACTCCCGGGGGGATCGAGGCTCGTCGAGTGATCAGGGCTCGGGGCAGGGGATCAGGCCCGCGCAGGCCCGGCCCGAGGGCCCCGGCTCCACACCGATGTACCTCCGCAGCGTTCTGAAATCGGGCATGCCGATCGCCCCGTCGCCGTTCGCGTCCACGTCCGGGTCGAA
>JASJBO010000366.1 GCA_030066475.1 Myxococcota bacterium
CGCTAGGAGTCTGCGCGGCAGAAGCCCCAGCAAGCGCCCGGAGGGCGCGCGCAGTGAGGCGAAGCCGAACGAAGTCCACCAGCTAGGGCGCGTAGCCCAGGCTGCGAAGCGCCTCCTCGAGCTGGGGATCGAGCTCGAGATCGCGTCCCTCCGCGCGGGCGCGTCCGGCCCGCCAGCCGGCGCGCGCGGCGTCGAGCACCGCGGCCGCGTCGCCTGGCTCCTGCGTCACGCGCCCGTCCTCGCCGACGATGCCGAGCGCGCTCCCATCGCTGGCAGCGACCGCGTGGCCGCGCACGGCGCCGGCCCGCTCGCCCGCGGCGCGCAACGAGCCCGGCGCGAAGTCGCGCCGCTCCACGACGACCACGCGCGGGCCCGCCACCGGGCGGCGCAGATCGACGCGGCCCTCGGCGCCCGCCTGCTCGTCCGGGATGCCGGCCGCGGCCAGCAGCGTCGTGTAGAGGTCGCGCAGCGAGACGGCGCCGGTCGAGCGTCCGGGCGCGACGCCCGGGCCCGCCAGCAGCAGCGGGACCGCGATCTGCTCGCGGTCGAGGAATTCGCCGTGGTCCCAGGCGTAGCCGCGCGTGTCGAGGTGCTCGTCGAAGGCTTCGCCGTGGTCGGCGGTCACGGCGACCAGCGGGGGCGCGGACAGGCGCTCGCGCAGGCCCTCGAGCAGCTGGCCGAACGCCGCGTCGGCCTGGCGCACGCCGAGGTCGTAGTCGGCCCGCATGCGGCGCCGAGCGACCGGATCGGCGTAGCGCGCGGTGTCCACCCAGCCGTAGTGGTCCGGGCGGATCGGCATCCCCCGTCGCTTCTGGTCGGCATTGCCGTAGGGCGAGTGCGGGTCGTAGAGATGCAGCCACAGGAAGACCGGCTCGCGCCCCACGGCGTCGAGCCAGCGCAGCGCCGCCTCGGCGGCCGACGCGCCGGGGCGCAGCGGGGCGCGCGGGGCGTCGTAGGCGTCGAAGCCGGCCAGACCCGTGGCCTTCGGGTCGAGCACGTGCGCGGTCACGAACGCGCCGGTCGCGTAGCCGCGCGCGCGCAGCCGCGCGGCCAGCTCGCGCTCGCGCAGCTCGCGGCGCATCGGCTCGCCGTTGCGGCGCGAGCCGTGCGCGCTCGGCAGCAGGCCGGTGAAGATCGAGACGTGGGCGGGTCCGGTGGTCGGCATCGTGGTGAAGGCCGCGTCGTGGATCAGGGCCGCGCGGGCGAACGCGTCCAGGTGGGGTGTGATCTCCCGCGAGCCGCCGTAGGGCGAGGCGCGGTCGACCCGCAGCGTGTCGAACGTGACGAGGACCAGGCTGGGCCCCGCCGGCTCGGTCGCCCGGCATGCCGCCACGGCGATCGTCAGTGCGATCAGCAGCCCGGCCGCGCCGCTACTCGAGATAGCCGAGCGCACGCAGCGCCTCCCGCGTGTCCGCGTCGAGCTCGCGTTCGGCGCCGCCCGTCTCGCCCTCCGCCTCGTGCGCCAGATAGCGGCCGACCAGGGCCTCGAGCGCGGCGCCGGCCGCGCCCGGGTCCTCGTAGGCCGGCCACTCGCCGTCCGCGCCGAGCCGCGCGGTGCGGGGCGGCAGCCCGGGCAGGACGCCGCCCGAGATCCGGTCGCGCGCCGGCTCCGCGAGCTCGCGCCGGTCGCGCGCGTAGTAGGCCCGACCGGCCACCACCGCCACGCGCATGCGGTGCTCCGAGAAAATGGGGCGCTCGTCGGCGGGCAGCGGATCGTCGAAGACTGGGAGCTCGCGGCCCGCGAAGCCCGGCGGCGGCTCGACCCCGGCGGCGCGCAGCAGGGTCGGCGCCACGTCCACGGTGCTGACCGGCGACTCGACCACGCGGGCCGGACCCGGCACGGCGGGCCGCCACAGCAGCGGCACGCGCACCTGCTCGAGCCCGACCGAGTGCCCGTGGGCGAAGTAGAACTCGTCCTCGCCGAACGCCTCGCCGTGGTCGGCGGTGAGCAGCACGGCGGGCCGGGCGCCTTCGCGCGCGGTGCCGGTGAGCAGCCGCGCGAGGTGGCGGTCGAGGTAGCGGATCTCGTCGGCGTAGCGGCGCTCGTAGGCGGCCACGGACCACACCCCCGAGAGCGCCTGATACCTGGGGATGCCGCGCCACCCCGAGTGGTGCTCGAGCACCGGCAGGTGCTCCGCACCGGCCGGGTCCCAGGCCGTGGGCGCGTCCGGCGGCTCGTAGGGGCCGTGTGGGTCCTGGTAGTGCACCCACAGGAACCAGGGCTCGCGCGCCACCCGGGCCCAGTGCAGCGCGGAGTCGCTCAGCTCCGCCGCCTCGCGCTCGCGCATGCCGGGCCGGTTGCGCTCCTGGCGGGTCATGCGGTCGTCGTAGATCGAGAAGCCGCGGTGGAGGCGGCGCTGGCGGTTCAGCACCGGGTTGGCCACGAAGGCGCCGGTGTCGTAGCCAGCGGCGGCCAGGCTCTCCGCCAAGGTGGGCACGGCGTCGGCGAGCGTCGTGTTCGCGAACTGCGTCACGCGGTGGTCGCGCGGGTAGCGCGAGGTCAGGATCGAGGCGACCGCCGGCGCCGTCGAGGGCGCCGTCGAGAAGGCCCACACGAAGCGGGTGCCGTCGTCGGCCAGCGCGCAGACCGTCGTGCCGACGTCCTCCGCGCCGCCGTAGCAGGCCAGCCGGTCGGGGCGGAGCGTGTCGACCGTCACGAGGAGCAGGTTTGGCCGCTGCGGCGCGCGCGGGCCGCAGCCGGCCGCGGACAGGCACGTGGCCGCCAGCGCGACCAGCAGCACTCCCCCTCGCAGCTCCCGCCCCATCGCGTCGAGCTTATCGGGACGGGCGCACTTGTGCTGGACCCGCGTGGGCTTATCCTCCGGCAGAGGCGCCCGGAGGCCCCCATGACCGATGTACCCCGGGACGAGATCCTGCCCCGCGACCTCGAGGACGAGATCGACCGCCTGCGCAAGGAGCGCGGCGCCGTCGTGCTGGCCCACTACTACCAGGAGTCCGAGATCCAGGACCTCGCCGACCACGTCGGCGACTCGCTCGACCTGGCCCGCACCGCCCAGAAGCTCGACACCGAGCTGATCGTGTTCTGCGGCGTCCACTTCATGGCCGAGACGGCCAAGATCCTGAACCCGCGCGCCCGGGTGGTGGTGCCCGACCTCGAGGCCGGCTGCTCGCTCGCGGACGGCTGCCCGGCCGAGGCGTTCGAGCCCTTCGTGGCGCAGCACCCCGACGCGGTGGTGATCAGCTACGTCAACTGCTCGGCCGCGGTCAAGGCGCTCTCGGACGTGATCTGCACCTCGTCGAACGCGGTCGAGATCGTGCGCCACTACGCCGACCGGCCGATCGTCTTCGCCCCCGACCGGCACCTGGCGCGCTGGGTCGGCCAGCAGGCGGGTCGCGACGACCTGATCGTGTGGCCGGGCGCCTGCATCGTGCACGAGCAGTTCAACGCCAAGGCGCTCACGCAGCTCAAGGTGAAGCACCCCGACGCGGAGGTGCTCTCACACCCGGAGTGCGACGAGTCCGTGCTGGACCAGTCGGACTTCGTCGGGTCGACGCGCAAGATCATCGCCCGCGCGATCGAGTCTCCGGCCACGACGCTGATCATCGGCACCGAGGACGGCGTGTTCCACCAGATCCAGAAGCGCGTGCCGGAGAAGACGCTGATCCAGATTCCCGGCATGGACGAGAGCTGCAGCTGCAACCGCTGCCCGTACATGCGGCTCAACACGCTCGAGAAGCTCTACCTGTGCCTGCGCGACCAGAAGCCCGAGGTGGACGTGCCCGAGGAGATCCGGCAGCGGGCGCTGGTTCCGCTCGAGCGGATGCTCGAGCTCTCCTCCTGATCACACGCGCGGCGCTCGTCGCGGCGGCCCTCGTCGCGCTCGCGGTGGCCGCGCTCTGGTGGAGCGGCCGCGTCGCGCCGCTCGACGCCGTGGCGGCGGCCGAGGCCCGCCTCCAGCTCGAGCTGGAGTCGCGCCGCGTGCCGACCAACGGCATCGAGCTGCACGTGGTCGAGGCCGGACCTCCGGACGGACCCCCGGTGCTGCTGCTGCACGGCTTTCCGGAGTTCTGGTACGCCTGGCACCGCCAGATCGCCGCTCTGGCGCGCGCCGGCTTCCGGGTCGTCGCGCCCGACCAGCGCGGCTACAACGCGTCGGACAAGCCGAAGGACCTCGACGGCTACCGGATCGACAACCTGGTGCGCGACGCGCTGGGTTTGCTCGACGCCCTGGGACACGAGCGCGTGTATCTCGCCGGCCACGACTGGGGCGGCAGCATCGCCTGGCGGCTCGCCATCGACCACCCGGAGCGCGTCCGCGCCCTGGTCGTCTTCAACATGGGGCATCCGCTCGCGTGGGACGACGTCGCCGCCGCCGGCGGCGGCGAGCCGGTGACGTCCTGGTACCGGAGCTTCTTCCGGCTCCCGTGGCTTCCCCAGCTCGTGGCGCGCGCCGGGGGCTGGGCGCCACTGGTCGGCAGCCTCCGCGACACCAGCCGGCCCGGCACCTTCTCCGACGAGGACCTCGACCTGTACCGGGCGGCCTGGGCGCGCGACGGCGCGATGGGCCGCATGATCGACTGGTATCGCGCCGATCCCGTGCCGGTCGGGGAGGGCACCGTGCAGGTGCCGACCCGCGTGGTCTGGGGGCGCCAGGACGCGTTCCTGCCGTTCGCGCTGGCGGGCGCCAGCGTGGCCCGCTGCCGCGACGCCGAGCTCCGCGAGCGCGACGACCTGGGCCACTGGCTGCTCCACGAGGACCCCGTCTACACCAGCCGGGCCCTGATCGAGTTCTTCCGCGCCCTCGAATCGCGCAGTTGACGCCGCCCGGCGCGAGCGCCGATCATTGCGCCCTGGCTCCGCAGACGGGAGGACTCGCCATGCCCGGACCGCTCGCAGGTGTGCAGGTCGTGGACTGCTCCGCGTACATCACCGGTCCCTTCGCCACCATGATGCTGGCCGACCAGGGCGCCGAGGTGGTGAAGGTCGAGCCGCTCGGGATCGGGGACGTGATGCGCCACCTCGGCACCGCGCGTGGCGGCATCTCCACCATCTTCGCGGGCTGCAACCGCGGCAAGCGCTCGCTGGCGCTGAACCTGCGCGACGAGGCGGGGCTCGAGATCCTGCACCAGCTGGTGGCGCGCGCCGACGTCTTCGTCCAGAACTTCCGGCCCGGCGTGGCCGACCGCATCGGGATGGGAGAGGCGGCGCTGCGCGAGGTGCGGCCCGACCTGGTCTACGTATCGCTCAGCGCCTTCGGGCCCGAGGGGCCGTGGTCGGGCAAGCCCGCCTTCGACCACGTGGTCCAGGCGGCCTCCGGGATGGCCGCGGTGCAGGCCGACCGCGAGACCGGTGAGCCCCGCTTCGTGCAGAACGCGGTGGTCGACAAGCTCACCGCGCTGACGACGGCGCAGGCGATCACCGCCGCGCTGCTCCACCGCGCGCGCACCGGCGAGGGCCAGCACGTCCAGCTCTCGATGCTCGACGCCGCTCTGAACTTCCTGTGGCCCGACGGGATGGCGCGCGACACGCTGCTGGGCGAGGGCGTCGAGCTGCGGCCGCCGCTCTCCGATGGATATCGCATGGTTCCGGCCAGCGACGGCCACATGGCCGTCGCGGCGATCACGCAGGACCAGATTCACGGCATGATGCGCGCGGTCGGGCGGCCCGAGTTCATCGAGGACGAGCGCTTCTCGACGCTGAACGCCCTGCTCGCCAACCTCGACGAGTTCAGCGCCGAGGTCCGCGAGGCGGCGGGCGAGCTGAGCCTGGGTGAGATCGTGGCGAACTTCGAGCGCGAGGACGTGCCGTGCGCGGGCGTCTGCGCTCCCGCCGAGGTGGCGGACCACCCGCAGGTGCGCGCCAACCGGACGGTCGAGGAAGTGGACCATCCGGTGATGGGCCGCATGCGCCGGCCGCGGCCGCCCGCGCGCTTCTCGCACTCCCCGGCGGGGGTATCGCGCCACGCCCCGGCGCTCGGCGAGCACGGCGACGAGGTGCTCGCCGAGCTCGGCCTCGACGAGGCGCAGCGCGCCGACCTGCGCGCGAAAGGGGTCGCAGGGTAGAACGTGCCGCCGAAGACGCGGTTCGCGCGCGACGTCGCTTCTCCGGTAGCCTGCAGCGGCAGCCTGCCCGGAGAGCCCTTGCGCCTGTTCGTTCCCGTGTTGGCCGTCACCTTCTTTGCTCTCTTCGCTGCGCCGCCCGCGCCCTCGGAGGTGTTCGTCGCGACGAACGAGGGGGTGCTGGTCTTCTCCGCCCCCGGAACCCACAGCGAGGATGAGCCTGGGGGTTGGCAGGACGGTCCAATACGCCGGCTCGGAGGTCCCACTGCAGGCTTTACCGCCGCGAATGCAGTCGCCGTAGACACCGAGAACGAGGAGCTCTTCGTCTTGCCCGGGGATTTGGAGGCGGCGGGGGATTCCGAGGCGGCGATCCTCGTGTTTGGCGCGCAGGACGAGGGAGACGTACCGCCCCGGCGCGCCATCCGCGGCCCGACGACGCAGCTGGAGCCGCGGCTCGGCGCATCGTGGGCGATCGCCGTGGACACCGAGCGCGACGAGATCGTGCTGGCGAGCGGGGGCCTCGCCCCGATTCTGGTCTTCGACCGCCAGGCAGACGGAGACGCTGCGCCGATTCGCAGAATCGAGTACGGGGCGAGCGGCCTGCTCGCAGTCGACAGCATCTTCATCGACGCTGGTCGAGACGAGATCTTCCTGGGCGATACGACGGGCTCGGTGTTCGTCTTCGACCGCGACGCGGAAGGCAACGTTCCACCCAAGCGCGTGATCGAGATCACCGAAACCGAGGGCATCTTTCCGGTCCAGAGCATCTTCCTGGACGATACGACTGGCGAGCTGTTCGTGACGCGTCACGAAGTCGTCCTCGTGTTCGACGCTCTGTCCGACGGCTTCGTCCAGCCGCTTCGGAGGCTGTTCCCCTGGCCTGAATCCGCTCCCGGTCCTCTGGTTCTGTCCGACGACGATCTCCTGATCGTTGCCATCAGTAGCTGGCTGTTCGCCTTCCCGAAGGAGGCGGAGGGGCAACGCGTCCCGTCGCGCGACTCCGCGTACCTGGGTTTCGCTACCTATGCGAGGGGCGTGACCAGCTCCCACGCACTTGGCGGCGCCTCGTCGTTCTTCCTTCCGGAGCCGGCCGCGGCCGTTGCGGGTCCCGTCGTCCTGCTCGCGCTCGTCGCGATGCGGCGCGCGGGCGTAGCGCCCCGCCCGGCTACCAGAGCGGGCCGAACGAGAACGCGGCGAACGACTTCTGCCAGCCGACCGTGATGCGGTAGTC
>JASJBO010000367.1 GCA_030066475.1 Myxococcota bacterium
ACCCCGCCGGTTGCGGTCCCGCCGCTTCTTCCGGCTGTTCGGACGCCCCTGGCTCTTCGGCCGGAAGCTCTTGTGGCTCGCCCACGCCTCGATCAGCGTCCCGTCCACCGAGAAGTGCTCCGACGACAGCAACCGCTCGTCGGCGGCCTGCGCCAGCACCGCATCGAAGAAGGCCCGGGCCACGTCGCCCTCCAGCAGGCGGTCCCGGTTCTTCGTGAAGGTCGTCGGCACCCAAACCGGGTCGTCCATGCCCAGACCCACGAACCAGCGGTACAGCAGGTTGTACTCGAGCTCGTCCATCAGCTGCCGCTCGCTGCGAACCGAAAACAGGATCTGCAGCAGCAGCGCCCGCAGCAGACGCTCCGGGGGGATCGAGGGACGCCCGGTCCGGGCGTAGAGCTCCGCGAAGAGCGGACTGATCTCCTGCAGCGCCTCGTCCACCATCGCCCGCATCGGGCGCAGCGGATGCTCCGCCGGGATCCGGTCCTCCAGGGACCGGTAGCTGAACATCGAACCCTGAACGTCGTCGTCGCCGCGCATCCCTCACCCCCCGCCACCTTCAGTACCATGGCGGGCAGGGTTTTTCAGCAGCCTGCTAGGCTCCGACGGACTCCAGCTCGGCGGCAGGATCCCCTAAGCTGTCGTCCCCGAGAGAGGAGACCCCGTGTACGAGGAGCTTCGTGAGGCCTGGTCCACGCTGACGGCACCCGGCGGTCAGTTCGAGATCGTCGAGGTCCCGGTCCGCGGCCAGACGCTGCGGGCCTACAAGAACGCGCCGCCGGACCTGCGCGCCCTGTGGCAGCTCTCGGCTGCCCACGGCGACAAGGACTACCTGGTCTACGGCGACGAGCGCTGGACCTTCGAGCGGGCCCACCGCGAGGTGGCGTCGATCGCGAGCTGGCTCCTCGCGCACGGGGTGGCGCCCGGGGACCGTGTCGCCATCGCCATGCGCAACTACCCCGAGTGGCTGCTCTCCTACTGGGCGTGCACCAGCGTGGGCATCGCCGCCGTCGGCGTGAACGCGTGGTGGACCGGCCCTGAGCTCGCCTACGGCGTGCAGGACTCGGATCCCAAGGTGATCATCGCCGACGCCGAGCGTCTCGACCGCATCGCCGCGCACGCCGGCGAGATCGGCGAGCGCATCCTGGTGGGCGTCCGGCTGCCCGAGGAGCGTGACGGCATCGTGCCCTTCCGGAGCCTCTGCGACGGCCCGACCACGCTGCCCGAGGTCGAGATCGACCCCGACGCGGACGCCTGCATCTTCTACACCTCCGGCACCACCGGCCGCCCCAAGGGCGCGCAGCTCACCCACCGCGGCTGCGTGAACAACGTCGTCAGCATGGCCTTCTCGAACGTCGTGCAGGCGATGGCCGTGGCCGCCGCCAAGGGGTCGCAGCCCGGTGGCGGCAACCCCCTGGCGGGCGCCCCCTCCGCCCTCGTCGTGACGCCCCTCTTCCACGTCACCGCGAACAACTGCGTGGCGCAATCGATGACCCTCGCCGGCGGCAAGCTGGTCCACATGTACAAGTGGGACCCGGCGGAGGCGCTGCGCTTGATCGAGGCGGAGCAGATCACGGTGATGAGCGGCGTGCCGGTGATGGCCCGCGAGCTGATCGCGCACCCGGACTTCGCGAAGCGGAACACCTCTTCGCTCAAGACCCTCGCGGGCGGCGGCGCTCAGCTCCAGCCCGACCTCGTCCACAAGATCGAGGAGTCGGTCGAGACGGCGCGGCCGGGCACCGGCTACGGCATGACCGAGACCTGCGGGATCATCACCTCCATCGGGGCGGACTTCTTCGTCGACCGCCCCGAGAGCGTCGGGCCCGCCATGCCCTGCTTCGAGACCCGCATCGTCGATCGCGACGGCAACGAGCTCGCGGTAGGGGAGACCGGCGAGCTCTGCGTGCGCGGGGCGCAGGTCATCAAGGGCTACCTGAACCGGGACGAGGCCACCGCCGAGACCATCGAGGACGGCTGGCTCCGCACCGGCGACATCGCCCGCCTCGACGAAGACGGCTTCATCTACATCGTCGACCGCGCCAAGGACATGGTCTTGCGAGGGGGCGAGAACATCTACTGCGCGGAGGTGGAGTCGGCGATCTTCGCCCACGACGCGGTGGCCGAGTGCACGGTCTTCGGCGTGCCCGACGACCGGCTCGGCGAGGAGGTGGGCGCGGCCGTCGTCACCTCGGACACGCTCGGCGCCGACGAGCTCCGCGACTTCCTGCGCGCTCGTCTCGCGGCCTTCAAGGTCCCCCGCTACATCTGGTTCGTCGACGACGCGCTGCCCCGCAACGCCAACGGCAAGTACATGAAGCGGGAGCTGCGCGAGGAGCTCGACGTGGCCGACGCGAGCTGAGCCTCGGCGGGTTGCCGAACGGGGGACGACGCGCGGCGCGCGTCGAGCCGAGGCGCCTTCCTCAGGGGGTGTCCGGCACGGCCTCCCGGAACGCGAAGACGTGGGCGTCGAGGCGATGCAGGACCGTGAAGCGCTCGGCGGCGGTCCGCCCGAGGAGCGCCTCGTGCTCGCGGTCGAAGGCGCGGACCTGCTCGTCCGTCAGGCTCGCCCCGATCCCGCGGAGCGCGCGCATGCGCCCCCGCCAGGACTCGCGCGTGAACGCGATCGGCTCGTCGTAGAAGAACATCGCCCGCAGCTCGAACGCGTCGTGCGACCAGCCCGGGCGGGCCGGGACGTGGCCGTCCCAGTCGGCCCCGCTCCAGTCGGGGTTCCACTTCGAGACGAGCTCCTCGGAGGCGCGCGCGATCGGGTCCTCGCGCGGGAGCCACGAGAAGTGCGAGACCATGAGCAGCCCGCCCGGCGCCAGCAGCCGGCGGACCTCTGGGATCGCGCGCGACATGTCGAAGTAGAGCCAGCACTGGTTCGCGGTTACCACGTCGAAGACCCCGTCCCCGAAGGAGGTGGCCTCCGCGGGCGCGACCCGGAAGTCGACCTCGAGCCCCTCTTCCCGCGCGAGCCGCTGCGCCGCCGCGATCTGGCCCGGCGAGACGTCGACGCCCGCGGCGTGACAGCCGCGCCGCGCGAAGCTCCGGGCGAGCACGCCGGTCCCGGTGCCGAGATCGAGCATCCGCTGGCCGGGGACCCCCACCTCGAGTGCGCGCAGCTTCTCGTAGAAGCTGTCCGGAGGACCGGGCCGGTGGCGCGCGTAGTCGTCGGAGGTGCGGCCCCAGTCGATCTCGCGACCGGCGTCGATGATCACGGTCCGAGGGTAGCGACGCGGTCACGGACGGGCGCGTCGCCTCCCCTCAGGAGTGCGTGGCGTGCGCGGGCGATCCCGCGCCGCGATGGGCTCCTACCAGTCGTCGAGCCCCGCTTCCATCTCGGCCTCCATCTCCGCCTCGATCTCGGCCTCGACCTCGGCCTCGACTTCCGCCTCGACCTCCCGCTCCACCTCGCGCTCGACCGCGCGCTCGACCTCGGCGTCTTCGATCGCGCCGGCCGCGACACCGACACCGGCACCGACCAGGGCGCCGGTCGCGGCGGAGTTCCCCTTCTCGCCCTTCTTGCCGGTCGCCGCGCCCACGACGCCACCGATGATGGCGCCGTCGACGGCGTCCTCCACCGCCTGCGCCTTGGCGAGGCCGGGTGCCTGGATGAACGCGACAGCGACGGCCACTGCCGCGCAGACGATGATGATCGATCGGGCCATGATCGAAGTCCTCCTAGTCGTGAGGGGTGCAGATGATGTTTCGGCGGGATGATAGGGCTCCGGCGGGAGGGCCGTTAGAGGAGCAAACCGTCGCTGCGCCCGTCCTCAGGCGAGAACGGCGATTCCCGCGTCCACCGAGCGTCAGCGCGGCGCCCCGGTCACCGGCGCCTCGGGCTGCACCTCGATCGTGTCGAAGATGACGCCCGGCGGGCTCGTCACCGCCACCACCACGGCGCGGGCCACGGCGTCCGAGGGCATGGTGCCCAGGTGGCGCTGGAGCCCCCAGTGCTGCCAGTACGCCAGGAGCTCCTCGATCTTCCCCTCGGGCCAGCTCGCGGCGTACTCCGAGTAGGCGGGACCCGGACGCACGATCGTGCAGCGGATGCCGCTGCCCTCGAGCTCCATGGCGAGCGCGTGCGAGAAGACCTCGAGCCCCGCCTTGGCCGAGCTGTAGGGCGCCTGCTGCGGGCGCGGCAGGCGCCCGGCGTCCGACGAGATGAAGACCAGGTCGCCTCCGCTGCCCTTCGCCAGCAGCGGCGGAATCGCGCGCCGGCACACCAGCATCGGCGCCACCAGGTTCACCGACAGCTCGTAATGGATGTCCCGGGCCGAGAGCTCGTGCACGCGGCCGGGGATCGAGAGCCCGGCGTTGTTGACGACCACGTCGGCGGCGCCGAAGTGCCCCTCCATGGCGTCGAAGAAGCGCTCGATCGAGTCGCTCTCGGAGACGTCGAGGGGGTGGGCGAAGGGCTCGCCGCCCTGCTTCGCCACCTGCCGGGCCACCTCTTCGAGGCGGTCCGCGCGGCGCGCTCCGATCGCGACCCGCCAGCCCAGGGCCGCGAGGGCGACGGCGATGTCGGCGCCCAGCCCGGACGACGCGCCGGTGACGACGGCCGTCCGCACCTCGGGAGGGGGCGGCCGGGTCGCTTCCGCGGCGCCCTCCCCTTCAGTCACGGGCCGTGAACTCCAGCGGCAGCGTGGCGAAGCCGTGCACGGTCGACGAGCGCACCCGCGAGACCCCCGACTGCACCACCTCGAAGTCGCCCATGCGCTCCATCACGCGCTCCAGGGTGAGCCGAGCCTCGAGCCGGGCCAGGTTGGCGCCCAGGCAATAGTGCGTGCCGGTGCCGAAGGAGAGCAGGCCCGAGGTGTCCCGTTCGAGGTCGAAGCGATCGGGCTCCGGGAAGGCGCGCGGGTCGCGGTTGGCCGAGGCCAGCAGCAGCATGGCGCGGTCTCCGGCGCGGAGCTTCGTGCCGTGGAGCTCGTGATCCTCGTCGACGGTGCGGGCCACGCCCTGGGTCACGGTGTCGAAGCGCAGCGTCTCGTTCACCCAGTCGGGGATGCGCGAGGGGTCCCGCTCTACCAGGCGGCGCTGGTCGGGGTGGCGCCAGAGCCAGTAGACCGCGTTGCCCAGCAGGTGGGCCGTGGTCTCGTTGCCGGCCAGCACCAGCAGGAAGAGGAAGCCGATCACCTCGTCCTCGCCGAGCCGCTCGCCCTCGATCTCGGCGCGTAGGATGGTGCCGGCGAGGTCGTCCCGGCCGCGCCGCTTGGCGTCGGCGACCCAACCGGTGAAATAGGCGCGCAGGTCCTGCGAGGCCTGCATCGACTCGGCCGAGATCTCCGTGCTGCCCTCCTCGCGGTGCACCATGGCGTCCGAGAGCCCGCGCAGGGTCTGGCGGTCGGACTCGGGGACGCCGAGCAGCTCGCCGATCACCTCCATGGGAACGCGGGCCGCCACCTCCGCGATGAAGTCGCCGCTCCCTCGGGCCGCCAGGGCGTCGACGTGCGTGTTCGCGCGCTCCCGGATCCGGGGCTCGAGCTCGGCGACGCGGCGCGGGGTGAAGCCCTTGGAGACCAGCGCGCGGTGGCTGTCGTGGCGCGGCGGGTCCATGGCGAGCATGCCGAAGATGGCGACCGCCTGGTCCTCGAAGCCCTTCTCGAGGGTGAGGCCGTGGCGGCTCGAGTAGCGCCTCGGGTCCTTCAGCGCCGCGAAGACGTCGTCGTAGCGGGAGATCGCCCAGAACCCGTGCCGCTCGCTCCACCAGGCCGGCGCCTCCTCGCGCAGGCGCCGGAAGATCGGATAGGGATCCTCCTGCGTCCCGTAGGAGAACGGGTCGTAGTCGAGCGTCACGCCGGCGACCCCTCCGCGATCAGTCGAGCCCGTAGAGCGCCGCGGCGTTGTCGTGGAGGATCTTGCGCTGCGTCGCCTCGGGCAGGTCGCCCAGCACATCGTCCGCGTACTCGCTGGGGCGCCGCGACAGCCCGTTCGACGGCCCGGGGTGCTGGCAGGTGGGGTGCGGGAAGTCGGTCTCCCAGAGCAGGTTGTCGCCGAGCTGCTCGATGGCCGGGTGCAGGCTCTTGTTCTCGAACCAGAAGCAGGCCCAGATCTGACGCTTGAAGTACTCGCTCGGCAGCAGGTCCCACTCGGGGTGCTCCTTCGCGACCTGTCCGTTGGTCCACTGCCAGTCGCAGGCCTCGAGGAAGGAGGGCACCCAGCCGACGCCGCTCTCCACCGACACCAGCTTGAGGTCGGGATGGCGGTGGCAGATGCCGCCGAAGACGAGGTCCGCGATGCAGTTCATGTTCTGCATGAAGATCGTGGACGAGGCCCGACCGAAGTTCGCCTTCACGCCGATGTTGGCGGTGTCGTTCATGAGGTCGTCGAAGCCACCCGACCCGATGTGGAAGCTGATGGGCAGGCCCGTCTCCTCGACGGCGCGCCAGAAGGGCTCCCAGTGCTTGTCGGCCAGGCGCGGCTGGCCGAAGGCCTGGGGCTCCGAGCAGGCCAGGATCGACTTGTGGCCGATCTCGAAGGCGCGCTCCACCTCCTTCACCGAGGCCTCGACGTCCCAGAAGGGCATGGCGGCCACGGGCACGAGCCGGCGGGGATCCTCGCTGCACCACTCGACCAGGAAGTCGTTGTAGGCCTGCACGCACTCGAGCATGAGCGCCGGCTCTCCGAGCTTGAGGAAGCCGCCGGAGCCAAAGCCGCCCACGTTCGGGTAGAGCACCTGCGCCCAGATCCCCTCGGAGTCCATGTACTCGAGGCGCGCCTTGGCGTCGTAGGCGCTCCGCGGGATGTCGTCGTAGCCGCTGCGACTCTCGGGGAAGGAGCCGTCGAAGCCGGCGGCCGTCACCCACCCCGGGCCGCCCACGAACTGGTCGCCGATGAGCCAGATGTCGCGACCGTCCACGCGCTTCACGTGCGGCACCCGGTCGCCCCACTTGCTCGAGACGCGCGAGGTCCAGACGTCGGCGGGCTCGGTGATGTGCGTGTCGACGTCGATCGCCCGGACCCTCTCGAGGATGCCTTCGCTCACGGTCGCTCTCCTTGTCGTGCCTGGCGGTCTCAGCCACCCTCGTACCAGATCGGGGCGGTCCACAGCCGCTCCTGGATCGTAGTCGGTACCGAGGGGTCCGTGCACGCCGCGGGACGCTCTCCCTCGGGGAGCGACAGGCACTGTCGCTGGCTCCAGCGGCAGCTCGGGTTCTCGAGCACCCGCAGGTAGTAGACCGCGCGGCGGCCCGGATCGAAGTCGGGGTCGCGCCACACGGCGCAGAGCGAGTC
>JASJBO010000368.1 GCA_030066475.1 Myxococcota bacterium
GTGCTGGCCAGCGAGACGCGCTTCCTGATCTTCTTCCACGTATCCATGCGCCGCGAGGAGCGCCGGGCCGAGGTGGACTACGCGTGCATGGGTCGCGTCGAGAACGGCCTCATCGCCGAGATGTGGACGTTTCCGTTCGACGTGGATGCCGTCGCCGGCTTCTGGGAGGGTGTGGTCTAGCCCGGGGCCGCGCCCATCGCCTGCAGCACGTTGGCGCGGTGGCCGAGCGTGTGGGCGATGCCGGACAGCAGCGAGAAGACCCGCCCCACCAGGACGAAGTCGCTGGGCACCGCGACCACCGGGTTCTCGCGGATCGCCTCGAACAGCTCGTCGGTCATGTCCTCGGTGAACTCGCCCTCGAAGCGGCCCGACTCGCTGCGCTTGAGCATGCGGCGGGCGATCGCCACGAAGGTGTCGGTGTCGCCGGTCTTCGTCTGGAAGCCCAGCTCCTGAAAAGCGCGGATCATCGCCGACTCGTTCATCGTCATCAGCGAGAACATCAGCTCGAACAGCCCCAGCCCGAAGCCCTCGGGCAGCTCCTTGGCGAGCCCGAAGTCGAGCACCACGATGCGCCCCTGCGGCGTGACGAACAGGTTGCCCGGATGCGGGTCGGCCTGGAAGAAGCCGGCGGCGAGGATCATGCGCACGTAGATGTGCATCAGGTCCTGCATGACGTCGGCCGGGTCGAGCCCCTCGGCCTCGATCTTCTCGCGCTCGGTGATCTTGATCCCGCCCACCCGCTCCATCACGAGCACGCGCGCGGTCGAGAGCTCGTGGTGGATGCCGGGCACCACCACGTGGTCGTCCTCGGCGAACAGCTCGCGGATGCGGTCGGCGTTCTCGCCCTCGCGGCGGAAGTCGAGCTCGAGCGCCAGGTGACGGGTCAGCTCCTCGAGGAGCGGCAGCAGCTCGATCGGCTGGGGATCGAAGAACTCGTAGATCCGACACGCGCGCCGCATGTTGGCGAGGTCGGTGCGGACGATCTCCTCGATGTCCGGGTACTGCACCTTGACGGCCACGTCGCGGCCGTCGCGCAGGCGCGCGAGGTGCACCTGGGCCAGCGAGGCGGACGCCACCGGCTGCTCGGCGAACTCCGCGAACACCTCTCCGAGCGAGGCGCCCAGCTCGCGCTCGACGGCCTCGCGCACCACCGAGAACGGCTTCGGCGGCACCGCGTCGTGGCACTGCTTGAGCGGGTCGACGAAGGCCGGCGGGAACAGGTCGGCGCGCGTGGCGACGACCTGGCACATCTTGATGATGACGCCGCGCAGGTCGAGGGCGCAGGCCAGCACCAGGCGGGCGGCGCGCGCGTGCGTGGGGTCGAGGCTGGCCGGCTCGGGCCGTCGCAGCAGCCGTCGCGTCCAGTGGGGGACCTTGTAGAGCAGCCACAACGCCGCGGCGGTGCGGGCCACCACCCCGGTGCGGCGCAGCCGCGTGAGCGCGTTCATGCGCTGGCGGGCTCGAAGCCGGTGCGCGCGGGCGGCGTCCAGGCCGACTCGAGCGCGTCGAACGCCTCGAGCAGGCCTTTCGGGTCGCGCGCCACCTGCATCGCCTCGCGCAGGCTCTCGCGGATGTCCTCGCGCTGCTCGCGGGGGCGGTTGTGCGTGAGGGTGCGCAGGGTGCGGTGGAGCAGCCCGTCCACCACTTCGCGGCCCGGCAGGGTCTTGCCGTCGACGGTGCGCAGCGTGCGCGCGCGCAGCTCCGAGAGAGCGGTGCGCAGGTACTCGACGTGGGGGCTCTCGTCGGCCTGGATGTAGCCCACCATGGCGCCTGCGGCCTCCGGAGCGGCCGACACCTCGGGATCGCTCAGCACCGCCTTGCCCCACTCGAAGGTGCCCTCGGCGAACACCTCGACGGCCAGCACCTGGACCATGATCGCGAGCATGCGCTCGAGCTTCGGCTCGAGCTGCGGGAAGGCGGGCTCCGCGCGCTCGCCGCGGCCGCGGCGGCTCATCATGCGCATCAGCACGTCGCCCGGCACCTTCGGGCTCTCGAGCGCGAGGTCGCGCGCCGCCTCCCACATCTGCTTGTGGCCCCCCTCGTCGCGGTAGCCCGACTCGTCGCGGGCGTGGGCCTCGAACAGCCCCCCGCGCAGGTGGGCGAGGGCGGTCCCCTCGATCGGCTCCACCACGAGCGCCTCGAGATCCGGCACGCGGACGTCGCGGATGATCGCCCCGAAGCCCTCGACGATCGAGATCACGGTGAGCGTGCGCACGATCGGGTCGCGCACGCCCTGGCGCAGCAGCAGCTTCGCCTGCTCGACGTTGGGATACTGCGGGGGCATCAGGGCGCGCCGGACCTCGATCAGCGCGGCGCCCTCGCGCTCCAGGCGGGCCTGCCAGGCCCGGATCGCGGGCCCGCGGTGGATCGTCCGGGGGGAGCGGTAGTGGCCCTCCGGGGTGAAGCCGCCGTGGCAGCGGACGCCGCCCGCCAGCAGCGGCTCGGCGTAGTCGCCGCTGGCCAGCAGCTCCTCCGCGCTGAAGACGAGCTGATCCGCCGGGCTCTGCGAGGTGGCCTGGGACACGGAATCGAACCTCCTGCCCGTCCGGTCGCGCGGGGGCTCGCCGGAAGGGTCCTGGGCGCGGGCGGGCGACTGCCCGGAAGCCTAGCGCGGGGGGCCACGCCGGGGCCCGAGGGCTCGAATCGGCAGGGACCCCGGCGCCAAAACCCGGTACGCTCCGCGCGTCGCCCGCGCCCGCCCGGCGCCGGCGGCGCGGGGGGATGGAATGGGATCCGAGCGACCCGATCTGCGGACGCCGAGCGGCGGCCAGCTCGCGCAGGGGCGACTGCCCGACCGGATCGTGCCCGGCGACCCGCCGAGCGACGGCGACGACGCGATCAGCCGCGACGTCTGGGGCTTCCGCGACACGGCCTTCACGGTCAGCGCCGACGGCGTGGTTCGGCTCAGCGGCTCGCGCTACGAGCTCTCGGGCCAGGAGCTGCCCGACGTGCTGCCCTGGATGTGCGAGCAGATCGGCGCGCTGCTGAGCGCCGACGATCGGCATCCGTCGCAGTATCCGCCGCAGGTCCCCGAGCCGCGGCCGTGTCCCGCGTTCCTCGAGGAGGTGCGCAAGTTCCTGCCCGAGGACGCCATCGAGACCGACGCGCTCGAGCGACTGCGCCACGGGCACGGGCACACGCAAGAGGAGATGTGGGCGATCAAGTACGAGCGTCTCGAGCGCGTTCCCGACCTGATCGTCCTGCCGCAGCGCGAGGAGGACGTCGACGCGCTGGTCGAGGCCGCCGAGCGCCACGGCGTCTGCCTGATTCCGTACGGCGGCGGCACCAACGTGACCGACGCGCTGCGCTGCCCGCCCGACGAGGAGCGCCCGATCGTGTCGGTCGACCTGGCGCGGCTGAACCGCATCCTGTGGATCGACCCCACCAACCTGATGGCGCGGGTGCAGGCCGGCGCCGTCGGCCGGCACCTGGTGGAGCAGCTCGCCGAGTACGGCTTCACGATGGGCCACGAGCCCGACAGCATCGAGTTCTCGACGCTTGGCGGCTGGATCGCCACGCACGCCAGCGGCATGAAGAAGAACCGCTACGGCAACATCGAGGACCTGGTGCTCGACGTGCGGGTCTCCACGCCGCGCGGCGTGCTGTCGCGGGAGGCGGTGGGGCCGCGCGAGTCGGTGGGCGCCGACGCGCGGCGCTGGATCTTCGGCTCCGAGGGGCGGCTCGGCATCGTGACCAGCGCCGTGGTGAAGCTGTTCCCGCTGCCCGAGGTGCAGCGCTACGACGCGATCCTGTTCCCGAGCTTCGAGCAGGGCGTGGCGTTCCTGTACGACCTGATGCGCGAGGCCGCGCCGCCGGCGAGCGTGCGCCTGGTCGACAACCTCCAGTTCCAGCTGAGCCAGACGCTCAAGCCGCGCGCGACGGGCGCCAAGGCGCTGGTGCGGCGGCTCGAGAAGCTCTACGTGACCCGCCTGCGCGGCTTCGACCCGGACCGGATGGTGGCCTGCACGCTCGTCTACGAGGGCAGCCGCAGCGAGGTGGAGGCCCAGGAGGCCGCCGCCAAGCAGCTGTTCGGGCGGCACGGCGGGATGCAGGCCGGCGCCGAGAACGGCAAGCGCGGCTACCAGCTCACCTTCGGCATCGCCTACATCCGCGACTTCATCATGAAGCACCACCTGATCGCGGAGTCGTTCGAGACCTCGGTGCCGTGGAGCCAGGCGCTGGCGCTCTGCGAGAACGTGAAACGGCGGGTGCGCGAGGAGCACGCGAAGCGCGGGCTGCCCGGCAAGCCCTTCATCACCTGCCGCGTGACGCAGCTCTACCAGACGGGTGTGTGCATCTACTTCTACTTCGCGATCTACAGCAAGGGCGTGGCGAACGCGAGCGAGACCTACGCCGAGCTCGAGCGCTGCGCGCGCGACGAGATCCTGCGCAGCGGCGGCTCGCTCTCGCACCACCACGGCGTCGGCAAGCTGCGCGGCCGCTTCCTGTCGCGCATCTGGTCACCCGCGGCGCTCGACTGGATCGAGCAGGTCAAGCGCGCCGTCGACCCAGGCGACGTGTTCGGCTGCGCCAACCAGCGGCCCGGCTCCGAGCCCGAGACCGCCGGCCGTTGAGCGCCGGGGCAACCGGGTCGGGCGCGCCCGCGCGGCGCGTGGTCCTGCTGACGGGAGCCACCGGCTTCCTCGGCAAGGTGGTGCTTGGGGAGCTGCTGCGGCGGCGCGCCGAGCTGGCGGTGGAGCGCATCTTCGTGCTGGTGCGGGCGCGCGGCGATCGCGGCGCCCAGCATCGCTTCGAGCGCGACGTGGCCACCGCGGAGTGCTTTGCGGACCTGCCCGCGGGCTGGCAGTCGCTCGTGGTGCCGATCCACTGCGACCTCGAGCAGCCGGGCTGCGGGCTGGCGTTCGACGACTGGCGGCGCCTCACGCGCGAGGTGACGCACGTGATCCACAGCGCCGCCTCCGTCGACTTCGATCTGCCGCTGGTGCAGGCCACCTCGGCGAACGTGGGCTCGGTGCTCCACGTGCTCGAGCTGGCGCGGGCGTGCCGCCGGCTGGTCCACGCCGTGACCGTGTCGACCGCCTACGTGACGCCGCATCCGGGCGACGGCGTGCCGGTCGAGGAGACCCTCGCGCCGCTGCCGCAGCCGGCGGCCGACCTGCTGGCGGCGATCCGTTCCGGGGCGGTGCGCGAGGACGACCTGCTCGAGGCGACCGGACACCCGAACACCTACACGCTGACCAAGTGCCTGGCGGAGCACCTGTGGGTCGAGCGCGGCGGGGACCTGCCGCGCTCGATCGTGCGGCCCAGCATCATCTCGGCGGCCTGGCGGCGGCCCCTGCCGGGCTGGATCGACAGCTCCGCGGCGTTCGCCGCGTTCGTGTCGCTGATCGGGACCGGCTACCTGCGCGCCGTGATCGGCGACCTCGACGCGCGCATCGACCTGGTGCCGGTCGACTGGGTCGCCGAGCGCACCATCGAGGTCAGCGGAGCGCCTCCGCGCGCCGGCGGCGTGCCGATCCACCACGTGACGGCGGGGCTGGCGCAGGCGCCGAGCATCCTCGACTGCCGGGAGCGCATCCTCGGCTTCTTCACGTCGCACCCGGTCGCTCGCCCGCCGCGGGTGGCCTACGTGGGGCCGCGCGGCTGGCGCTTCCGGCTGGCCGAGGCGCTCCACCAGCGGCTGCCCGTGCGGCTCGCGGGCCTGCGCTCCGCGCGCGACCGCAAGCGCGGGCGGCGTCTGCTCGACCGGCTCGAGACGCTCAACGCGATCTTCCCGTACTTCACCGGGCGCAGCTTCGACTTCCGCAGCGGGCGCCCGCTGGCGCTGCCGGGCTTCGACCCGCAGCTCTACGTCTCGCGCGCCTGCCGCGGCATCCACCGGAATCTGCTCGGAGGCGACCGCAGCGCGCACCCGCTCGCGGGGCGGGGCGTGCGGGGCCGGCCGGGCGATGCGCGCTGGGCCCTGGGCCAGCCCAACGGCAGCGCGCTGATCCGGGTCGCCGGCTGGGCCGTCTCGAAGGTGCTGCGGCGCTGCACGCAGCTCGTGAGCATCGACGCCGACTCCTTCGAGCGCGCGCGCCGCGGCGTGCCGCCGGGCTCCGTGCTGGTCCTGGCACCCAGCCACCGCAGCTATCTCGACTTCGTGCTGTGCTCGTACCTCGCGTTCGCGCACCCGGATCTGCGCATCGCGCTGCCGAAGGTGGCCGCGGCGCGCGAGTTCGCGCGCATCCCGCTGCTGGGGCGCGCGCTCACGGGGCTCGGCGCCTTCTACCTGGAGCGCGGGCGCGGCCGCGAGGACAAGGAGCTCACCCGCCAGGTGCACGAGCTGGTGCGGGAGGGGCGCACCCTCGAGTTCTTCGTGGAGGGGAGCCGCAGCCGCTCGCGACGCTTCCTGCCGCCGAAGCGGGGCGTGCTGCGCAGCCTCCAGGCTACTGGCGTGCCCTGCGCGCTGCTGCCGGTGGCGGTGAGCTACGACCGCGTGCCCGAGGAGGGCGTCTTCGCCGGCGAGCTGCGCGGCGACCCGCGGCCGCCGATGCGCCTCGGGGCGCTGCTGTCGTGGAGCCTGCGGGCGCTGCGCGGGCAGCTCGACCTCGGCCGCATCCACCTGAGCTGCGACGAGCCGCTCTGCCTCGATCTCGAGAGCGACGTCCATGCCGTGAGCCAGGAGCTGCTGGGTCGCCTCCAGCGCAGCACGTGCGCGACGACCTACCACCTGCGCGCGTTCGTCGCCCGCGCGGGCGTTCCCGGCCTCGACGTGGACTGGCTGCGCGGGGTCCTCGAGGCCCGCGGCGTGCGTGTGCTCGACAGCTCGCTCGACGGCGCCGAGACGCTCGACCCCGTGCTGGCGGGCTGCGTCCGCCATCACTTCGAGCACGCCTTCTTCCCGGAGCTGCGCGCGGCGTTCGGCTGGCACCCGGTGGTGGTGCACCAGCTCCGCCGCAACGCCCATGCCGAGCCCCCGGCACGCGACCTCGGCGCCGCGCTCGAGGACGCGCGCATGCGCGATCTGCTTCGAGCCCTGTTCGAGCCCGTCTGCCGCGACTACGCGCTGGCCGCGGCCTCCCTCGGCGACCCGAGTGGCGCGCCGCGCGTGCGCACCCCCGCCGAGCTGGCCCGCCGCGAGCGCTCGGCCTGGCTCCCCAACCTCGAGGCCGCCTTCTCCGACCTGGTCGAACGCGGCGTCCTGGTCTGCACCCCCGGCGGCGACCACGCCTGGGGCCCCCGCGCCGACTACCTCC
>JASJBO010000369.1 GCA_030066475.1 Myxococcota bacterium
CATGAACCTGAACGGCGACTACCTGTCCGACGCGCTGGCGGCCCAGGTGGGCGGCATCGGCATCGCCCCCGGCGCCAACATCAACTACCAGACCGGCCACGGCATCTTCGAGGCGACCCACGGCACCGCGCCCAAGTACGCCGGGCAGGACAAGGTGAATCCCAGCTCGGTGATCCTGTCGGGCGTGATGATGCTGACGCATCTCGGCTGGCAGGAGGCGGCGGACCTGATCGAGACCGGCATCTCCCGCTCGATCGCCGCCAAGACCGTGACCTACGACTTCGAGCGTCTGATGGACGGAGCGACGGTGCTGAAGTGCTCGGAGTTCGGCGACGCCATCATCAACAACATGAGCTAGACGGGGGCCCCAACCATGCCCAGACCCAGGATCGCACTGATCGGCGGCGGCAACATCGGCGGCGTGCTCGCCGAGCAGATCGCCTACCGCGAACTCGGCGACGTCGTGATCTTCGACGTGGTGGAGGGCATGCCGCAGGGCAAGGCGCTCGACCTCGCCGAGGGCGCGCCGCTGGCGGGCAGCGATGCCAGCATCTCGGGCGCGAACGACTACACCGGCATCGCCGGCGCCGACGTGGTGATCATCACCGCGGGCCTGGCGCGCAAGCCCGGCATGTCGCGCGACGACCTGCTCAAGACCAACCTGTCGATCATGAAGCAGGTGGCCGAGGGCGTGCGCGACAACGCGCCCGACGCCTACGTGATCGTGGTGAGCAACCCGCTCGACGCGATGGTCTACACCTTCAAGGAGGTGTCGGGCTTCCCCAAGAATCGCGTGGTGGGAATGGCCGGCGTGCTCGACTCGGCGCGCTTCCGCGCCTTCGTGGCCTGGGAGCTCGGCGTCTCGGTGCAGGACGTGACCGCGCTCGTGCTGGGCGGCCACGGCGACACCATGGTGCCGCTGGTGCGCTACTGCACGGTGAACGGCATCCCGGTCAGCGTGCTGCTGCCGCAGGACAAGATCGACGCGATCGTCGAGCGCACCAAGAAGGCGGGCGGCGAGGTCGTGGCGCTGCTGAAGACCGGCTCGGCCTTCGTCTCGCCGGCGCTCAGCGCGATCGAGATGGCCGAGTCGATCCTGCGCGACAAGAAGCGGGTGCTGGCCTGCGCCTGTCTGTGCGAGGGCGAGTACGGGGTGAACGGCCTGTACGTGGGCGTGCCCTGCGTGCTGGGCGCCGGCGGCGTCGAGCGCATCATCGAGCTCGAGCTCGACGGCGACGAGCGCAAGGCCTTCGACGCCTCGGTCGAGCACGTCCGCTCGCTCGTCGACTCGATCGAGCTCTAGCTCGTGAACGTCCACGAGTACCAGGCGAAGGGGCTGCTGCGCGACTACGGCGTGCCGGTTCCCGAGGGGCAGCTCGCCACCACGCCGGCCGAGGCCGAGTCCGCGGCGCGCGCGCTCGGCGGCGACGTGGTGGTGGTGAAGGCCCAGATCCACGCCGGCGGCCGCGGCAAGGCGGGCGGGATCAAGCTGGCGAAGTCGCCGTCGGAGGCGAAGCAGGCGGCCAGCGAGATCCTCGGCATGACGCTCAAGACCCACCAGACCGGCGAGGCCGGCAGGCTGGTGCGCAAGGTCTACGTCGAGGCCGGCTGCGAGATCGACCGCGAGCTGTACCTGGGCGTCGTGCTCGACCGGGCCGACGAGAGCCTGGCGATCATCGCCTCGACCGAGGGCGGCATGGAGATCGAGGAGGTCGCGGCGAAGACGCCCGAGAAGATCCTCACGGTCCACGTCGACCCCGCCACCGGTCTGCAGCCGTTCCACGTGCGGCGCGTGGCCTTCGGGCTCGGTCTGGGCGCCGACGCCGTCGCCGGGCTCGAGGTCTTCCTGGGCGGGCTCTACCGGCTGTTCCTCGAGAAGGACGGCTCGCTGGCCGAGATCAATCCGCTGGTGGTGACGAAGTCCGGCGACCTGCTGGCGCTCGACGCCAAGCTCAACCTCGACGACAACGCGCTCTACCGCCACGCCGACGTGGCGGCGCTGCGCGATCCCGACGAGGAAGACGCCCGCGAGCGCGAGGCCAACGAGCTCGACCTGGCCTACGTGGGGCTGGACGGCGACATCGGCTGCCTGGTCAACGGGGCGGGGCTGGCGATGGCCACGCTCGACATGCTCCGGGTGGCAGGCGGCGCGCCGGCGAACTTCCTGGACGTCGGGGGTGGCACCAACCAGGAGCTCGTGGCGGCCGCCTTCAAGCTGATCCTCGAGGACGCCAACGTGAAGGCGATCCTGGTCAACATCTTCGGCGGCATCGTGCGCTGCGACCTGGTGGCCGAGGGCGTGGTGGCGGCGGCCAAGGAGCTGGGCGTCGAGGTGCCGCTGGTGGTGCGGCTCCAGGGCACCAGCTCGGAGCAGGGCCGCGAGATCCTGGCGGCGTCGGGGCTCGACATCACCCCGGCCGAGACCTTCCGCGAGGCGGCCGAGCGCGCCGTCGCGGCGGCGAAGGGAGCCTGAGGCCGATGGCGATCCTCTGCGACCGCAACACGCGCATCCTGGTGCAGGGCATGGGCCGCATGGGCCGCTACCACGCGGGGCTGTCGATCGAGTACGGCAGCACGGTGGTGGGCGGCGTGGCCCCCGGCAAGGGCGGCCAGGAGCTCGACGGCATCCGCACCTTCGACACCGTACGCGAGGCCGTGGCCGAGACCGGCGCCAACGCCTCGGTGGTGTTCGTGCCGCCGCCGGGCGCGGCCGACGCGATCCTCGAGGCGGCCGACGCGGGCATCGAGCTGGTCGTCTGCATCACCGAGGGCATCCCGGCGCTCGACATGCTGCGCGCCAAGCGCGCGCTGCGCGACTCGCCGACCCGCCTGGTCGGGCCCAACTGCCCGGGCCTGGTCACGCCCGAGCAGTGCCGCATCGGCATCATGCCGGCGCAGATCACGAAGCCGGGACCGGTCGGCGTGATCTCGCGCTCGGGCACGCTCACCTACGAGGCCGTCGACCAGCTCTCGCGGCTCGGCATCGGCCAGTCGACCTGCGTAGGGATCGGCGGCGACGCCGTGATCGGGACCACCTTCGTGGACGCCCTCGAGCTGTTCGAGGCCGACCCCGACACCAGGGCGGTGATCCTGATCGGCGAGATCGGCGGCAGCGCCGAGGAGACCGCCGCCGAGTTCGTGCGCGATCACATGAGCAAGCCGGTGGTCTCGTTCATCGCGGGCCAGAACGCCCCGCCCGGCAAGCGCATGGGCCACGCCGGCGCCATCATCGCGGGCGGCAAGGGCAGGGCGGCCGACAAGATCGCCGCGCTCGAGGCCGCGGGTGTCTCCGTCGCCGCCTCACCCGCCGAGATCGGCGAGACCCTCGCCAAGCGCTGCCCCGATCTGGCCTAGCCCTCGACCTGCCAGGTGTCGCCGGAGTGGAGCAGCGCCTCGAGGTCGCCGGCGCCGCGCTCGGCCACGGCGGCGTCGATCTGGCCGGTCAGCAGCTTCTCGTAGCTGGGACGCTGCACGGCGCGCATCACGCCGACGGGGATCGGGAAGTCGGGCGGCCGCAGGCTCGCCAGGGCGAAGGCGTAGGCGGGGCTCTCGTGCTTCTCGTCGTGCACCGCCACGCCGTGCTCCGCGGGGTCGTCGTCGTCGCCCAGCGCCACCACGTGCGGCACGCCGTGCTCGATGCGGATGCCGCGCCGTCGCCCCGGCTTGCCGAACACCAGCGACTGGCCGTGCTCGAGCGGCAGACCCACCTCGACCCGCGTCTTCTTGTCCTCGATCGCCTCCCACTCGCCGTCGTTGTAGACGGGGCAGTTCTGGAGGATCTCGACGAAGGCGGTGCCCGGGTGCGCGTGGGCGCGGCGCAGCACCTCCTGGAGGCCCTTGGCGTCGACGTCCACGGTGCGCGCCACGAAGGTGGCGCCCGCCCCGAGCGCGAACGAGATGGGATCGATCGGGTAGTCGATCACGCCGAGCGGCGCCGCCTTGTTGCGGATGCCGAGCCGCGAGGTCGGCGAGAACTGGCCCTTGGTGAGGCCGTAGATGCGGTTGTTGAACAGCAGGATCTGGAGGTCGACGTTGCGCCGGATGGCGTGCAGCAGGTGATTGCCGCCGATCGAGAGCCCGTCGCCGTCGCCGGTGACGACCCACACCGAGAGCTCCGGGCGCGCCAGCTTGATCCCGGTGGCGAAGGCGGGAGCGCGCCCGTGAATGGTGTGGAAGCCATACGTGTTCATGTAGTAGGGGAAGCGGCTCGAGCACCCGATGCCCGACACGAACACCAGGTCCTCGCGGGCGACGCCCAGGTCGGGCATCAGCCGCTGCACGTTGGCCAGCACCGAGTAGTCGCCGCAGCCCGGACACCAGCGGATCTCCTGGTCCGACTCGAAGTCGCGCTTGCCGAGCCTGGGGAGCGCTTCTGCCATGATCAGGAATCCCCTTCGAGCGCTGCGTCGATCTGCGCGCGCAGCTCCGCGATCTTGAAGGGCTGGCCCTGCACCTTCGCGTAGCTGCGGGCCGGCGCGAGATAGGCGGCGCGCAGCAGCAGCGCGAGCTGCCCCCGGTTCAGCTCCGGCACCAGCACCCGCTCGAAGCGGCCGATCACCTCGCCGAGGTCGGCCGGGAACGGATTGAGGTGGCGCAGGTGCACGCTCGAGACCGAGCGCCCCGCGGCGCGCGCCTCCTCGACGGCCGAGGTGATGGCGCCGTAGGTGCCGCCCCAGCCGATCACCAGCAGCCGGCCGCTCTCGGGGCCGTTCACCTCGACGGGCGGCAGCTCGGCGGCGATGCGCGCCACCTTCTCGTGGCGCAGCCAGGTCATGCGCTCGTGGTTCTCGGGCAGGTACGACACGTTGCCGGTGCCGTCCTGCTTCTCGAGGCCTCCGATGCGGTGCTCGAGGCCCGCGGTGCCCGGGACCGCCCAGGGCCGCGCCAGGGTCTGCTCGTCGCGGACGTACGGCGCGAAGCCCTCGGGGTCGGTGCGGTAGCAGACCGGGTCGCGGGGCAGCGTCTCGAGGTCGGGAATCCGCCACGGCTCGGCGCTGTTGGCGAGGTAGCCGTCCGACAGGACCGCCACCGGCGTCATGTAGCGCACCGCGAGCTGGAAGGCCTCGAGCATGACGTGGAAGCACTCGGCGGGCGTGGCCGGGGCCAGCACCGGCATCGGGCTGTCGGAGCTGCGGCCGAGCAGCGCGGTGAGCAGATCCGCCTGCTCGGTCTTGGTCGGCAGGCCGGTGGACGGGCCAGCGCGCTGGATGTCCACCACCACCAGGGGCAGCTCGGCCACGACCGCGAGGTTGATCGCCTCCTGCTTGAGCAGGAAGCCCGGGCCGCTCGTCACGGTCATGCCCAGGTCGCCGGCGAAGGAGGCGCCCACGGCCGAGGAGACGGCCGCGATCTCGTCCTCGGCCTGGAAGGTCTTCACGCCGAAGTGGCGGTGCTTGGCCAGCTCGTGCAGCACGTCGCTGGCGGGCGTGATCGGGTACGCGCCCAGGAACAGCGGCGTCTCCATGCGCACGCTCGCGGCGACCGCCCCCCACGCCAGCGCGGTGTTGCCGGTGATGTTCCGATACGGGCCCGGCTCGATCTTCGCGCGCGGCACCTCGAACGAGACCGGGAACAGCTCGCTGGTCTCGCCGAAGTGATAGCCCGCGCGCAGCACGCGGCGATTGGCCTCGCGCACGGGGTCGCGGAAACGACTGTCGATCCACTCGAGGGTGGGCTCGATCGGCCGGCCGTAGAGCCAGTACATCAGTCCGAGCGCGAAGAAGTTCTTGGAGCGCCCGCCCTCGCGCTGGCTCAGCTTGAGGTCCTTGATCGCCTCGAAGTTCAGCTTGGCCAGCGGGATCTCGACCAGCCGGAAGCGGTCGCGCAGGGCGGGCAGCGGATCCTCTTCGTAGCCGGCCCGCTCGAGGTTCTTCTCGGTGAACGCGTCGACGTTCACGATCACCATGCCGCCCGGGCGCACCTCGTCGACGGTGGCGCGCAGCGCGGCCGGGTTGAACGCCACCAGCACGTCCGGCTGGTCGGCCGGGGTGCGCACGTTCTCCGAGGCGAAGTGGATCTGGAAGCCGGAGACGCCGGCGAGCGTGCCGGCCGGCGCGCGGATCTCGGCGGGGAAGTCGGGCAGCGTCGAGAGATCGTTGCCGGCGAGCGCGGTGGACTCGGTGAACTTGGTCCCCGTCAGCTGCATGCCGTCGCCGGAATCGCCGACGAAGCGGATGGCGACACGATCGACCCGCTCGAGCGCCTTCCTCGCGGCGCCCTCCGGCCGCGACGGCGCGCCGCGCTCGGGCCCCGACGCGGCTTCTCCTGATTCCGAATCGGACAACTCTGCCTCCGCGGACGCCGCTCCCGGGAGTCTATCCCGCCGCCCCGGGGAGGAAAGAGGCCCGGCCCCCGGTCCGGCTCGCCACGGGCCCCGGATTCCCGCTTGCGCTGCGTAGGCTTCGACCGAACGCTGCGGGCTCCTGAGCCTCAAGAGCGGCTCCCGTCCCGCCGATGGGTCCCGCATGTTCGCCTCCCGGGAGCGGCCGCTGATCCTGATCGAGGACCGCCTGGTCGCGGTGCGGCTCTCGCTCAACACGCCGGTGGTGTCGACCGCCGAGCTGCCCCCCGGGCCCGCTCGCGCGGCGCTGCTGGTCCACCTCGAGCAGGGACAGCGCTGCTTCGCCGTGGTCGTGCGCTCGCTGGAGGCCGGCATCTCGGCCGTCTACGAGCTCCAGGGCGAGGACCTCGACGGCGCCGGTGCCTGGTCGGTGGCCCTGGACGCCACGCTCTCGTTCGGCGAGACCCTGGGCTTCCTGTTCGACGACGACGCTCTCGCCGGCGCCGCCCCGGACGGCGTGAAGCGGACGCTCGAGCTGGTGCGCGAGCTGGTGGCGCCCCCCGACGGCCTCGACCCCGATCTCGAGCGTGCATCGGGCCCTCTCACGGACGAGGCCGGCGCCGAGATCCTGCTGGACGAGGCGATCGAGTCGTCCGACGAGCCGATGCTCGAGCTGCCGGACGAGCCCGAGCCCGATCCCGGGCCTGCCAAGGCGGCGCCGGAGGCGGACGCTCCAGCGCTCGACCACGCGCTCGACCTGGGCGACAGCGGGCCCGGCCCCGCCCTGGAGCTGGAAGGGCCCGCCCCCGCGCCGGCCGCGCCGGCCGCGGCGAGCAACGCCGAGGAGTCGCTCCTCGAGCCGCCCCCGCCCGTGGAGGCGCCGTCCCCGCCGCGGCTCACCAAGTTCCGCCACGCC
>JASJBO010000040.1 GCA_030066475.1 Myxococcota bacterium
GCCTACCAGGGGGTCAAGGTGTTCGGTCCTTGGGGGGGCGGGATCGAGCGGGCCGACACGCGGCGCATCGAGCGCCTGGCACGCCGCGCGCTCGCCTGCGGCGAGCCGCCGCGCGGCCGCGTGCGCGGGCGGCCGCTGGACCTGGTGACCCCGTATCTCGACCAGCTGCACGGCGCGCTCGACCGCGGCGCCTTCGCGGGCACTCGGCTCCACGTGCACTACGACGCGCTGCACGGCACCGGCGCGGGCGTCTGCGACCGCGCGCTGCGCGAGCTGGGGGCGCGCGTGACGCTCCACCGGGCGGCCCCCGATCCGCGCTTCGGCGGGGCGTCGCCCGACCCGACCCCGGCGCGTCTGGCCCCGCTCGCCGCCCGCCTGCGGCGCGGCCGCGGCCTGCGCCTGGGCCTCGCCACCGACGGGGACGCCGACCGCTACGCCGGGGTCGACGCGGGCGGGCGCCTGCTCAGCGAGACCGAGGCCGTGGCGCTGCTGGTCGACCATCTGGCCCGCACGGGCCGGGTGCGGCGCGGCGTGGCGATCTCGATCGCCACCGGGTCGCTCGTGGAGCAGGTCGCCGCCGCGCACGGGCTCCCGGTCGAGCGCCACCCGATCGGCTTCAAGCACCTCTCGGCCGCCCTGCGCCGCGGCACGGCCGACGTGGCCGGCGAGGAGAGCGGCGGGTTCGCCTGGGAGCCGCTGGGACGCGACAAGGACGGGATTGTCGCGGGCTGCCTGCTGGCCGAGATCGTCGCCTCGACGCGCGCCCCCCTGCGCGCCCGGCTGCTCGAGCTCACCCGGCGCCACGGCTCCTCGGCCTGCGGACGCGCCGCGCGGGCCGTCGACCCCGTCGCGCGCGAGCGGCTCGAGCGCTGGATCGAGGCGCCCCCCGCCCGCGTCGAGCGCAGCCCGGTGCGGGCGGTCGATCGCCGCGACGGGCTCCACCTCGCCCTCGACGACGGCTTCCTGATGCTGCGCGCGTCCGGGACGGAGCCGGTGCTGCGCGTCTACGCCGAGGCGCCCGACGCGGCCCGGCTGGGGCGGCGGCTGCGCGCCGGGGCGCGCCTGCTCGACGCCCCCGGGGCCACTCGGTAACCTCGTAACTCAGTCTGTTTTCATGGGAATCAGTGACTCGAGCAGAACTGGCAAGGCCGGCGCGAAGCCTCGCGGCGCCGCCGCGCCGCACCGCATCCTGCTCGCGGTGAGCGGCGGGATCGCGGCCTACAAGGCCGCGGAGCTGGCGCGTGCGCTGGTGCGCGCGGGCCACCGCGTGCGCTGCGCCGTGACCGAGAACGCCACGCGCTTCGTCTCACCGCTGGTGCTGCAGACGCTGACGGGCGAGTCGGTGCGCACCGACCTGTTCGATCCGGAGCAGGAGGGCCAGATCGACCACATCGCGCTGGCCGACTGGGCCGACCTGGTGGTGGTGGCTCCGGCCACGGCCAACCGGCTCGCCCAGCTCGCCCAGGGGCTCGCGGGCGATCTGGTCTCGACCCTGCTGCTGGCGACCCGCGCGCCCGTGCTGGTGGCACCGGCGATGAACGTGAACATGTGGGAGCACCCCGCCACGCGCGAGAACGTCGCGACGCTGCGCGAGCGCGGCGTCCGCTTCGTGGGGCCCGAGGCCGGCGCCCTGGCCTGCGGCTGGGAGGGCGAGGGCCGCATGGCCGAGCCCGCGGCGATCGCCGAGGCCGCCCGGCTCGCGCTCGGGACCCGCTCCCTCGTCGGGGAGGTGGTGCTGGTCACGGCCGGGGGCACGCGCGAGCCGATCGACCCCGTGCGCGCCATCACCAACCGCTCCTCGGGCAGGATGGGCTACGCGATCGCCGCCGAGGCCGCCCGCCGCGGCGCCGACGTGGTGCTGGTGTCGGGCCCGACCGCGCTGCCGGCGCCGGCCGGCGTGCGCCGCATCGAGGTGGACACCGCGCTGGCGATGCGCGAGGCGGTGCGGAGCGAGCTCGACGCGGCCACGGTGTTCGTCGCCAGCGCCGCCGTGGCCGACTTCCGGCCCGCGAGTCCCGCCGCGCGCAAGATCAAGAAGGAGGCGCTGGCCGAGGGCGCCGGCCTGACCCTCGAGCTGGTGCGCAACCCGGACATCCTGGCCGAGGTGGGCGCGGCGGGCGGCGGCCGCATCGTGGTGGGCTTCGCGGCCGAGAGCCACGACGTGATCGAGGCGGCGCGCCGCAAGCTCGCCCGCAAGGGCTGCCATCTCATGGTGGCCAACGACATTTCGCGCAGCGACGCCGGCTTCGAGACCAACGCCAACGCGGTGAGCTTCGTGTGGCCCGGCGGCGAGGTCGAGGAGCTGGCCCTGATGCCGAAGGACCGGGTCGCCGCCGAGCTGCTCGACCGCGTCGAGAAGCTCCGGGAGGATCGCTCGTGAGCGGGATCGCAGCACGGATCGCCAGCTGCTGTGCGTTGCTGGCGGCACTGCCGGGCGCGGCGCTGGCCGCGCACGTCAGCGTGATCCGCGTGGAAGGCACCATCAACCCCGCCTCGTCGGCGTTCATCCAGACCTCGATCGAGGAGGCCGCGGCGGACGGCAGCGAGGCGCTCGTGCTCGAGCTCGACACGCCGGGCGGGCTGGTCGCGTCCACCAAGGACATCATCAAGGCGATGCTCAACGCCGAGGTCCCGGTCATCGTCTACGTCTCGCCCTCGGGCGCCTGGGCGGGCTCGGCGGGCACCTTCATCACGCTGGCCGGGCACGTGGCCGCGATGGCTCCCGGCACCAGCATCGGCGCGGCATCCCCGGTCGGCGTGGGGGGCGGCGGGGCCCCGAAGCCCGACGAGGAGGGCGGCCAGCAGCGCGACGTCGCCGGCGAGAAGGCCGAGAACCTGCTCGCCGCCTACATCGAGTCGATCGCCCAGCAGCGCGAGCGCAACGTCGAGTGGGCTGCCCAGGCCGTGCGCGAGGCGGTCGCCGTCACCGCCGACGAGGCGCTCGAGCTGGGCGTGATCGACCTGGTGGCGGCGAACCGCACCGAGCTGCTCGCCAAGAGCGACGGCCGCGAGGTCGACATCCGGGGCGAGAAGCGCCCGCTGGCGCTGGCGGGCGCCGCCGTGCGCACGATCGAGATGACGGCCTTCGAGCGCTTCCTGCACGTGATCGCGAGTCCGGACATCGCCGTGCTGCTGCTCATGGCCGGGCTGCTGGGGCTGTACATGGAGTTCTCGAACCCGGGCCTGATCGTGCCCGGGGCGATCGGGGCGGCCTGCCTGATCATCGGGGCGATCTCGCTCCAGATCCTGCCGTTCGACTGGCTCGGGCTGATCCTGTTCGTGGTCGGAGTCGGGCTGCTGATGGCCGAGCTGTTCATCACGTCCTACGGCCTGCTGTTCGCCGCCGGCATCGGCTGCATGCTGCTGGGCGGCAGCATGGTCTTCGACATGCCCGACGTGAGCGACGTCAACGTCTCGTTCTGGTCGGTGCTGTTCCCGGCGGTCATGGCGATGGGACTGTTTGCCGCGATCGTGATCTTCGGGGTCGGCCGCACGATCGGGAGCCGCCAGACCGCCGGCGTCTCGGAGCTGATCGGCATGGTGGGGCGGGCCGACACGGCGCTCGGCCCGGAGGGCCGCGTGCTGGTGCGCGGCGAGTACTGGGACGCCCGGGCGGACGCGCCGGTCGCGGCCGGCGACCGGGTCGAGGTCGTCGAGGTCCGGGGGATGCGGCTGCGGGTCCGCCCGGTGACCCAGGAGAGCTGATCGGAGCAGGGGTGGCCGCGGCCGCTGCTTTCGGGGAAGCTCCCGCCGTCGCGGGTTCGAGACCCGCTGGAAGGAGGGGGGAAGATGCTCACGCTCCCGGTGATCGGCATCGGCGTGTTCCTGGCGCTGGTGATCTCGGGGATCCGGATCCTCGCCGAGTACGAGCGCGGCGTGGTGTTCCGGCTGGGTCGCTACACCGGGGTGAAGGAGGCCGGCTTCCGCTGGATCATCCCCGGCGTCGACCGCATGGTGAAGATCAGCCTGCGCGAGATCGTGATGGACGTTCCCGCGCAGGAGGTGATCACCCGCGACAACGTCTCGGTGAAGGTCAACGCGGTGCTCTACTTCCGCGTGCTCCACCCCGAGAAGGCGGTGATCCAGGTCGAGAACTACCTGTACGGCACCTCGCAGCTCGCCCAGACGACGCTGCGCAGCGTCTGTGGCCAGGCGGAGCTCGACGAGCTGCTCGCGGAGCGGGACGCGATCAACCGCAAGCTCCAGGAGATCATCGACCTGCAGACCGAGCCCTGGGGCGTGAAGGTGCGCGCCGTCGAGGTCAAGCAGATCGACCTGCCCCAGGAGATGCAGCGGGCGATGGCGCGCCAGGCCGAGGCCGAGCGCGACAAGCGCTCCAAGATCATCCACGCCGAGGGTGAGTTCCAGGCGTCCCAGCGGCTCTCCGAGGCGGCCGGCGTGCTCTCGGCGCAGCCCTCGGCGATGCAGCTGCGCTACCTCCAGACGCTCTCGGAGATCTCGACGGAGCAGGGCAGCACGCTGATCTTCCCGCTGCCGCTCGACCTGCTGCGCCCCTTCTACGAGCGCGCCGTGCGGGAACGCAGCGGCTAGCGCGCGGACGGGTCGGCAACGGGGGATCGCGCGTGGCACGAGTCTTGGCGAATCTGGGCCTGCTGCTGCTGCTGGCGGCGGGCATCGGTGGCTGGTTCTACCTCGGGGGGGCCTTCTTCACGGTGGAGCCGGGCCAGTCCGCCGTGGTGCTCCGCTTCGGCGAGTACGTCGAGACCGTGGAGCAGCCCGGCTTCCACTGGCGGCTGCCGGCGCCGATCGAGCGCCACGAGATCGTGAACGTCGCCTCGGTCTCCAAGGAGGAGTTCGGCTACCCGGCCGACGCCGGGGAGCAGCCGACCGAGCAGGAGCGGCTCCAGGCCGCGATGCAGACCAGCGACAACAACATCGTCCACGTGTCGTTCGTGGTGCAGTACCGCATCCAGGACGCCTTCAAGTCGCGCTACCGGGTGGCGGATCCCCTGCCGCTGCTGCGCGACGCGGCCCAGGCCTCGGTGCGGCGCGTGGTCGGCCGCAACACCATCGACGACGTGCTGTCCGAGAAGCGCGGCGTGGTCGGGGCGGAGTCGGGCGAGATCCTGCAGCGCCGGCTCGACGGGTACGAGAGCGGCCTCGAGGTGCTGGGCGTCGAGCTCCAGGACGTCCAGCCGCCGCCGAGCGTGCGCGCCGCCTTCGACGACGTGCTGGCCGCCTCGCAGGACCGCGACCGCGCCGTGAACGAGGCCGAGGGCTATGCCAACGAGGTGCTGCCGCAGGCGCGCGCGAAGGCGCTCGAGACGGTCGAGGGCGCGCGCGCCTATCGCGACTCGAAGATCGCCGAGGCGGCCGGCGAGGCGCAGCGCTTCCGGGCGATCGCCGCCGAGTACGGCCGGGCGCCCGAGGTGGTGCGCACGCGGCTGTTCCTCGAGACGATGGAGGCCGTGCTGCCCGAGGTGCACACGGTGATCATGGAGCGCGATTCCTCGGTGCTGCCGTTCCTGCCGCTGGACGCCGCCGCGCGCCGGGAGGGCACGCCGTGAGGCGCGCGGTGATCGGCGTCGCGGTGCTGCTGGGCCTGGGGATCGTGCTGGTGGCCGCCGGCGAGCTGGGCCTGGGCCCGGTGGTGATCACGCACGAGGACGAGCAGAAGGTCGTGCTGCTGCTCAGCGATCCGTGGTCGATCCAGATCGAGCCGGGGCTGTCCTGGCGGATCCCGCTGATCACCGAGGTGCGCGTCTTCGACCGGCGCCTGCGCCACGCCGACTCGCGCCCGCTCCAGCTCCAGACGCGCGACGCCGAGCGGCCGATGATCGACCACTACGTGGTGTGGCGCATTGGCGATCCGCTCAAGTTCATGAAGTCCTTCCCGCAGGGCATGACGCAGGCCACGGCGCAGATCGACCGGATCGTGCGGGCCGACGTGCGCGAGGTGATCGGCCAGAGCACGCTCGGGGAGGTGGTCACCACCCGCCGTGGCGAGCTGATGAAGGAGATCACCGCCCTCAGCGCCACGAAGCTGGAGGAGTTCGGCATCGAGATCCGCGACGTGCGCATCAACCGCACCGAGCTGCCGCGCGCCACCGAGGAGAACGTGTTCGCCCGCATGACCAGCGAGCGGCAGCGGGTGGCCCGCAAGTACCGCGCCGAGGGCGACGAGGAGGGGCGGCGCCTGCGGGCCGAGGCCGACCGCGACGCGCGGGTGACCGTGGCCGAGGCCAACAAGGAGGCCGAGATCCTGCGCGGCGAGGGCGACGCCGAGGCGGCGCGGATCTATGCGGACGCCCACGCCACCGCGCCCGAGTTCTACGGGTTCCTGCGCCGGCTCGAGGCCTACCGCAAGACGATCGGATCCCAGACCACGCTGGTGCTGCCCCCGGACAACGACTTCTTCCGGCTCCTCTCGGACTTCGAGCCCAACGCCGCGGCCTCGCCGAACGCGCCGCCTGCGGCGCTCGAGGCGCCGCCCGCGGCGCCGTGACCGGCTACCTCGGCACGCGGGCGAGCTGCCAGGCCCCGAAGGCGGCGAAGGCGGCGAGCACCGCCCACGGCGTTCCGGTCGGGTGAAGCACGCCTTGCGTCGCGAGCGTGGCGGCGTACTGCCGGACCACGAAGACCGCGAAGATCGCCGCGACGCCGAGCAGCGCGGGCCGCGCCAGGCCGCGGCTCGACTCCACCCGCAGGCCGAGCGGCACGCCGAGCAGGGCGAACACGAAGCTCAGCAGCGGCGCGCTGAGCCGCTCGTGGAGCAGCGCGTCGGCGCGCACCGCCTCGGGGTCGCCGGGCGGACGGCGGTCGCGGTACTGGCGCAGGTGCGCGGCCGACAGCGACGACACCCGCGCGCCGTAGAGCGCCTCGCGCTCCGCCAGGCCCACCTCGGTCTCGGCGATCTCGTGGTAGCTCGGGGGGACCTCGGGCGCGTCGGGGTCGAAGCGGCGGATCACCGCGTCCACCAGACGCCAGCCGCCCTCGGGTCGGCTCTCGGCCCGGCGCGCCTGGATCGTGCGCCGCAGCCGGCCGCGCGCGTCGAGCTCGTAGACGGCGAAGTCCTCGAGCCGCCCGGCCGTCGGGTCGGAGGCGCGCACGTTGTAGACGGTGTCACCCGCGTAGTACCAGAACGAGCCGGCCCGGAAGGTCCAATCGGCGCCGTCCGCGCGCAGGCGAGCCCAGGCGCGGTCGGCCTGGACGGCGATGGTCTCGTTGAACGCGAGCGCGGAGCCCGAGATGGCGAGCGCGGCGAGCAGGACCGGCCACACCGCCCGCAGCGGCGAGATGCCACCGGCCTTGACGGCGACGATCTCCAGGCGCCGGGCCGCGCTGCCGAAGCCCACGAAGGCCGCCGTGAAGCAGGCGAGCGGCACCAGGCTGGGCATGTAGTAGGACGGGATCCGCAGGGCGACGTGGGTCAGGGCGCCGAGCAGGCCGTGAGCCCCCTCGATCACCTCGTCGAAGCCGGCCAGGAGATCGACGGCGAAGACCGCGAGTGCGAGGATCGACAGGGTCGCGGCGAACGTGGCCAGGAAACGGGTCAGGAAGTAGCGGGCCAGGACCCCCACCGGGCGGAGTCTAGGGATTGCGGGTAGTGCGCGGTAGCGCGGCGCTGGAGCGGCCGCCCCGGCGGGCGGTGGTGACCGTCGGCAACTTCGACGGCGTCCACATCGGGCACCGCTCGATCCTGCGCACCGTGATCGACCGCGCGCGCGCGCTCGACGGGACGGCGGTCGTCTACACCTTCGATCCGCACCCGCGCAAGCTGCTCCAGGGCGGGCGCGCCCCCGGCATGCTGACCACCCGGGAGCAGAAGCTCGAGCTGCTCGAGGCCTCCGGCATCGACGTGACCGTGCTCGAGCCCTTCACCGACGGCTTCTCGAAGACGCCGCCCCAGGAGTTCGTGCGGCGCTTCCTGCACGAGCGGGTCGCCCCGGTCGAGGTCTACGTCGGCTACGACTTCCACTACGGCCGCGACCGCGAGGGCTCGATGCGGCTGCTCACCGAGCTCGGCCCGCGTCTCGGCTTCGCCGTGACGATCATCCCCGAGGTCACGATCGGCGACCGCGACGTCAGCTCGACCCGGATCCGCGCGCTGCTCGCCGACGGCGAGGCGGCGGAGGCGGCGCTGCTGCTGGGCCGGCCGTACGCCGTGCGCGGGCGCGTGGTCGAGGGCGACCGGCGCGGCCGCACGCTCGGCTTTCCCACTGCCAACCTGTCGCCCGACAACGAGATCCTGCCCGCGCACGGCGTCTACGCCGGGCGCGCGCGCCTGCTGGATCCCGGCGAGCCGGCTGCAGGCACGGTGCTGGGCGCCATCACCAACGTGGGTCGGCGCCCGACCTTCAAGGCCGACGATGCGCCGCTGGCCGAGGCGCACCTGCTCGACTTCGACGGGGAGCTGTACGGCCGCTGCCTCGAGCTGAGCTTCGAGACGCGGCTGCGGGAGGAGCGGCGCTTCCCCGGTCCAGACGCGCTGCGCGAGCAGATCCAGCGGGACGTGGAGGCCGGCCGCCGCCTGCTGGTGGCGGGGTGAGCGCTTCCCCCGAGCCGTCGCCGAGCGCGGAGCCCGCCCCCCAACGCGCGGCGCGCCCGCGCTGGCGCGACCCGCGCATCTGGATCGGGCTCGCCATCACGGCCGTGACGCTCGGCATCGCCGCCCGCGGCGTCTCGTTCCCCGATCTCGCCCGCGACCTGGCGCGCGCCGACCTGGTGCTCGTCTTCGGCGTCTCGGTGCCGGTCTACGTGCTGATGGTCTGGTTCCGCGCGCTGCGCTGGCGCTACCTGACCGACGCGCTCTGCCCGCTGCCCCGCGGCCCGCTGTTCCGCGCCACCGCCGTGGGCTTCCTGGCCAACAACGTCTTCCCGCTGCGCATCGGCGAGGTGGTGCGCGCCTGGTACCTGTCGCGCGAGTCCGGCGCCGGCTTCGCGCCGGTGCTCGGCACGATCCTGGTGGAGCGCGTGATCGACGCCACGGCGGTGGTGGCGATGGCGCTGGTGGTGTTCGGGGCGCGCACCGGGGGCGGCGGGGCGGCGCTCTCGGTGGGCCTGCCGCTGCTGCTGGCCCTCTCGCTCCCGCTGGGCCTGGTCGCGATGCTGCGCCTGGCGCCCGACCGGCTGATCGGGCTGCTCACCGCGGCGGCTGCGCCCTTCCTGCCCGAGCGGGTCGTGCGGGCCCTCGCGGCCATCCTGGGCCGGATCGCCGAGGGCGTGGGGTCGCTCCAGGGCGGGCGCCACCTGGCCTGGGTCGTGTTCTACTCGGCCGCCATCTGGCTCGTGCTCGGGATCCTGCCGTTCGTGGCCGCGATCGTGGGGCTCGGGATCGACCTGGGCTCCTGGGTACGCACCCTCTCCGCCAGCTACGTCGTGCTCATCGCCGTGGGCATCGCGGTGGCCGTGCCCTCGGCTCCGGGCTTCTTCGGTCCCTACCACCTGGCGGCCCGCGAGGCGATGTCGCGCTTCGGGGTCAGCGAGGAGTCGGCGCTGGCCCTCGGCACCCTGGCGCATGTGGCGTTCTGGCTCACGACGACCGGTCTGGGCCTGGTCGTCCTGCGCGCGCGGCACACCCGATTGGGCGAGCTGGGTCACGCCCCCGACGAGACCGGTAAAGCTCCCGCAGCAGACCGCCGATAACCGTCCGGGATTTCAGGGATTTCGCCGAGCCGCAAAGCGGCCGGCAACCGGGCGGAAGCGTTCCGGTTTCCCGGACGCAGACGGGGTGCGGCCGGCGATCCCTGCCAGGCTGGGGTGCCGCAGGTGAACGAGCGGATCGGCGAGCTGCTCGTCCGACAGAACATGCTGACGCCGGATCAGCTCCAGAAGGCGCGCGACGAGGCGCGCTCGCAGGGGCAACGGCTCGGCAACCAGATCACCAAGCTCGGGTATCTGCAGGAGTCGGAGCTCACCGACTTCGTTGCCAAGCAGTACGGCGTGCCGTCGATCGACCTCGAGGAGTTCGAGATCGATCCCGACGTGATCAAGCTGATCCCCGAGGAGGTCGCGCTCAAGCACAGCGTGCTCCCGGTGAACCGGGCCGGCTCCACCCTGATCCTGGCCACGGCGGATCCCTCCAACATCTTCGCGATCGACGACATCAAGTTCCTGACCGGGTACAACGTCGAAGTGGTGGTCGCCTCCGAGGAGGGGATCAAGGCCGCCATCGACAAGTACTACGACCAGTCGTCCTCGTTCTCCGACGTGATGTCCGACCTCGACGTCGAGGACCTCGAGCTGGTCCAGGACGAGGACGACATCGACGCCGCGGAGCTCGAGCGCGAGTCCGAGGACGCCCCGGTCGTCAAGCTCGTCAACCTGATCCTCACCGACGCGATCAAGCGGAACGCCTCGGACATCCACGTCGAGCCCTACGAGAAGGAGTTCCGCTGCCGCTACCGCATCGACGGCGTGCTCTACGAGGTGATGAAGCCGCCGCTGAAGCTGCGCAACGCGATCACCTCGCGCATCAAGATCATGTCGGAGCTCGACATCGCCGAGCGCCGTCTGCCGCAGGACGGCCGCATCAAGCTCAAGATGGGCCGCGGCAAGGAGATGGACTTCCGCGTCTCCACCCTGCCCACCCTGTTCGGCGAGAAGGTCGTGCTCCGCCTGCTCGACAAGTCGAACCTGCAGCTCGACATGACGAAGCTGGGCTTCGAGGAGCAGCAGCTCTCGGTCTTCAAGGACTGCATCCACCGCCCGTACGGGATGGTGCTGGTCACGGGGCCGACCGGTTCCGGTAAGACGACCACGCTGTATTCGGCGCTGGCCGAGCTGAACAAGACCAGCGAGAACATCTCCACCGCGGAGGATCCGGTCGAGTTCAACCTGACCGGCATCAACCAGGTGCAGATGCACGAGGACATCGGGCTCAACTTCGCGGCCGCCCTGCGCTCCTTCCTGCGCCAGGACCCCGACATCATCATGGTCGGTGAGATCCGCGACTTCGAGACCGCGGAGATCGCGATCAAAGCCGCGCTCACCGGCCACCTCGTGCTCTCGACCCTGCACACCAACGACGCACCCTCCACGGTGAACCGGCTGCTCAACATGGGCATCGAGCCGTTCCTGGTGGCGTCGTCGGTCAACTGCATCCTGGCCCAGCGCCTGGCGCGACGGATCTGCCCGGAATGCGTGGAGCCGGACACCGAGACGAGCAAGGCGGGCCTGCTCGACGCGGGGCTCTCCGAGGAGGAGGCCAGCTCCTGCACCCCGCAGAAGGGGCGCGGCTGCCGCAACTGCTCCGAGACCGGCTTCAAGGGCCGGGTCGCTCTCTACGAGGTGATGGAGCTGACCGAGGAGCTCAAGGAGTTCGTGCTCAACGGGGCCTCCGCCATGGAGCTCAAGCGCGAGGCGATCCGCGGCGGCATGGTCACGCTGCGCCGCGCCGCCCTCAACAAGCTCGTCGAAGGCGTGACCACCCTGAGCGAAGTCCTCCGCGTCTCGGCGTCGGACAACTAGGAGTCGCCACCCGATGGCCAACCTGCACCAGCTGCTGAAGGCGATGATCGAGAAGGGATCGAGCGATCTCCACATCACCACCAACAGCGCGCCCCAGCTGCGGATCGACGGCAAGCTCCAGGCGCTCAAGATGCCGCCGATGTCGCCCGCCGAGACCAAGCAGATCTGCTACTCGATCCTCACCGACGCGCAGAAGCACAAGTTCGAGGAGTCGAGCGAGCTCGACCTGTCGTTCGGGGTCCGCGGCCTGTCGCGCTTCCGCGCCAACATCTTCATGCAGCGCGGCGCCGTCGCCGGCGCCTTCCGCGCCATCCCCTACAAGGTGATGAGCATCGAGGAGCTGGGGCTGCCCAAGGCGGTCCTCGAGATCGCGCGCAAGCCGCGCGGCCTGGTGCTGGTCACCGGGCCCACCGGGTCGGGCAAGTCGACCACGCTGGCGAGCATCGTCGACCGGATCAACAGCGAGCGCAACGAGCACATCGTGACGATCGAGGATCCGATCGAGTACCTGCACCCGCACAAGAACTGCCTGGTCAACCAGCGCGAGGTGGGGGCGGACACCAAGAGCTTCAAGGACGCGCTCAAGTACATCCTGCGCCAGGACCCCGACGTGGTGCTGATCGGCGAGCTGCGCGACCTCGAGACGATCGAGGCCGCGCTGACGGTGGCCGAGACCGGCCACCTCGCCTTCGCCACTCTGCACACCAACTCGTGCGTGCAGACCATGAACCGCATCGTCGACGTGTTTCCCCCGTACCAGCAGTCGCAGGTGCGGGCGCAGCTCTCGTTCGTGCTGGAGGGGGTGCTGTGCCAGACCCTGATGCCGCGCGCGAACGGCCCGGGCCGGGCGCTGGCGATCGAGCTGATGGTGCCGAACGCGGCGATCCGGAACCTGATCCGCGAGGACAAGATCCACCAGATCTACTCGCAGATGCAGATCGGGCAGCAGAAGTTCGGCATGCAGACGATGAACCAGTCGCTCGCGTCCCTGTTCCAGCGTCGCCTGATCAGCCAGGACGACGCGATGGCGCGCAGCCACGACACCGACGAGCTCAAGACGCTCATCGGCAGCGGCAACGCCGGCGCGGTGTCACAGCGGATGGCCGGCGCGGCCTGAGCCTCCGGGCCGGGTCGTCTCGAGTCACGAGAAGGGAGGGTCGATGCCGTTGTTCTCCTGGGAGGGCCGCACCCGGCAGGGGCAGCTCAAGAAGGGAGTGATCGAGGCGTCCAACGAGCAGGCCGCGATGATGCAGCTGCGCGGCCAGGCGATCGTTCCGACCGTGGTCAAGGCCAAGGCGTCCGGCGGCGGCCTGAGCGGGATGGACTTCTTCAAGCCCAAGGTCAAGACCCGCGACCTGGTGATCTTCACCCGGCAGTTCGCGACGATGATCGACGCGGGTCTGCCGCTGGTGCAGTGCCTCGACATCCAGGCCGAACAGCAGGCCAACAAGACCTTCCGCGAGGTGCTGGGGAAGGTGAAGTCGGACGTGGAGCAGGGCTCGACCTTCGCGGACTCGCTGGCCAAGCACCCCCGCGTGTTCGACGAACTCTACACCAACCTGGTGACGGCCGGCGAGATCGGCGGCGTGCTCGACACCATCCTGAACCGGCTCTCGGCGTACCTCGAGAAGGCCGACAGCCTGAAGCGCAAGGTCAAGAGCGCCATGGCGTATCCGATCACCGTGACGGTGGTGGCGATCGCGGTGCTCGTGCTGCTGCTGGTCAAGGTGATCCCGGTGTTCGAGAAGATGTTCGCCGACTTCGGCGGCACGCTCCCGGGGCCCACCCAGATGGTGCTCAACCTCAGCCACTGGATGCAGGCCTACGTGATCTACATGATCATGGCCGTGGCGGCGGTGGTGATCGCGTACGGCCAGGCGCGCGCGCGCTCGGAGCGGTTTCGCTTCCAGACGGACGCGCTCTACCTGAAGCTCCCGATCTTCGGCGCGCTGCTCAAGAAGGTCGCCGTGGCGCGCTTCAGCCGGACCTTCTCGACGATGCTGTCGAGCGGCGTGCCGATCCTCGACGCGCTCGACATCTGCGCCAAGACGTCGGGCAACAAGGTGATCGAGTCGGGTCTGCAGAAGACCAAGGCCGCGATCTCGGAGGGCAAGACGATCGCCGAGCCGCTCAAGGCGGCCGGCGTGTTCCCGGGCATGGTGGTCCAGATGATCGGGGTCGGCGAGCAGACGGGCGCCATGGACGCCATGCTCGCCAAGCTGGCCGACTTCTACGACGACGAGGTCGACGCCGCCGTCGACGCCCTCACGTCGATGCTCGAGCCGCTGATGATGGTGTTCCTCGGCGGCTCGATCGGGACCATCCTGATCGCCATGTACCTGCCGATCTTCAAGATCGCGGAGGCCGTGAAGTAGGCGGCTGAGCCCGTGGCCGAGGAGGGGCAGACCGGCGCTTCCCGGGAAGCGCTGCGGCGACGGCTGGCGCACCTGATGGCGGCCCGGCTGGGGCTGTCGCTGGTCGTGCTGGGCGTGGCGCTGTTCGTCACGGCCGCTGGAGACAGCGCGGCCACCGAGCGGGCCGAGCGCGGCCTGTACACGACCGTCGTGATCGCCTTCCTGGCGACGATCGTCTTCGCGGCGATCCACCGGCGCGTGCGGCGCGTCGAGTCCTTCGGCGCCGTCCAGGTCGCCACCGACGTGGCGATCGTGACCGCGCTGGTGCGCTTCTCGGGCGGCGCCGAGTCGATCTTCAGCTTCCTGTACCTGCCGATCGCGGTCTACGCGGCGCTGCTGCTGGGGCGGGGCGGCGCCTACGGGGCCACGGCGGCTGCGGCGCTGTGCTACGGGGCGCTGCTGGCGACCTCGGGTCCGGGCTGGCTGCCCGAGAGCGAGCCAGGCAGCGGGCAGCAGGTGCTGCGCGTGGCGCTGTGGGGGGTGCACGCCGGCGCGCTGCTGCTGGTGGCGCTGCTCGCGAGCGCACTGGCGCAGGAGCGCGAGCGCGCGGGCCACGCCCTCGACCAGCGCACCCGCGCCCTGCGCAGCCTGCAGCGGCTGCACGAGCGGACGGTCGAGAGCCTGACCAGCGGTCTGTTGACGATCGACCCGGACGGCGTCATCACCTCGTTCAACCCCGAGGCCGAGCAGATCACCGGGCGCCCGGCGGGCGAGGTGCTGGGGCGCGCCCTCGAAGAGGTGATCCCCGGCGCCGCGGAGCTGGTGATGGAGCCGCAGCTCGGCGGCGACCCGCCCGTGCGCCTGCGCGCCCGGCTGCGGTACCGCAGCCACGACGACCGCGAGCTGCACCTGGGGCTCGCCGGCTCGGTGCTGCGCGGCCCCGAGGGCGCTCGCGGCGGCCACGTGGTGATCTTCCAGGACGTGACCCAGGTCGTCGAGATGGAGGGGGAGCTGCGCCGCCAGGAGCGGCTCGCCGCGACGGGCGCGCTCGCCGCGCACCTCGCCCACGAGATCCGCAACCCGCTGGCCGCGATCTCCGGCTCGGTGCAGGTGCTCGACGCGATGGGCCCCTCGGCCGGCGAGGAGCGCAGCCGGCTGATGCAGATCGTGGTGCGCGAGACCGACCGCCTCAACGCGCTGATCACCGACTTCCTGCAGTACGCGCGTCCGTCGCCGGCGAAGAGCGAGCCGGTGGTGCTCGCCGAGGAGCTGGCCGAGCTCGGGGAGATGTTCGAGACGGTGCGTCCCGACGGCGTGGCGCTCGCGCTCGACGTCCCCGCCGGCCTGTGCGTGCTCGCGGACGGCGACCAGCTGCGCCAGCTGCTGTGGAATCTGCTCCTCAACGGCGTACAGGCCATGCCGGACGGGGGCTCCCTGCGCGTGCTCGCGCGCGCCGTCGCTGCTCAAGAGCTGCGCGAGGGGGGCCGAAGAGGGGAGGGAGAGGTGCCCGGCTGGGTCGAGATCGCCGTCGAGGACACCGGAACCGGCATTCCGGAGGACGTCGTCGACCGCATCTTCGATCCGTTCTTCACGACCAAGAAGGACGGAACCGGCCTGGGTCTCGCGACCGTGCACCGGATCGTGGAAGGCAATGGCGGCCACCTGTCGGTGGAGAGCAGCGTCGGCCGAGGCACGACCTTCCGCGTGCACCTGCCGCCGGCCCAGGTGGGGGAGCAGTGAGCCAGGACGCGCGGATTCTCGTCGTCGACGACGAGCGCAGCATGCAGGAGTTCCTGGAGATCCTGCTGCGCAAGGAAGGCTACGACGTCACGACCGCCGGCGACGTCGAGGCCGCCCTGCTCGCCCTCGATAGCGACGACTACGACCTGGTCATCACCGACATCCAGATGCCCGGCCGCTCGGGGCTCGACCTGCTGCGCGCGCTGCGCGACTCGCAGCCCGAGGCCCTGGTGGTGATGATCACGGCGTTCGCGACCACCGAGACCGCGATCGCCGCGATGAAGGAGGGCGCCTACGACTACATCACCAAGCCCTTCAAGGTCGACGAGATCCTGCTGGTGGTGCAGAAGGCGCTCGAGAAGAAGCTGCTGGCGCACGAGAACCGGCGCCTGCGCCACGAGCTGCGCAGCGAGCGGCAGCAGAAGACGCTGGTCGGCAACAGCGAGGCGATGCAGCGCGTCTACGACATGGTCGCGCGGATCGCCGACACCAAGACCAACGTGCTGATCTTCGGCGAGAGCGGCACCGGCAAGGAGCTGGTGGCGCGCGCCATCCACTCCGAGAGCGAGCGCAGCGAGGCGCCGTTCGTCGCGGTGAACTGCGCCGCGATCCCCGAGAACCTGCTCGAGTCCGAGCTGTTCGGCCACGTGAAGGGCGCCTTCACCGGCGCGGTCGGCAACAAGGCCGGCCTGTTCGAGACGGCCGACGGCGGCACCCTGTTCCTCGACGAGGTCGGCGAGCTGACCCTGCCGGTGCAGGTCAAGCTGCTGCGCGCGATCCAGGAGAAGACGATCCGGCGGGTCGGCGGCACCTCCGACCGCCGCGTCGACGTCCGGATCGTGGCCGCGACCAACCGCCGGCTCGAGGAGGAGGTGGCGCACGGCCGCTTCCGCGAGGACCTCTACTACCGCCTGAACGTGATCCAGGTCGAGCTGCCGGCGCTGCGCGAGCGGCTCGAGGACCTGCCCCTGCTGATCCACCACTTCGTGGAGAAGTACGCCCGCGACCTCGGCAAGGAGGTGAGCGGGGTCGACGAGCGCGCCATGCAGAACCTGCGCAGCTACGGCTATCCCGGCAACGTCCGCGAGCTCGAGAACGTGATCGAGCGAGCCGTGGCGCTGTGCCGCGGTCCGCTGATCGATCCCGAGGCGCTGCCGCCCACCCTGATGCGGCCGTCCGATCTGTCGCCCACGTCGCGCATCCCGACCGAAGGCATCCAGCTCGACCACCTGGTGGCCGACTACGAGCGCGGGCTGCTGCTCGAGGCGCTGCGCCGCAGCGATGGCGTGAAGAAGCGCGCCGCCCAGCTGCTCGGCATCTCGTTCCGCTCCTTCCGCTACCGCCTCGAGAAGCTCGGTCTGGACGAGTAGGGGCCGCGTGCGGCGCGCCGGGCTCCAGGCGGAGGTGGTGCTGAGCCTGGGGCTCGTGATGCTGGCCGCCAGCGGCATCCTGACCCTGCTGCTGATCCACCACAACGAGGCGCGCCTGCGCGACCTGCTGGGGCGGGCCCTGCTCGCGGAGGCGCGCGGCCTGCCGGCCCGCTCGAGCCCCCTGCTGGCCGGCACCGACTGGTGGCGCGTGCTGCGCGCGGGCAGCGTGGACGCCATCACGGCGGTCGAGGAGATCGACGCCGAGAGCGTGACCCTGGCGCGCCAGGCCCGCGAGCGCGACGCCCCGCTGCTGCAGCCCGGCCTGCCCTGGGCGTCGATCCGCTTCGCCGCGCCGCTCGGCGCGGGCGGGGACGTCGCGGTCGCGCGCCTGCCGGCCGCCGCGAGCTGGAGGCTGCGGGGGCTGCCGCAGCTGCTGGCCTCCCTGTTCCTCGTGGGCAACGTGGTGGTGTTCACCGCGTTCGGCGCCAGTCTGCTGCGGCGTCGCGTCGTGCTGCCGCTGCGCCGGCTGTCGGCGGCCACGCGCGAGCTCGCCGACGGCGCCTTCGGCGTGCGCCTCCCGGTGGAGGGCCCGCGCGAGGCGGCCGAGCTCGCCAGCGCCTTCAACGACATGGGCGAGGCGCTGGCGCGCCGCACCCGGGCGCTCGAGAAGGCAGTGGGTGACCTGCGCCAGACGAACGCCGAGCTGCGGCGGGCGCGCGCCGGACTCGATCGCGCCGAGCGCCTGGCCTCGGTCGGCCGGCTCGCGGCCGGCGTGGCGCACGAGGTGGGCAACCCGATGGGAGCGCTCCTCGCCTTCCTCGGCCTCGCCCAGCGCGACCCCGACTGCTCCGACGAGACCCGGCGGCATCTCGAGCGCGCCGCCGAGCAGGGCGAGCGCGTGCGACGCATCCTGCGCCAGCTCCTGGAGTTCTCGCGGCCGCCGCAGAGCCAGCGCATTCCGGTCGATCTGGCCGCCTGCGCGGAGGAGGCGATCGGCCTGATCTCCGCGCAGCGTCGCTATGCGCACCTGCGTCTGAGCGTGGAGCGCGAGAGCAGCCCGGGTCGGGCGCTGGGCGATCCGGGCGTGGTGGCGCAGATCCTGCTGAACCTGCTGCTCAACGCCGCCGACGCCGCATCGGCAGACGAGCCGCAGGTGCGTCTGGAAGTGCGCGACGCGGCGCTCGAGATGCGGCGCGGCGAGGGCCGCCACGCGGCCGCCGGACGGCGCCGCCCCGACGCCGTCGAGTGCGTCGTGGCCGACAACGGCTGCGGCATTCCCGACGAGGATCGCGAGCGCATCTTCGACCCCTTCTTCACCAGCAAGCCGCCGGGCGAGGGGACGGGACTGGGGCTCGCGAACTCGCTGCGTCTTGCCGAAGAGCTCGGGGGCACGCTCGAGCTGGTGGCGCCGCCGCCGGGCATGAGCACGGCGTTCGCGTTCCGGCTGCCCCGGGTCGACTCCGCAGGGTCTTGCGCGGTGCGCAGCGAAGTGCGGTGCAGCGATCGTCGCGGGACCGCCGAGCCGGATCCGAAAACCCAGTCTTGACGGGGACTTGTCCATGCATCAGTGGCTGGCACGTCGCTTGCTCAAGGACTCCTTCGCGATGACGGAGCGAACCTCGACGCAGCGCAATCCCGACCGCCGGCGGCTCGGCGTGACGGTGGTGGAAATCGTGGTCGTGGTGGGCATGATCGGCGTGCTCGCGGCGCTGGGCGGCCCCGTCCTCGACCAGTGGTTCCTCAACTCGCGCACCAAGAGCGCCGCGCGCTCCGTGGCCGACGCGTTCATGCTGGCGCGCGGCGAGGCGATCCGCACCGGCAACGCGCATCTGGTGTTCCTGTCGGCGTCGCCGGCGGGGCTGCCGCCCGCGACGGACCCGGCGGGCACCGGCCTCGGCGTGGACCTCGCCACCGGCGGCACCTTCCCGGTGCTCATCGTCGACGACGGACCGATCGCGGGCGTCAACTGCGTGATCGACGCTGCCGATCCGCAGCGCTCGGTCCACGGCGAGATCGGCGTCAACTGGGGCTTCTCGCAGTCGGGCGGCCTGCCCGCGCCCAACGACAACGCCGGCGGCTTCGTCGCGAGCGGCTCGAGCTTCACCACGCAGGGCGGCGGGGCGGTGACGTGGGTCATGTTCCGGCCCGACGGCATCCCGGTCACCTTCGACAACGCCTGCAACCAGGGCCCGATCGGGACCGGCAACGGCGCGGTCTACATCACCAACGGCACCCGCGACTACGCGGTGGTGCTGTCCGCGCTGGGGGGCGTGCGGGTGCACGTGTGGGATCCGGTGCGGGCGGCCTGGAGCAACTGATGAACGCGATCCGACGACGACGCGCCCGGCAGGGCTCGGGCTTCACGCTGCTCGAGGTGGTGGTGGCGATGGGGATCCTCGCCACCGGGCTGCTCGCCCTGGCCGCGATGCAGCTCCACGCCATGCGCGGGGGCAAGACCGGCCGGCACACCACCGCGGCGGCCGCGCTCGCGTACACGCAGCTCGAGAACTTCCAGCGCATGGCGTTCACCGACCCGCAGCTCGCCCAGACGGCCGGCTGGGTGCCGGTGGGCGGCGTGCCCCTCACCACGGTGGTCCAGCAGAACCCGGTGAACGTGGTGGAGCAGACCTACAACCTCCAGTGGCGCATCACCGACCTGAACGCCGCGCCGCTCACGCTCAAGTCCATCGACGTGCGGATCACCTGGGCCGAGCCCAACCGCCCCAATCGCGACGTGACGATCACCACGATCCGGCACGACGATCCGGCGACGCCGCTGTGAGGAGGGGAGGGATGCGCAGGAACGCGGGCTTCACGCTCACCGAGCTGCTGGTCGCCGTCGCGATCGTCGGCGTGGTGGTGGCCGCCGCGATGCAGAGCTTCATGGTCCAGAACCAGACCTACACGGTGGTGGACCAGGTCACCGAGACGCAGCAGAACATGCGCGCGATCGCCCACCTGCTGGAGCGCGACGCGCGGGTCACGGGCTTCATGGTGCCGGAATCGGCGGCGCTCTGTGGCGTCGACCAGACCGGCGCGCCGGACACGCTGTTCCTCTCGGACGCCGACGCGCTGGACCCGACCAACCAGGTGCAGGCGGCGCTCGGCGCCGAGATCGTGGCCGGCTACAACGGCGCTACGGGCAGCCGCACGATGAGCGTCGACGACGTCGTGCTCGACGGCATGCCCTTCTACGACACCGACGGCAACGCCGCGGCCGACGCCGACTTCCAGATCAACGCCGGCGCCATCCTGGTGGACGCCGACAACCCGCTGCTCGGGACCGCCTGCGGGATCGTGACCGCGGTGAACCCGGCCGCGCCCTCGATCACGGTCGACTTCGTCACCACGATCGGCGTCCCGCCGCCCGGCGACCGTCTGGTGCTGGTGCCCGCGCACGTCTACCAGATCGGAGCGGGCAACCAGCTCACGCGCGACGGGCTGCCGCTGGCCAACGACGTCGAGGACCTCCAGGCGGCCTTCTTCCTGGACGTGGACGGCGACGGCCAGATGACGAACCCGGTCAACGAGCTGCCGGGGAGCACCGGCGTGCCCACCTACCAGTCGGCCGGCACCGATCACCGCGTGCTGCGCGAGATCCGCGTGAACCTGGTGGTGCGCACGCGCAACCAGGACGACCAGGGCCGCGGCCTGTTCCAGGCGACCGAGAACCGGCTGCCGATCGCCGTCGACGACGGCTTCCGGCGGCGCGTCCACACCACGACGATCCGGCTGCGGAACGTCGGCTTCCGGGGGCTGGCGACGTGATGGCGACACGAGCGCGACGGGAAGAGGGCACGGCCCTGATCGTGACGGTGATGCTGCTGGTGCTGATGGGCGTGATCGGCCTGGCCGCGATGGACACCGTGATGCGCGACCAGCAGGTCGCGGGCTACCAGAACAAGTCGCGGATGGCGCTGTACGCGGCCGAGGCGGGCGTCGCGGACGCGAAGGACCGGCTGCGCGACGTGTTCTCGACGACCGGGGGCCCCGTGGCGTTCCCCGCGCAGGGCGCCCCGGTGACCCTGGGCGATCCCGCGATGTTCCCGTACGGCCAGCCGCGCTACTTCGGCGATCCGGCCGCCGGCGGCACGCCCATCGAGTACATGGACTCGGCGGCACGCGACCTGGCGGGCGGCAACAACCTGGCCGAGGGCGGCGAGCAGTGGTTCAACACGCTCTGGCGCATCCGGGTGACGGGCCAGAGCCTCGACGGGGCGACCGCTCGCCTCGACGTCGTCGCGACCAAGCAGCTCTCCGGCGGCAACGCCTACTGATGGGCGGCCGTCGGGGGTCCGGAGCGCGGCTCCGGGCGCAGGAATCCGCAATCTCGGAGGGGTTCGGGAGCATGGGGATGAAGACGCTGAACAGGCCCTCGATCGCGGCCGTGGTGACCCTGGCGCTGCTCTACGCGCCGGTCGCCCAGGGCCAGTCGACCGACGACACCGCGCTCTTCTCCGTGGCGGTGCCGCCGAACGTGATGCTGCTGGTGGACAACTCGGGCTCGATGAACCACCTGGTGTGGCACCCCGAGTTCGATCCGGCGGTGACCTACAGCTGCAACGAGGGCAACGGCGGCTGGACCGGCACCCAGTACTGGACCTCGAACCAGACGCGCACCCAGTGCGGCGCCGAGCGGACCTTCTACGTCGACCCCGCGGTCACCGCCGACGGCAACTCGACGCGCTTCGATCACCGCTACCTCAACTGGATCCACTCGCTCAACCCGGGTGACACGGACGACGCCGAGATCCTGGCGGAGCTGGCCGCCACCGGCAACGGCACCTACTCGTCCTGTCTGCAGGCGTACGGCTTCACCACCTTCAACCGCTACCGCCGGGCGCGCGTCTCCGCGGCCAAGGACGTGCTGCGCGAGGTGATCTGCAACGTGAACGCCGCCGGCGAGGTGCGCTTCGGCATCGCCCAGTACCGGCGCTCGGGCGGCGACGGCGATCCGAACGGCGGCTTCGTCCGGGTCCCGATCAAGGACTTCGACACCACCACCTACACCCTGAACGGCTCGACGCGCACGCATCTCGGCCACCTGGCGGCCGCGATCGACGCGCTCGAGGGCGAGACCTGGACGCCGCTCGCCGAGTCGCTGTTCCAGGTCTACACCTACTTCATGAGCCGCGACTCCTCCGACCGTCCGGAGGGGGTGAACGGCAACACCTTCCCGGCCTACACCTACCGGACCGACGTCACGGGCAACTACGGCGCGCGGACCTCCACCGCGTCGGAGATCCCGGAGGCGCCGGTCCAGTACGAGTGCCAGAAGAACTTCGTGGTGCTGATCACCGACGGCGAGCCCACCAAGGACGACTTCGACAACTCGAACTCGAGCGACAACACGGCCCTCGGCTTCTCGGACTTCGACGGCCTGATCGGCGACTACCACGCCGACGGCGAGACCGAGGTCGATCCCGCGTGGGCCAGCTCGGGCTGGGAGAGCACGCAGTACCTCGACGACGTGGCGAAGTTCATGCAGGACACCGACTTCCGGCTGGACTTCGACGAGCGCCAGGTGATCGACGTCTATACGGTCGGGTTCAACACGACGGCGGACGCCAACGCGATCCTGCGCAAGACCGCGGAGGTCGGCAACGGCCTGTTCTTCTACTCGACCAACGCGGAGGAGCTGGCCACGGCGATCGTCGAGACGATCACCGACATCATCCGCAAGGCGCAGTCCTTCACCGCCGCGACCGTGCCGGCCACGCGGACCGCCGACGGCGGCAGCTTCTACACCAGCCTGTTCCTGCCCCGCGACGACTCCCCCTACTGGGAGGGGCACCTCAAGCTGTTCCAGATCACCGCCGACGGCGACATCCTGGACAAGAACGACAACTGCGCGCTGCTCGACCCGCAGCCGGCGGGGGAGTGCAAGAGCGGCGCGATCGACCCGAGCGCCGAGCCCTTCTGGGACGCGGGAGAGGAGATCCCGTCGCCCGCCACGCGGCGCCTCTACACCTCGTTTCCGCTGCTGGGACGGATCGACTTCGACACGAACCTGGGCGTGGTCCACCTGGGCGACCTGATCGACTTCACCGACGACCTGACGCTCGGCGACCGCGCGAGCTACTCGGGCAGCAATGCGACCACGGCCGAGGAGCTCGCGGACGAGATCATCCAGAACGTGCGCGGCTGCGAGTTCGGCACGGGCGTGACCAACGCCTGCGAGACCCGGGAGTGGCTGCTGGGCGACATCTTCCACTCCAACCCGCTGGTGGTGGGCCCGCCGCGCGGCTTCCTCGGGGAGGCCTCGTACAGCCAGTTCAAGGCGGACCACGCCACGCGCGACAAGGTGATCTATGCCGGCGCCAACGACGGCTTCCTGCACGCCTTCCTCGCGGGCGAGTGGGACTCGCTGGCGAGCCCGCCGGCCTACGATCACGGCACGGGCGAGGAGCTGTTCGGCTTCATGCCCTGGCCGGCCCGGCAGGCGATCCGCGAGCTGCCGAAGGACGTCGGAAACCGCGACCACTACTTCGTGGACGGGTCGCCCGCCGCGGCGGACGTCTGGTTCTACAGCTCGGCGACGCAGGCGACGAAGGCGCTCGACGGCAGCGAGTGGCGCACGGTCCTGATCGGCGGCCTGCGGCAGGGTGGCGCGGCGTACTACGCGCTGGACGTGACCGATCCGGACTCGGCGAGCTACCCGGACTACCTCTGGGAGTTCCCGGGCGAGGTGTCGGGGGTGGCGCTGCGCGACTACTTCGGTGAGACCTGGGGCCGGCCCATCATCACCAAGGTGAGGGTGGACATCTCGGGCACGCCGTACGAGCGCTGGGTGGCGGTGGTGACCGCGGGCTACGACCCGAGCAGCGATCCCAACGACGCGGTCAACTACGACCCGAGCTCGACCAAGGGTCGCGGGATCTTCCTGATCGACATCAAGACCGGCGAGGTCCTGGCGGAGAAGAAGTTCGACCCGACGGCACCCGTGGGCGACCTGCAGCGGGAGATGCTCTACTCGATCGCGACCACGCCCGCCGTCTACGACCTGGACGCGGACGGGTTCGCCGACGTGATCTTCTTCGGCGACCTGGGCGGCAACATGTGGAAGTGGGTGGTGCGCTACGAGCCGGCCAGCGGCAACGTGGGCACCGATCCGATCAACTCGACGGGCGACGTCTCGCAGCCGGGCTGGCGCTTCACGCGCTTCTTCCAGGCCACGCCGACCCTCGCGGACCCGCTCGGCGTGACGATCGACGCGGAGACCTACTACAAGAGCTTCTTCCATCCGCCCGCGGCGACCCTGAAGAGCGGGAAGCTGTGGCTGGCCTTCGGGAGCGGCGAGCGCGCCAACCTGAAGCGCGAGGGCGACGACTCGACCGAGGCCGAGAACAACCGCTTCTACTCGGTCACCGACCTCGATCCGTACGAGCGCAACCCGGTCGGCAATCCCACGCTCAGCGAGGCGGACCTGTTCGACGCGAGCAACAACGGCAGCTGTCTCAGCCTGGTGGGCTACCGGGGCTACTTCTTCGTCGGCGAGGACGGGGAGAAGTGGGTCACGAACGTGGGGCTCTTCGCGTTCTACGTGATCGCCGCCTCGTTCACGCCCGAGGACACGGCCGATCCGTGTGCGGCGGGCGGGAGCGCCACGCTCTACGTGTTCCGCATCTACTGCGGCGAGGGCTACTTCCCGAATCCGGGCCAGGAGTCGCGGCGCCTGGAGCTCGGTCCCGGCATGCCGACCGACCCGAAGGTGTCGGTGAGCCCGGAGGGCACGCGGGTGATCATCACGCAGCAGGACGGCGAGATCGAGAACCCGCCGGGCCCGCCGCAGGAAGGCTCGGGCCTGGGCCAGATGTACTGGCGCGAGGTCAACCAGTGATGGGAGGTGTGACGATGCGAAGCGCCATGCGCACGCTGGCCACGGCGGCGGCCCTGGCCGCCCTGGCCCTGGCCCCGGCGGTCGCGGTCCGGGCAGGAGACGGCAACGCGGTGATCCGGTCGGTGGATCAGGAGCGTGGGGTCGTGGTGCTCGACACCCGCAGCTTCCGGGTGACCGATCGGACCGTGCTGCGGGACCGCGACGGCAACGCGACGACGCTCGGGCAGCTCCCGAGCACGAGTCGGGGCGCCGACGACGATGCGGCCGCGGTGTACTACGAGGCGTCCGACGCGGAGCGCGGGGCGGTGCTGCACCGGCTCGAGCTGGTCGGATCCGTGCCGCGCTGAGCGCGCTCACGGGAGGGGAAAGGCGATGAAGCTCGTGGCAAACCTGGCCGTCGCCGGCCTGCTGCTGGCCGGCTGCGGCGGAGACGCGGACCCGACGCCGTCGGGCCGTTCGATGGGCGCACCGGCCGATCCGGCGGCGCGGAACGGGGACAACACGCCGCCGCGCATCGAGAGCGTGCGGCTCGAGCCGCGCGCCCCCCAGCCGGGGACGCCGGTGCGGGCGCACGTCCAGGCCGTCGACCCGGACGGCGACGCCGTTCGCTACCGCTATCACTGGGAGGTGAACGGGCGGCGGGTGGCGTCGCGGGGCGCGTCGCTGATGGCCCGCGACGTCGAGAAGGGCGACGTGATCGAGGTGATCGCGATCGCGAACGACGGCCACGTCGACAGCGCAGAGCGCCGGGCATCGGTGCGGGTGGGCAACCGCGCACCGCGCATGGTGGGCGTGCAGCTCGCGCCGTCGCCGACGGTGAAGCTCGGCGCCGAGGTCGTCGCCGCCGCGGAGGCGCGCGATCCGGACGGGGACGAGGTGGAGTTCCAGTACGCCTGGTGGGTGAACGACCGGAAGCTCGACACCCGGGGCGAGCGGCTGGCGACGCGGGGCTTGCGCCGCGGCGACCGCATCCGCGTGCGCGCGATCGCTTCGGACGGCGAGGACGAGAGCCTCCCGGCCGACAGCAGCGAGGTCGAGATCGGCAACGCCGCGCCCGAGATCGTGTCGTCGCCGATGGACAGCAGCCTCTCGGACGACGGCGTCTATCGCTACGCGGTCGAGGCGCGCGACTCCGACGGCGATCGGAACCTCCGCTTCGCCCTGAACGAGGCGCCGGAGGGCATGGAGATCGACCCGATGATGGGCGAGATCACCTGGCGGCCCTCGGCCGCGCAGGCAGGCGAGCACTGGATCGAGGTCTCGGTGCGCGACTCGCAGGGCGGCGAGACCACCCAGCGCTTCCCCGTGACGGTGAAGGAGGTCGTCGAGGACGCCAGCGACGTCCCCGCCAACCCGGCACCCTGATCACTCGATGGCGTATTCCTTGAGCTTGTAGAGCAGCGCCCGGTGGCTGATCTCCAGCAGCCGGGCGGCGTGGGTGCGGTTGCCGTCGGTAGCGCGCAGCGCGCGGCGGATGATCTCGATCTCGGTGCGGCGGCGGGCGCGCTTCAGGCAGAGGTCGCCGGGTCCCACGACCTCGTCGGTCTGGCTCGGCTCGAAGACGTTGGCGGGCAGCTCCTCGAGCGTCACGCGCTCGCCGCGGGTGAGGATCACGGCGCGCTCGATCACGTTCTCGAGCTCGCGGACGTTGCCGGGCCAGCGGTAGGCCACCAGGCGCTCCAGGGCGTCGTCCGCGATGCCCTGCACCGGCTTGCCCAGGGCGCTCCGGAAGTGGGCCAGGAAGTGGTCGACCAGCAGCGGCACGTCCTGGCGCCGGTCGCGCAGCGGCGGAACGTGCACGTGCAGCACGTTCAGCCGGTAGAACAGGTCCTCGCGGAAGCGCCCGGCGGCGACCTCGGCGTCGAGATCGCGGGCGGTCGCGGCGATCACGCGCACGTCGACGCCGCGCGGCTTGCTCTCGCCGAGCGGGCGCACCTCCTCCTCCTGCAGCACGCGCAGCAGCTTGACCTGCAGCGGCGGCGGCAGCTCGCCCACCTCGTCGAGGAACAGGGTGCCGCCGTCGGCCTCCAGGAACAGCCCGCGCCGCGCCCGGTCGGCGCCCGTGAAGGCGCCCTTGGCGTGGCCGAACAGCTCGCTCTCGAGCAGCGGCTCCGGGATCGCGCCGCAGTTGATCGCGACGAAGGCGTCCTCGCGCCGCGGCGACTGCGCGTGGATCGCGCGCGCGAGCACCTCCTTGCCGGTGCCGCTCTCGCCGGTCAGGAGCACCGTCGCCTTGTACTCGGCCGCGCGCTCGAGGGTCTCGAGCACCCCGACCATCGCCGCCGAGGCCGCCACGATCGGCCGATCGCCCACCGCGCGCTCCACCTCGCGCGCCAGCAGCTGGTTGGCGCGGCGCAGGCGCTCGCGCTCGTGGGCCTTGCGGATCGCCAGCAGCACCTCGGAGGGCTGGAACGGCTTGGCGAGGTAGTCGTAGGCGCCGCGCCGCATCGCCTCGACCGCCAGCTCCTCGGTGCCGTAGGCCGACATCAGGATCAGCGTGGCCTCGGGGCAGCGGCGGGCCAGCTCGGGGAGCAGCTCGAGGCCGTCCTGGCCGGGCATGCGCAGGTCGCACAGCACGATGTCGGCCGGCGTCGATCCGAGCCGGCGCAGCGCCTCCGCGCCGTCGGCCGCGGTGGCGACCTCGTAGCCCTCCGCGCCCAGCACCAGCGCCAGGCTGTCGCGGAGCGACTCGTCGTCGTCGACGATCAGGACGCTCTGGGCCACGGATCGAGCACCTCCCGACCCTCCTTATCGGAGACCGCGGGTCCCGGCTGAGGCCGTCCGGCCTGCGGCCCGCCCGCGTGCTTCCTACCTCAAGTCCGCTTCCGGGCGGACCGATATCCCCCTCGGGCGTGCCGTACGGGATCGAGGGGGGACATTCGATCGCGCGCGGCCAGGAGGGACGTGTGCCGCGAAACAACGTCCAGCGGTACCGCGAGGCTCTCATGATGAGCAAGGCCGAGCTGGCCCGGAAGGCGGGCCTCTCGACGCTGACGATCGACCGCGTGGAGGCGGGGCGGCCGTGCCGTCTCGACACCAAGCGCAAGATCCTGCTCGCGCTCGGCAAGAAGGTCTCCGACAAGGACGAGGTCTTCGGCGCCGAGCGGGGACATCCCCCGGCCGATTCCGCGGCCACCCACGACGTGGGCGAACACCCGTGAACCGAGACACGAGGAGAGGGGTCCGTGCAGCTTCCCTTTCTTAACTTCGGATCGAAGTCCATCATCGGACTCGACATCGGCTCCTCCTCGGTGAAGGCCGTGGACCTGACGGCGCGGGCCGACGGGTTCGACCTGCAGCACCTGGGTGTGGCGCCGCTGCCGAACGAGGCGATCGTCGAGGGCGCCTTCCTGAACTCGGGCGCGATCGTCGACGCCATCCGCGAGGCGGTGGAGGCCTCGGGCAGCAAGGCGAAGAACGCCGCCGCGGCGGTCTCGGGCCACTCGGTGATCGTCAAGAAGATCAGCGTGCCCGCGATGACCCTCGAGGAGCTCGAGGAGTCGATCCGCTGGGAAGCCGAGCAGTACATCCCGTTCGACGTCAACGAGGTGAACCTCGACTTCGAGATCCTGCAGCCGGGCGACGCCGAGACGCCCATGGAGGTCCTGCTGGTCGCCGCCAAGAAGGACCTGATCGACGACTACGTGAACGTGATCACCGAGGCGGGCCTGACGCCCGCGGTGATCGACGTGGCCGGCTTCGCGGTGGAGAACGCCTTCGAGCGCAACTACGAGGCGAACCCCGAGGAAGTGATCGCCCTGGTCAACATCGGGTCGCAGGTGGTCAACATCAACGTGGTGGTCGGCGGCGTGCCCGCCTTCACCCGCGACATCACGGCCGGCGGCAACCAGTACACCTCGGAGATCCAGCGCGCGCTGTCGGTGAACTTCGAGGAGGCGGAGCGCATCAAGATCGGCGAGCCCCTCGCGGCCGAGAGCCAGGAGGTGGTGCCGCAGGAGGTCGAGGAGGCGATGCGTTCGGTCACCGATACGGTGGTCGGCGAGATCGCCCGCTCGCTCGACTTCTTCGCCGCCACCGCGGCCGACACGCGCATCCAGCGGGTGGTGCTGTCGGGCGGCAGCTCGCGGGTGGCCGGGCTCGACACGGTCTTCAGCGAGCGTACGGGCCTCGAGGTGGAGCACCTCAATCCGCTCTCGCGGATGCTGCCCTCGACCAAGTTCGACCCCGAGTACCTGGAGCAGGTCGGACCCTCGCTCGGCGTGGGTGTGGGCCTGGCGCTCCGAAAGGTGGACGAGTCGTGATCCGCATCAATCTGCTCCCCGTTCGCGAGGCGCGCCGCAAGGCCGACGCGCGCCAGCAGCTCGTCGTGATGGGCGGCGCCCTGCTCGGCGCCGTGCTGCTCGCGCTGCTGTTCCACCAGACGGTCCGCAGCGACATCAGCGAGGCCCGGCAGCAGCTGGCCCAGCTCAAGACGCAGCTGGCCCAGTTCAAGCCCCAGGAAGACCAGGTGGAGGCCTTCAAGAAGAAGAAGGCCGACATCGAGCAGAAGCTCGGGGTGATCGAGCGGCTCGAACGCTCGCGCTCGGGTCCGGTGCACATCCTCGACGAGCTGGCCACGCACATCCCCGAGCGGGTGTGGCTGACCGGCCTGACGGCGGACAACGGCCTGATCGAGCTGAACGGGCTGAGTCTCGACAACGAGCTCGTCGCGCTGTTCCTGACCTCGCTCAACGACTCGCCGTACTTCACCAACGTCGAGCTGGAAGAGACCGAGCTGAAGGAAGTGGACGAGCTGAAGCTCAACACCTTCCGCATCCAGGCCCAGCTGGACACGCCCGTGGAGGAGGCGGCCCCGGCGCCGCTGCCGCCGGGCGTGGGCCGGGCGCCCGGGACGCGGGGCTAGAGGAGGCGGGCATGGCGCTGGAACTCGGACTCGACCAGGTCCAGGAGCAGCTCGAGAAGCTGACCAAGCTGCCCAAGCCGTACCGCATGGCACTGGTGCCCGTGCTGGCGGTGCTGGTGCTCGGGCTCTACGCCTACCTGTTCTACATGCCGGCGCGCGAGTCGCTGACGGCGCTCGAGGACCAGTCGCGCGAGCTCCAGCGCAAGGTCAGCGAGGTGCGGGCGATCGTGGCGAACCTGTCGGCCTTCGAGCAGGAGCTGGTGGAGCTGGAGCGGCGCCTCAAGCACGCGCTGCGCCAGCTGCCCGACTCGAAGGAGCTGCCGGTGCTGCTGACCGACGTCTCGAGCCTCGGCAAGGACGCGGGCCTCGAGTTCAAGGCGTTCCGGCCGCGCGACGAGGTCAACAAGGGGTTCTACGCCGAGGTGCCGATCGAGATCGAGTTCAACGGCGGCTACCACGACATCGCGCGCTTCTTCGACCGCGTCTCGAAGCTGCCCCGAATCGTCAACGTCGGCAAGCTCGACGTCTCGATCGGGGGGCAGAGCAAGGATCAAACCCGGCTCGTCGTGCGCGGGGAAGCCACCACCTTCCGCTTCCTCGAGCGCGAGGGGGCAACCAGTACACCGAATCCGGCGCAGCGCGGTCGGCGGGGAGGGCAGTCGTGAGGTGGACGGCGCTCGGTCTGGTCCTGGGGTTGCTGCTGCTCGCCACGGGCTGCGAGGAGCAGGGCGCGAACGCCCCGACCGTCCAGGAGTACGAACAGAAGCGCGCGGAGCTGTTGAAGCGCGCGAAGCAGGCGGGGAGCCAGGTCGCGCGCCGGCCGGCCCGCGCCGCGCAGCCCGGGGCGAGCGACGACGGCACCGGCCTCGGCTCGGTCACCGGGTTCGCCTACGACTCCGAGGGCAAGCGCGATCCGTTCCGCTCCTTCGTGCTCGAGCAGGCGGAGCGGATGGCCAAGCACGAGCGGGGTCCGCTCGAGCAGTTCGACCTGAACCAGCTCACGGTGGTCGCCGTGGTCTGGGGCAACCGGCGCCCGCGGGCGCTCGTCGAGGATCCTTCCGGGCGCGGCTACGTGATCCAGGAAGGAACCGCGATCGGAAAGAACGACGGGTTCGTCGTGAGCATCGGCGACGACGCCGTGTTGGTTCGCGAAACGTACGTGGATTATCTGGGCGAGCAGACCAACAAAGAGATCCAGATGCGCGTTCGGCAGACCCAGGGAGGGTGAGGTTCGATGATCGCCACCGTTAGCGCTCGTATCGGAAGTTCGATCGCGGTTGCGGGAGCCCTCGTGGGGCTCGCCGTGGCCTGTGCGACCGCTCCGACGACGCCCGTCTCGGTTCTGTCCGACGTGAGCGTCGATCGGGACGGGGACGCCACGGTCGTCGGCCTGCAAGGCGCCTCGCAGGCGGTGTTCACCGCCTTCCGGGGCGAGCAGCCGTCGCGCGTGGTCGTGGACCTGCCCGGCGTCCGGCCCGACGGGATCGCCCCCGACGTGCCGGTGTACGACGGCCTGGTCGACGAGGTCGCCATCTCGGAGTACGCGGGAGTCGGCAGCGAGCCCGCCACCCGCGTCGAGGTGATGCTCCAGGCCGAGGCGGAGTTCGAGGTGACGCCCGCCGGCGATCGCCTCGAGATCCGCGTCGTGCCGGCGCCCGCCGGGGAGTTCGGCGCGAGCGACTTCGACGACACCCAGTGGGAGCAGACCGACGCGGCGCCCGAGCTGGGCGATTCGGCCGCGGCCCCCGCGGCCGCCGCGATGCCGAGCGGTCCCGCCAGCAAGCTGCTCGCGGTGGAGCACGAGGGCTCGCACGAGGGCACCGTGGTGCGCGTGCGCACCGACGGCTCGCTCGCGGGCCTGCAGAGCTTCACGCTCGACGCGCCCGAGCGGCTGGTGATCGACCTGCTCGGCCTGACGGTCGCGAGCGGGGTCGAGGGCACCACCCGGGTGGATTCGGCGCACGTGAGCCAGGTGCGCGTGGGCGCGCACAGCGACAAGGTGCGTCTGGTGGTCGACGCCGCGCGCGAGGAAGCGCTGTCCGAGCGCCGCCTGCTGCCGGTGGCGGACGGCCTGGTCGTGGCGCTGGGCGTCGGCGCCACGGTCGACGCCGCCTTCGAGAGCGCCGCGCAGGTGGCGGCGCTCCCGGCCGCTGCCGCCGAGACGGGCGAGCTCCTCGAGAGCGCCGCCGACGCGTTCGAGCCCGAGGCCGACGTGGCGCTCGAGCTGGAGCCCGAGACGGCGCTCGACCAGGAGTTCGAGGCTCGCTTCGAGGAGGACCTCGCGGCGGAGCCCGCGAGCCAGCCGGTCGTGGCCGCCGCCAGCGTCGAGCGGGTCGAGTTCTTCGCCGACGGCGACGCCGACCGCGTGGTGGTCGAGAGCGACCGGCCGGTGGAGTACCGGGTGTTCCGCCCCGATGCCGAGACCTTCGTGCTGCTGCTGCCCGGCTCCGAGCTGGGCCCGAACGGCGCCACGCACTACGCGCCCGACCCGGGCGGCCCCGTGGCCCTGGTGAGCGCCTTCGCGCAGCCCGAGCTCGACACGCCCGAGGTGCGCGTGGTCGTGAAGCGCGCGAGCGGCCTCGAGCCGGCGCTGCGCCAGGAGGGCAACGCGATCGTGATGGCCTTCGAGCGCAGCCAGGTGGCCAGCACGCTGCCGGTGCTCGAGGAGGAGGGGCAGATCCAGACCGCGTCGGCTGCCGATGCGGAGGCGGCGTCGGACCTGCCCGAGATGCTCGATCCGCCGCTCCCGGTGGTGGCCGCGCAGCCGCCGCTCGACGGCGCCCCGCCGGCCGCGATCGACCCCGAGGAGACGATCGACTACCTGGAGGAGGGCGGTCTGCTCGACGGCAAGGAGTACGTCGGCCGGCGCATCTCGCTCGACTTCAAGGACGTCGACATCCGCGACGTGCTGCGCCTGATCGCGGACGTCTCGGACCTCAACATCATCGCCGGCGACGAGGTCGGCGGGAACGTGACGATCCGCCTGATCGACGTGCCCTGGGACCAGGCGCTCGACGTGATCCTGCTGACCAAGGGCCTGGGCTTCATCCGCGTGGGCAACGTGCTGCGCATCGCGCCCGGCGAGATCCTCAAGCAGGAGGAGGAGGCGCGCCTGCAGGAGCGCCGCGCCAAGGAGAAGCTCGAGGACCTGGTCGTCAAGCTCCAGCCGGTCAACTACGCCAACGTGAAGGAGGTGTCGGACCTGGTGCGGCGCCTGCTGACCCCGCGCGGCTCGGTCGACATCGACGAGCGCACCAACACGATCATCATGAAGGACATCGCGGCGGTGATCGACGAGGGGACGGCGCTGATCAAGGCGATCGACACCCAGACGCCGCAGGTGATGATCGAGGCGCGCATCGTCGAGGCCAGCCTCGACTTCTCGCGCGAGATCGGCACCGAGTTCGGCTTCGGCTCCCAGCCCGACGAGGACGAGGACGACTTCACGATCGGTGGCATGAAGCCCATCACCCGGCAGGACGGCCAGTTCCCGTTCAACCAGGCCAACAACGTGGCGGTGACCAACCCGATCACGCTGAACCCGGCCGGGCTGCTGAACCTGGGCGCCTTCATCCTCGACGACCGGGTGGACGTCGATCTCCGGATCGCCGCCGCCGAGGTCAACGGTGAGGGCAAGGTGATCTCGAGCCCGCGCGTGGTCACGCTCGACAACCGCGAGGCGATCATCGAGCAGGGCGTGTC
>JASJBO010000041.1 GCA_030066475.1 Myxococcota bacterium
GAAGCCCCCTGCAAGCGCCCGGAGGGCGCGCGCAGCGAGCCGTAGGCGAGCGAAGTCCACCAGCTAGCTCTCGACGTCGATCTCCTCCACCAGCTCCCGCACGAACTCCCCGTCGCGGACCACGCGCGGGAGGATCGTCGGGATCGTGGCGGGGTCGAGCGCCGACTTGTCGGCCAGCAGCGCGTCGGCGTCGGCGTAGCCGCACAGCGCCTGGAGGTTGTGCACGGTGGGCGAGATCATCGTGAGCTCGCCTGCGCGGGAACGGTGCCGTGTCCCCGGCACGTAGGGGTCGCCCGCCGGGATCACCAGCTGCGTTCCCGGTCAGGGTCCGATCACACGCTTTCGGTCAAATCGACGCAGGAGGCCCCGTTCGGGGCGCGAAAATCGCCGTGTCGGCGCGGGGATGGGCCGCCCCGCCGGTCGGGCCGCGGGCCCTAGGCGAAGAAGCGCGGCGACTCGACCGCCGCGACCACGTTCTCCCGGAGCTGGTCCATCGACTGGATGTCGGCGTTCACGACGTCGAGGCCCTGGGCGAGCACGAAGGCATCGCTGCTCTCGGCCGAGATCGTCACCGAGGAGGGAGGCGAGACCGAGTGGGCCGACATGCGGGCGGCCTACGAGGCCCTCGACGAGGCGACCCGGGAGCGGATCGCCCCGCTCGCGGCCTTCCACTCGCTCCGCTACTCGCAGGCGCGCGCGGGCTCCGACGGGACGGGCGGGGGCTTCGCCTACGGCTTCGACGACGGGGAGGCGCCGCTGCGGCCGCTCGTGAAGGTGCACCCGGTGACCGGCCGGCGCTCGCTCTTCATCGGGCGTCACGCCTACCGCATCCCGGGCCTCGAGCCGGGCGAGTCCGAGACGTTGCTCGACGCGCTGCTCGAGTTCGCCTGCCGGCCGCCGCGCGTGCTGCGCCACAGCTGGGCGCCCGGCGACCTCGCGATCTGGGACAACCGCTGCGTGCTGCACCGGGCGCGGCCCTACGACCCCGCGGTGCCATGCGTGATGCACCACACCCGGATCGCCGGAGACCCGGCGACCGAGTCGGGCCTCACACCCGATACACCTCGCTCGCCGTCCCGCTGAAGAACCGCTCCCGATCAGCCTCGCCGTAGCGGCCCGCGATCTTCTTGAGCCCGTTCCAGAGCACCGGGTACGAGATCGACCAGCGGTCGACCGGGAAGTTGCTCTCGAACATGCAGCGCTCCGGGCCGAAGCACTCGATGGCGTGGTGGTACCAGCGCTCCTGGGCCGCGACGAACTCGTCGGACGTCGGCGGGCGGTCGCGCTCGTGCCAGCCGAAGCCGTTGTCGGGCATGGCCATGCCGCCGAGTTTGGCGCGCACGTTCGGGCAGCCGGCGAGCGACGCGAGCTCGCGCTTCCACGTCTCGAAGATCTCGTCGCGGCGCCCGGCGTAGGGACCGACGCCGAGCGGCGTCGAGAAGTGGTCGAGCACCATCACGGTGTCCGGGCAGGCGCGCGCTAGCGTCTCGAAGGCGGCGAGCTGGTGGTGATACTGCCAGGTGTCGTACGTGTAGCCGAGCCGCCCGAGCGTGCGGACGCCGCGCACGAAGTCCGGGTCGGCGTACAGCCCCGCCGGCGCGCGCCCCGGGATGCGCAGCGCCTCGGGGTGCTCGTCCCGCGAGCCCGCGTGACGGATCCCGCGGAAGAGGCCGCGGCCCGCCTCCTCGTGCGCGGCGAGCACCTCCTCGAGCCCGTCGTAGCGCAGGTCGGCGTGCGAGACGATGCCGCGGATGCGCGCCTGCTCGGGCTTGCCCGCCTCGCTCGCCGCCGCGATCTCCGCGACGGTCTCGGTCTCGCCCACGCAGCGCAGCTCCTCGGGCCCGTCCTCGCGGTAGAAGGAACGGCACTCCATGAAGACCGTGCGCGTGACGCGGTGGCCCGCGTCGGTGTCGGACCAGAGCTCGTCGAGCATGTAGCGGGGGCCGAGCCCGCCGGTCCAGAGGTGGTGATGCGGATCGACGATCTCGCGCTCGGGGTCGACGATCTCCTCGCTCACCTGGTCGAGCCAGGCCTGGGAGCCGGGTTCGGGCATGGTCACCTCCACCGTTGCACTGAGTTCGAACCACCTTCCGGGCCACCATCGCGCAGACCTCCCAACGGGTCAGCTGGCCGCGAAGCCAACGAGGAGTATCGCGCGGCGGCCGCCCGCTGGCTGGGGTCGAAGCCCCACGGCCTTTCTGTCGAACGGCACTCGGGAGGCAGGCCGAGGCCGTCGATCGGATCGAGACGGACACCGCGAACCGGTGTTCGCCGAGCTCGAGGAGAAGCTGCCGGGTCTCGCCCACCACATGGAGCCCGACGCGCCCGGGATGCACACCACCGACACGATCGACTTCGAGTACGTGATCTCGGGCCGCGTGGTGCTGGAGCTCGACGACGGCGAGTCGGTCGAGCTGGGTCCCGGCGACACCGTCGTGCAGAACGGCACGCGCCACGCCTGGCGCAATCCCTTCGACGAGCCCTGCCGCATGGTCGTGGTGCTGATCGGGGCGGAGCGCGGGCGCTGAGGACACCCGCGCGGCTCCTCAGACGATCGTCCAACTTCCCGTCGGCCCGGCGCTTTCGGCACCGCTCCGAAGTCGGAAAAGGATCAGGTTTCGCGAAGGACCCGAGGCCGCGAGCCCGGTACTCATCGGGTGCGCGCCGGAGGACCCGAGCATGACGACCACCAACCGCTTCGCGATCGGAATCACCCTGTGCCTGGCTCTGACCGCCTGCGCCGAGGGCGAGTACCGGTTGCCCTACGTGGACGGCACCCGCGTGGAGGTGGTGCAGGACTTCCAGACCCACACGACGCCGGTCGGCTCGATGTTCGACATGGTGGCGCTCGACCCGCCCGGCATCGTGGCGGCCGCCGCGCCCGGCTGGGTGCGCTTCATCGAAGACAGCCACGCCGGCAACGGCGCCGGCCAGCCCAACAACTACGTCTGGATCGAGCATCCGGGTGACTACTGCCAGGACCCGGGCGACGTGCTGCGCAGCCGCTGGCCGGGCAAGCGGGCGAGCCACGACCGCGACTGCATCCCGTGCGAGAAGGACTTCTGCAACGAGTGGACCGTGTACGCCCACTTCGTCGAGGGCTCGGTCACCGACGCGTTCCCGATGGGCGCCTCCCTCCAGGAGGGCGACTGGGTCGAGGCCGGCCAGCCGATCGGGATCGAGGGCGAGGTCGGCTACGCCTTCGGCGTCCACCTGCACTGGCACGTCGCGATCATCGATCCAGGGGTCGAGCCCGACGAGAACGGCTACTACGAGGACTGGAGCGGCGGCGCCTGGCACTCCTCCCCCGAGCTGATCCCCGTGGTCTGCTACCAGGGTGGCGCCAGCGTGCTCTACCAGGGCCTCACCTACACGGCGGGGCCGTGTCCGTAGGCCGCGCCCGCCAAACCGGGACGCGGGGTTCGCCGCTACGAGAGAGCGCGCGCCCGCGCGTCGAGTACGCGGCGCAGCACGTCCGCGAGTGCCTGGGCCGTATAGGGCTTGGCCAGGAACGCGTCGGGTTGCTCTCGGCCGAGCTCCCGCAGCGAATCCTCTTCGGCATAGCCACTCGAGAGGATGACCATCGCGTCGGGCCGAAGCGCGCGCATCTCGTGGAGGGCCTCGACTCCGCTCATCCGCGGCATGGTCGCGTCAGCAGGACCGCGGCGATCTCGTCGCCATGCTGACGGAACGAGGCGACGGCCTCCGCGCCGTCCACTGCGGTGCGCACCTGGAAGCCCAGCCGCCCGAGAACGCGAGTGGCGAGCCGCCGGATCGCCTCCTCGTCGTCGACGACCAGCACCGTTCCCGCCCCGCGCCAGGCGCCTTCACGCGTCTCGATCGCAGCGTCCGCTCCGCGCGCATCGTGCTCGGCGACGGGGAAGACGACCAGGAAGCTCGAGCCCTCGGCGACGTCGGAGTCGACCCAGATCGCTCCCCGATGGCTGCGGACGATCCCCAGCACCGCGGCGAGGCCGAGGCCCCGGCCCTGGAACTTCGTCGTGAAGAATGGATCGAAGACGCGCAGCCGCTCCGACGGGCTCATCCCGCAGCCGGTGTCGGTGACCTCGAGGAACGCCAGGACGCCCGGGCCCGGCGTCTCGTCCACGTACGCGGTCGACAGTGCCTCCGCGTCGAAGTGCCGCTCTCCCGTTCGGATCGCGATCTGCCCCGCACCTTCGCCGAGCGCGTCGGATGCATTCGTGATCAGGTTCATCACGATCTGCCGGATCTGCGTCGGGTCGCCTTCGATCCACACCGGTTGCGCGGCGAACTCGCAGCGAAGCTCGGCCCGTTTCGAGATGGAGGCCTCGAGCAGGTGCACCATCTCATCGACCAGCCGCGACAGGTCGAGGACCACGGTGGCCAGTGCGCGGGTTCCCGAGTAGACCAGCATCTGCCGGGTCAGGTCCGCCGCGCGGGTCGCCGCGAGTCGGACCTGTCGGATCTCATCCCGCCCGGGCGACTCCCGCGACAGCTCCGTGAGGGCGAGATCGGAGTTGCCCAGGATGCTCGTCAGCAGGTTGTTGAAGTCGTGTGCGATGCCGCCCGCCGCCAGACCGCCGAGCAGCGCGGCCCAGGGAACCGGCGTCCCGTGGCGAACCGGGGCACCCGGTGCCGGCGCGAAGCGCATCTCCCACGTGCGTCCTCCGTGGCGCAGCGTGTCCCGGTACTCCAGGCGCTGTCCGGACGCGATCGGCCTGGTCGCTGCCGCTGCTTCGCTCTGGTAGAGCGCCGTGACGGCGTTCGGGTCCGTGATGTCGTCGACCTGGACCGCGATCTCGTGGTCGGCCGACCCCATCGCCGTTTCGATCACGTCCGCCGCCTCGAACACGCCCACCGCGAACCCTTCGAGACGCACTCCTGCGGGCTCACCGCGCGAGGGTCCCGCATCGCGGTAGACGGGCCAGAAGGCGACGGTGGATCTCGTGCCGGGGAGCTGCCTCGACGAAGCAGCCGCGTGAGGGGGACCGCCATGATCAAGCTCTTCGGAGTGACCAGCTCATCCCTTCCCAGCTGCGGCGCCTCGGCCCGGGGCGCCTTCGCGTTCCCTCCACGCCCGCACGAGCTCGAATACGTCATCGGGATTCCTCTCGTGGCGACGAACCCCCTCCGGAATCGGCACCCACGGCTGGGCGCTCGCGGTCCAGATGTGGGCGATGGGTTCGAGCCAGCTCGTGTCGTCGAGCGTTCCCGGACGGAGGGAGAGGATCTCCGGAAAGCGAGCGGGCTCGCTCCAGACCCGGGTTCCGCAATTCCTGCAGCGCAGGTCGCAGCGCGCGATCCCCTCGGTGGTCTCGTACGCCAGCCTCTCCGGCTCCCCGCAGAGGAGCTCGAGGGACTGGCGACGAACGGACGCCGTCATCACGAAGGCGCTTCCCGTGATGCTCTGGCAGTCCGTGCAGTGGCAGACGTGCAGCTCGAGCGGGTCCTCGAGCAGGCGGTAGCGGACACGTCCGCACACACAGCCGCCTTCGCAGGGAAGCGGGATGGGTTTCAACGGAGTTCCTCCTCGCCGGTGTCGGCAGGCGCCGAGGTATGGAAGGGTCCCGGGCGCTGAGCCACGTCGTCGGTGATCTCGTACCACGGCGCTCGGTCCGCGACGCTGGCGTGCAGCACGGGCCGCACGACGGGATCGACGTCGAGGGTCGCCACGGCGACCGCTACCTGGCCCGGGGGTGCCGTTCCCGTCAGCGTCGTCCCGCACTGGCCGCAGAACGTCTGTGAGCTGTCGTCGCTGCCGCCGAAGCGACGGAGATGTTCGCGACCCTGTTGCCAGGAGAACTCCCTTACCGGCACCAGCGCGAAGCTCCCGAAGGCGGCGGCGTGTGCCTTCCGGCAGCGCCGGCAGTGGCAGTGGCCGATTCCCTGGAGAGGGCCGCGGACCGCGTAGCGCACCTCTCCGCACAGGCAGCTGCCGATCAGCGTCCAATCGGGCGGCGCCAGCGCCCGGAAGCGGTCGCGCTGGGCGGGTGACGCGGCGAGGGAGCGCTCCACCCGGGCTCGCTGGGCCTCGCCCAGGCTCGAGGGGTCGCGCGCGTAGGCGACCAGCTCGTTCGCGCTGGGCTCATCGGGCGCTCCTGCGGAAAGGATGTCGGCCATCAGCTTCGCGTCTCTCTCCATCTCACACCTCCTGGACGGACCAGCGCCGGGTTTCGACTCAGAGCCCCTTGCCGTCTTCGAGCAGTGCCGCGCGCAGCTCCCCGATCGCCTGGCGAAACAGTCGCTTGTAGGTGCCGAGCGACTCGCCGAGCCGCTCCGCTCCCTCGAGGTCCGTGCAGCCGAGGGCGTACTTGCACTCCAGCACCCGGCGCTTGCGTGGCTCCAGCGCATCGAGGGCGCCCGCGAGATCGTGCTGCAGGCTCTCGTCGAGCGTGCCCTCGACCTGGAGCGCGTCCTCCTCCAGGGGGACGTTCTGCCGCCAGCCCGCGGCAGCAGGGCTCCCCGCGCGGCGCCGCCCCTGCTCCTTGCGGAGCTGATCGAGGTAGCGACGAACTGCGATCCGTCGCACCCAGGCCGCCACTCCGCGCTCGTCGTGGGAGCGGGGTGTCCGAGTGATGAGAGTGAGCAGGACGTCCTGGACGACGTCGTCCCAGGAGTCCCGGTGCGCGTAGGCGCCCGCCGAGGAAAGCGTTCCGATCACGAGCCGAGCAACGCGGTCGCGCGCTTCGAGATCCCCCTTCCGCAGAGCGGCCAGGGTATCGGACCAGCTCTCCATCACCGGAGCGTATCAGCTCCCGCGACCGGCCGTGGAAGGAGTTCCAAGACCCGCTTTCGGCTCGAGGACCGATAACTCCCGACTATGTCAAGCCGCAGTGATCTGACCGAGAGCGTCTTATCGGACCCTGGCCGGGAACGCAGCTCGATTTCCTTATCGAGCCAAACGAAGTGGCTTGACGGACGGGGGTCCGTACAAGCAGCGGGAGTGGCTGGGTCACCTACAGGCGTGCAGGCGGAGTGGGAACGATCCGGGTCTACGCAAAGCGGCTAGAGACCTACGCCGGAGCTCATTTGCGCGAGCGCCTGCGCTCGCGCAGTGCGTGGTGGAGCGAGTGGATGGCTACTCGTTGCCCTCCTCGCTCTCGCCACTACCCACTTCGTCGTTGCTCCCCTGAGCTTCGCGCAAGTCGTGATATCGGCGGCCCCAGTACTCACCGAGAGGCTTTAGCCTGACGTACTGTGCCAGGTCGAACTTCTTGCCGTCTTCCATGTCAGCGATCTGCGCTCCGGGCAGCCGTTCGATGAGGCGATTGTTCGCCAGGCGTCGCAGTTGAGAACGTAGAGCGTGGTTCCCGGTGTAGGCCGTCTTTCCACGCAGGAGATTTCTCAGGTGCTTGAACTCGGCCTCGGGAAGGAGGAGCGGCAGCACCATATCAAGCCCGTCGATTCTCTGCGCCTGAGCCTCTTGCGTTTCCTTTACTCGCGCCAACTCGAGCTCGAAGCCACTGAGCTTCAGCTTTCGGAGACTATCGAGCAGGCGTGGGTTGCCTGCGACCGCAGCTGCAATGAGAAGAAGTGACAAGAAAGCGAGTTCGCTGGCTTGGAGTCGGTTTTGCTGCTGCACGACGCCCGTGACAACAAGGACCGAATATGAGATGCCGCCGAGGATGAAGACGACGGCTAGCGCAGTCCGCCAGCCGGCAGACGATGTCGGCCTGGCGTCGGCCAAGTTTTCGACCATGGGAAACCCTCCAAACGCTTCTATCCGGGGATCATCCTCGATGCGGGATGACTTGCACCAGCCGTCATCGGCGACTCGCCAAGTCCTCCAGAGTCGACTTCGCAGCATACCCCGACCTGGAGCGACCAGTTCGTCGGGTGGGAGTTTCAGCCACTGAGAATCGGCGCCTTTGCACGGCGCACTTTCGGACGTGCCGGAAACGCAGCTTCTCTCTCTATGCCCTCCCTAGCCAGAGATCGGTTTCCTCCCGTTGCACTGCGGTTCTCTGCGAGCCCACGATGCGTTCGATCTCGATCACTCCATGCCGCGGCGCGAGCAGGCCGGTGGAAGACACAGCAGCGCACCCGCAAAGAGGCCGGGAAGCGCGCGTGGATCGCCTGCGTCAACGTAACACGGACGGTCGCTTCTCCGGCTTCGCCACGCGGTCCGCGCCGTGCTTTCGGGCGCGGGGCCTTCTGCCGCGCAGCTCCTAGCTCTCGACGTCGAGCTCCTCCACCACCTCCCGCACGAACTCCCCGTCGCGCACCACGCGCGGGAGGATCGTCGGGATCGTGGCGGGGTCGAGCGCCGCCTTGTCGGCCAGCAGCGCGTCGGCGTCGGCGTAGCCGCACAGCGCCTGGAGGTTGTGGACGGTGGGCGAGATCATCGTGAGCGCGCCGGCGGCGCTGCGGTCGAGGGCCTCCTCGGGGCGCAGCCACTGGCTGTGGACCGCCTCGTAGCCGTCGTGGATCGCCTCCTGGTGCTCGGGCGCGCGCGCCACGAAGAAGCGCGTGTCGAAGCGGCGCGGCTGGTCGACGGGCGTGATCCAGTGCGCGACGTAGGCCAGGTGGTCGGTGGCGAGGCGGACGCCCTCGTCGGCGCACAGGCGGTCGAGCGCGCCGGTCTCGCCGGCGTTGAGGCGGGCGCGCGCGGCGGCGAAGCGCGCGCGGCGCGCGGGGTCGCGCAGCTCGATCAGCTCGCCCGTGTCGGTGTAGGCCAGCAGCAGGCCCGCCTCCTCGAAGCACTCGCGGATGCAGGCGACCCAGTAGGCCAGGCCGCCGTGCGGCAGCCGCAGCACGCGGCTCGCCTCGGCGTCGCTCGGACCCACGCAGTGCGCCTCGAGCTCGGCGGTGCGGTCGACCCCGTCGACCTTGCCGCCCGGGAACACGGTGAGGCCGCCGAACACCGCGCTCTGGTGGCGCTCCATCAGGAACACCTCGACCCCGTGGTCGGCGTCGCGCACCAGCATGACGGTGGCGGCCGGACGCGGACGGACGGGGGGCGGGGTCTCGGAGCTCACGGTGCGGGCAGGATAACGGGCCGCGCACGCACATGGCCTCGCCGCCGCCACGTTTCGGCCACATGACGGCGGCAGGCTGCGGGAGCATCCCGGAGGATCCGCATGAGCCGTCGCGCCCGCGCCCGCTTCGTCCCGCTGCTGCTTGCCGCCTCGCTGCCGCTCTGCGTGCCGCTCTGCGCCGCGCGGCCCGCGTCCGCCGACGGGCCCGCCGTCGAGGCGGTGTTCGTGCTCGACACCACGGGCTCGATGTCGGCGCTGCTCGACGGCGCGGTGCAGCGCGTCTGGGCGATCGCCAACCAGCTCGCGGCGGGCCGGCCGGCGCCGCGGCTGCGGCTGGGGCTGGTGGCGTTCCGCGACCGCGGCGACCAGTACGTGACGCGCGTGTTCGAGCCGACCCCCGACGTGGCGGAGCTGGAGGGCTGGCTGCGCGGCCTGAAGGCCGACGGCGGCGGCGACGGGCCCGAGTCGGTGCGCCGCGCGCTCCACGACGCGCTCTCGCGGGTCCCGTGGAGCGCGGGCGACGGGGTCTACCGCACGGTGTTCCTGGTCGGCGACGCGCCGCCCCACGACTACCCGGACGAGCCCACCACCAGTGAGATCCTCGCGCTGGCGCGCCAGCGCGGCGTGGTGCTGAACGCGATCCAGTGCGGCGGCATGCCGGAGACGAGGCGGGCCTGGACCGCGCTCGCGAGCGGCGGCGGCGGGGCCTATCTGGCGCTGGCGCCCGGCGAGTCGCAGCTCGCGCTCGAGACGCCCTTCGACCGCGTCTTCGCCGCCCTGCACGCCCAGCTCGCGGAGACGGTGGTGCCCTTCGGCCCCGAGGCGACGCGCAGCGCCGCCCGGGACGCGCTGGCGCGAGAGCTGTCCCGCGACGGCTCGGCGCGCGCCGCCCGCCTGTCGTTCCTCGAGAAGGGCCGGGAGGGCCTGGTGGCGGACGAGGCCGACCTGGTGAGCGCCGTGCGCGACGGCCGGGTCCGGCTGGAGGAGCTGGCCGAGTCGGCCCTCCCCGACTGGATGCGCGCCCTCCCGCTCGAAGCGCGCCGCGCCTGGGTGGCGGAGCAGATCGACCGCCGCGAGGGGCTCCGCAGCGAGATCGCCTACCTGGCGCGCAAGCGCGAGGCCCACCTGCGGGCGGAGGCGCAGCGGCGCCGCGAGGCGGGCGAGCCGGTGGGCTTCGAGCACCAGCTGCTCGCCCTGGTCCGCGAGCAGGCCGCAGCGCGCGGGATCCGATACGAGTAGGCCGCTACGCCGGCAGCACTTCGTTGACAACGGCCCGGGGCCGCTGCCCGACGCATGCGAAGCGGGCTCCGACCCGCCTCTCTGTTCGTTTCATAAACGTCTGAAATCATTCCACTAGTTCTCTCTCGCCCGAGTCCCTCGAGAGCGGCACGGGCGTTGCTACGGGAGTCGGGTGACGCGCTCACCAACTCGGGCTCCGTACCCCACCCCCGGACCCCGGCGCGGCGAGCGGCGGGCCCGGGCAGATCGCCCGGGCCCGCTCATGCATTGCTGAGTGGCCCCCAAGGGGGCGGAGGCAACTCCAGGTTGCAGACCCAACGCCTGAGCCTTTTCGTCGTCCGGCTCCGCAACCTCTCATTGCATTGCCCGAGCCATGGGTCTAGAAGGGACTCGTGGCACTCGATCCGGGGCAGCGGGAGTGGGCGATGCGCTGGGCGGTGATCGCCTGCGTGGCGCTGTGCCTGGTGCTCGGCGCGATCTCGGCCCGCGACCTGCGCGCCCGCGTCGGCCTGCCCCACGCGGGCTTCGCGGTCTTCCACAACGGCATGGTGGGGCCGCCGCTGGCCGTGCCTACCCGGCTCGCGGCGAACGCGCCGATGCTGCGGCCGCAGGACCGCGTGGTGGCGATCGACGGGCGGCCGATCCGAGGCGGCCCCGACGTCTGGGCCGCCGTCGACGCGGCCGGGCCCGGCGTCGTGCTCCACTACGAGATCGAGCGCGGCGGCGAGCGCTTCGACGCCGCCATTCCCACCGGCATCCTCACCCGCCGCGACCAGCTCGAGCTGGCGCTGCCGGTGCTGCTCGGCGCCCTGCTGCTGCTCGGGCTCGGCGCCGCGCCGATCCTGGTGAACCCGCACCTGCCCTACGCGCGGGTCTTCTTCGGCTTCGCGCTCGGCGCCTCCGGCGCGTTCGGGTTCACGGCCTTCGACAACTTCGTGGGCTACCGCTTCGTGCCCTGGAGCCTGGGCTTCATCGCGCTCGCCAAGGCCGGCTTCCTTCACATGGCGCTCGGCTTCCCGGCGCCGATGGCCGTGCTGCGCCGCTGGCCGCGCGCGCTGCCGATCGCCATCTACGGGGCGATGGCGATCCAGGGCGCCGCGAACGGCTTCGTCTACGACCGCGCACCGGAGCTCACGACCCCGTTCGCGCACCTCGCGGTGGCGACGCTGGCGCTCGCCGTGGTGCTGCTCACGGTGAACCTGGTGCGCACCGCGCGCAGCCATCCCGACGCGCGCATGCGCCAGCAGGCGCGCATCGTGCTGCCGGGTCCGCTGATCGGCGTCTTCTCCGGCGCGCTGCTGTTCGCCACCACCTGGGGCGTGCTCGACATGCAGGTGCCGATGGCGGTGCAGCTGCTGCCGCTGTGGGCCTCGTTCCTCGCCGTGAGCTACGCGATCCTGCGCTCGAACCTGTTCGAGTTCGATGCGGTGATGCGACGCGGCCTGGCGATGACCGCGATCCTGCTGGGCGCCGCTGCGCTCTACCTCGGCCTGTTCGTGGCGGTCCACAGCCTGGTGGGCTCGGGCGCCGCCTGGATCGCCGCGGCCGCGGCGATCGCACTGCTGATGGTGCTGGTGCCGAGCTTCGCCCCGCTGCGCCAGGCGCTCGAGCGGCGGGTGGGCGACTGGCTCGACCCCGGTGGCCGGCAGGCGGCCGAGATGCTGCGCGAGGCCGGGGCGGCCGCGGCCACCACCCGCTCCCCGGCCGAGCTGGCGGCGCTGCTGCGCGACGCGCTCGAGCGCGCCTTCGCTCCGGCCAGGCTGCACGTCGTGACGGGCCGCCGCGAGGAGGCGCTCGGCGAGCCCGACCGTCCCGACGCCGAGCCGCTCGCCGCCTCGAGCCCGATCGCGATCGCGCTGCGCCGCGAGCTGGTGGTGAACGTCGACGACGGCGAGCCACCGGCCCGCGACCCGCGCCGCCCCGCGCGGCGCGAGCTGATGCAGCGCGATCTGCACCTGCTGGTGCCCTTCCCCGGCGGCCGCGCCGAGGGCAGCGGGGGCTTCCTGCTCGGCGCGCGCGCCGACGGGCGCTTCTACAACCACGAGGACGTCGAGCGCCTCGAGATCCTGGCCGCCCACGCGGCGCTCGCGTTCGACAACGCGCGCGCCTTCGAGGCGCTGCGCGAGCTGCAGGGCAACCTGCGCGGCGAGAACGTGGCGCTGCGCGAGCAGCTCGAGCAGCGCGTCGGCTTCGACGAGCTGATCGGCCGCAGCTCCGCGATCCAGGCCGCCCTGGCGCAGATCGAGCAGGTGGCGCCCACCGACGCCTCGGTGCTCGTGCTCGGCGAGACCGGCACCGGGAAGGAGCTGGTGGCGCGCGCGCTGCACCGCCTCTCGGCGCGGCGCGAGCGACCGCTCGTGAAGGTCGCGTGCGGGGCGGTGCCCGAGACGCTGCTCGAGAGCGAGTTCTTCGGCCACGAGCGCGGCGCGTTCACGGGCGCCAACCGGCGCCGGCTCGGCCGGCTCGAGGCCGCCGACGGCGGCACCCTGTTCCTCGACGACGTCGACGCGCTGCCGCTGGCCGTGCAGGCCAAGCTGCTGCGAGCGATCCAGGAGGGCGAGGTCCAGCGCCTGGGCAGCCCGCGCGTCAGCCGGGTGGACGTGCGCATCGTCGCGGCGTCGAACCAGGACCTCGAGCAGCTGGTCCAGCGGGGCGAGTTCCGGCAGGACCTCTACTACCGGCTCGCGGTGGTGCCGATCCGCATCCCGCCGCTGCGCGAGCGCGCCGAGGACATCCCGCTGCTGGTGCAGCACTTCGTGGTGGAGGAGAGCCGGCGGCTGGGGCTGGGCGAGCGACCGGTGGCGCGCGAGTTCCTCGACGCGGCGCTCGCCCACGACTGGCCCGGCAACGTGCGCGAGCTGCGCAACGCGGTGCAGCGCGCCGTCGTGATGAGTCGCGGCGACGCGATCGGGACGCCGCCGCGCCAGCCGGCCGTGGCCGAGCCGGCCGCCGCCGCCGCCGCGGCGGGCGGCGCCACCCCGCGGCTCGACGGCCGCCAGCTCGCCGAGGTGCTGCGCGAGCACAAGATCGAGCGCATCCGCGCCGCGCTGCGCGCGGCGGGCGGCAACCAGCGGCGCGCGGCCGAGGCACTCGGCCTGCACCGGCAGAGCCTGGGGCGGATGATGCGCGAGCTGGGGCTGTCGGCTCCGGCCGCTCCCGCGGCCGCGGCGGGACGGGCGCAGCCGTGAGCGCGAGCGCGAGCAAATTGGCGATCCGCGCGGGCGCGCTGGGCCTGGTGCTGCTGGCGCTCGCCGTGGGCTGGGTCGGCACGCGCGACTCCGCCGCCTTCGCGGGACGCACGGCGCCCGGCTTCCTGACCTTCTCGAACGGCTTCCTGGCCCCGCCCTTCGTGTTCGGCGACCGCGCGGCGCTCGAGCGGGCGGGCGTCGACATGCTCGACCTGGTCGTCTCGGTGGACGGGCGCCCGCTCGACCGCGCCGCCGACGCCTGGCGGGCCGCGCGCGGTGCCGCTCCCGGCAGCTCGCTCGACTTCGTCATGCAGCGGCCCTGGGGCACCCGCTTCGAGGCCCGCCTGCCGGTGCGGCGCTTCGAGTCGAGCGACCGGCTGCGGCTGCTGGCGATGGCGTGGATTCCGGGCCTGCTGCTGCTGAGCGCCGGTGCGCTGCCGCTGCTGGTGCGGCCCTCGCTTGCGGTGGCGCGCGTGCTGTTCCTGTGGAGCTTCGCGCTCTCCACCCAGTTCGGCTTCGGCGCGATCGACCACCTGCTCGGCAACCGGCTGGTGCCCTGGAGCTACGCCTTCGCCGCGGTCGCGATCGGCGCGTTCTTCCACCTGGCGGTGATCTTCCCCGAGGCGCGCTGGGCCTCGGCGCGCAGCCGGCGTCTGTGGCTGGTGGCCTTCTACGGGCTGCCGCTGGGACTGCTGCCCCTGTACTGGCAGCAGTACTTCGAGCGCCCGGCCTCGACGCACACGCTCGACCAGATGGCGTTCGCGTCCTACCTGGCAGCGGCCGGCCTGCTCGTCGTGAACGTGCTGCGCACGCTGGCGCGCTCCTCCGACCCGCGCAACCGCGAGCGCGCGCGCATCGTGCTGCTGGCGCCCGCCGCGGGCGTCACGTTGGCCGTGGCGGGCGCCGCGCTCGGCGGCTGGAGCGCGCGCGAGGTGGCGACCGGCTTCTTCCTGTTCACGGCCTGGAGCCTGTCGGCCACGATCGCCCTCGGCATCGCGCGCGCCAGCCTGTTCGAGTTCGACGACCGCGCGCGGCGCCTGGCCACCGCGGGCGTCGTGGTCTTCGCGGCCGCCCTGGCCTACCTGGGCGCCTTCGCCGGCCTCCAGCGCGTGTTCGGCGCCGAGACGGCCGGCGCCACCGCCCTGCTCTCGCTCACCTGCCTGCTGGTGCTCACGCTCGCCGTACCCACCGTCGGCGAGCGGCTCGAGCGGGGCATGGGCCAGCTGCTGTTCCCGGGGCGCCAGCGCGCGCGCCGCGCCCTGCGCGACGCCGCCCGCGAGCTGGCGAGCGCGCGCAGCGTGGCCGAGCTCGCAGCAATCCTGGTGCGCGCCGCGCACGAGGCGCTCGGTGTCTCGGGCGCCCGTCTGGTGCTGCCCTCCGAGAGCACCCCCGCGGTGTTCGGCGCGGACGGCCCGCTACCGGCGACGGAGGACGACGTGCGCCTGGCGCGCCGCCTGGCACTCCACTACGACGCCCTGCTCGGCGACTCGAACCGCCCCTGGGTGCTGCTGGGCGCCGAGCGCGGCGCCCGCGCGGCGCTGGCCTTCGAGCCGCCCGCCACGGGTGCGGCCGACGTGCTGCGGCTGCGCGAGCTGGTGGTGCAGGCCGGCCTGGCGCTCGCGAACGCGCGCTCGTGGGACGAGATCCGCACGCTCAACGAGCGCCTCGAGCAGGAGAACGAGCTGCTGCGCGAGGAGGTGGCGCTCAACCACGACTTCGCCGAGATCGTCGGCAGCTCGCCGACCGTGCGCAGCATGCTCGCGCAGATCGAGCAGGTGGCTCCGGTCGACGTTCCGGTGCTGGTGCTCGGCGAGACCGGAACGGGCAAGGAGCTGGTGGCGCGCGCCCTGCACCGCCTGTCGGCGCGCAGCGAGGGCCCCCTGGTCTGCGTGGCGTCGGCTGCGATCCCCGAGACCCTGTTCGAGAGCGAGCTGTTCGGCCACGAGCGCGGCGCCTTCACCGACGCCCGCGACGCCAAGGTGGGCCGCTACGAGGCGGCCGACGGCGGCACCCTGTTCCTGGACGACGTCGACGCGCTGCCGCTCGCCGTGCAGGCGAAGCTGCTGCGAGCGCTCCAGGAGGGCGAGGTGCAGCGCCTCGGCGCCACCCAGCCGCGCCACGTCGACGTGCGCGTCGTCGCCGCCTCGAACCGCGACCTGTTGGCCGAGGTGCACGCCGGCCGCTTCCGCGAGGACCTCTACTACCGCCTCCACGTGGTGCCGATCGAGCTGCCGCCGCTGCGCGCGCGCGGCGAGGACGTGGTGGAGCTGGCCGAGCACTTCGCCGAGCGCGAGAGCCGGCGCCTCTCGCGCCGCCCGCGCCCGCTCGCCGACGCGATGCGCGAGGCGCTGCGCCGCCACGACTGGCCCGGCAACGTGCGCGAGCTGCGCAACGTGATCGAGCGCGCCGTGGTGCTGAGCCAGGGCGACGAGATCGACCTCTCGGAGCCGCTCGGCGTCGAGCTCACCCCGTCGCCCGGCGACGACGCGAGCGCCGAGGGGCTGACCCTGGCCGAGAGCATCCAGCGGCTCAAGGCCGCGCTGATCCGCGAGGCGCTCGCCGCCAGCGGCGGCAACCAGCGCGCCGCCGCCGACCTGCTGGGGCTGCACCGGCAGAGCCTCAACCGGATGCTGCGCGACCTGGACCTCGACGCGGACGGCAGCGCGCAGCCGTTGGGCTGATCAGGCGATCACCGTCCGGCCGCTCTCCGTGCGAACAGCGCCTCGTGCGGCGCGCTGCGTTCGAAGGACTCGATCACGGCGATCCTCCCGCGGCTTCGAGGTGCTGCAGCAGGATCCGGCGCACCTCCTGGATCGTGCGCGGATCGGACTGCGTGGAGTGGCCGCTGCGGAACACCACGAGCTCGCTCTCCACCCCGTCCACGCGCGCGGCCTCGAACTCGACCACGCCGTCGTGCTGGCCCTCGGGCGGCGGGTCGCCGCGCACCGGGATGATCGAGTGGGCCGTGACGTGCGGGGCGAAGCGGAGGTCGGCCAGCGCCGCCAGGAACGCGCTGTCGGGGTCCATGTGGTCGATGCTGCTCGGCACGCGACGCAGGCGGCGCCGCACCTGCGCGTCCTCGTCGCCCTGCAGGGCGTCCATCCCGGCCAGCGCCGCGTCGACGCCCGAGCCGGGCAGCGCGATGCCCCTGCGCGCCAGGTCGAGGCTCACGCCCACGAGGTTCTGCGGCGCGGTGAAGAGCGCCGAGCCCACTCGGCCCAGGATGTTGCCCGCCAGGAAGCTGCCGCGGTGCGGCGTCGAGATGAAGACCACCCGCTCGACGAACGGCAGCGGCTCGAAGAACACCAGGCTCCCGAGCAGCTCGCGGGTCTCCGGCTCGAGCTTCACCTCGTCGAAGGGACGGTCGCTCAGGTTCTGCCAGAGCCGGTCGCCGCTCGCGACCGCCTGGAGCTTGGTGAGCAGCCCGCCCTGGCTGTGCCCGATCACCACCATGCGGCGCAGCGCCGGGTCGCGCCCGTCGGGGTCGAGCTCCTGCACCACGCCGCGCAGCGTCTCGCGCAGTCGTCTGGCCGAGTAGGGAATCGGGTTGCCGGTCGCGTACAGGAACAGCCAGAACTCGTAGCGCTCGCCGATGCGCGGATCGCTGGCGAGCTCGTTCAGCATCTCGGCCCAGCGCGCCGGGTTCGACGCCGTGCCGTGCACCAGCACCACCGGGATCCGACCCGGGCGGTGCGGGCGGACCATCAGCAGGCCCTCGTCGCTCGACACCAGGTCGCCGCTCCGGAAGCCGGCGATCGAGAAGCTCCACAGCCGCGAGCCCTCGAGCGTGTAGGCGAGCGCGGAGCTGGTCTCGAACTCGAGCGGCACGCGGCGGCCCGCCACCTCGACGTGCGTGGCCGCCTCCTCGACGAAGGTCTCGAGCGTGCCCTCCCAGCGGCCGGCCCGGAGCGCCTCGCGCGGCCGCTGCAGCCGCAGGAAGAACGTGACCGGCACGGCCACGTCGTCCGCGAGGCGCGCGTTCTCGTTCTGGACGGTGAGGCCCTCGACGGGCTCGAGGCGGGCGACGAAGGGCGCGCCGATGCCGGTGCGGCGATAGCGGTTGCGCAGGCCGCGCACGTCGAGCTCGGCGGCCGACACGAAGCCGGTCAGTCGGTGGTCGGCCCAGTACAGGGACTCCTCGTCGATGCGCAGCTCGATCGTCCCGAGGTGGAAGGGGTAGCTGCCGCCCTCCAGCGCCACCTCGCCGTCGTCCTCCACGAGCGCCGCCGCCAGCGCGCGGTTGTAGAGGTCGACGGCCGTACGCAGGCGGGGGTCGAACGCGTCCGGCCAGGGGCTGCCGTCCTCGGGGAACAGGAAGGCGTAGGAGTACAGGAAGGCCGCCACGAAGTACCGCTGGATCCCGGTGCGCTCGGCGTGCAGGAACGAGTACTCGGCAAGCGCGAACAGACGGCTCGGCTCCATGTCCTCGAGCGTCACCGCGTGGAGCGCGGCCAGGGTCGCGACCGGGAACTCCTCGAACGAGCCGAACAGGCCGAGCCGCATCAGCACCTGTCGCGAGGCGTCGCTGGGCCGGCTGCGCGAGAGCACGTTGGTCGTGAGGGTGTGCTGAACGGTCTGCTCGTCGACCTGGCGAACGCCGACGGGCGTGGCGCAGCCGAGAGCGAGTCCGAGGCCGAGCAGCAGCAGCGAGATCCGCCGGGGCATGGCGCGCAAGCCTACCGCCTGGCCTCGCCCGGCGCGCGAGCTGTGTCATCCTCGCGCCCCATGCCGCCCGCCGACGCGCCGCGCCGACCCGTCCGCACCGTCGCCCGCCTGCTGGGTCGGATCGCCCGTACCCTGCTGGCGGGCGCGATCGGGGCCCTGCTGGTGCTGCTGGTGATCGGCGTGGTCCATCTGGAGCGGCGGCCGGAGCTCGCGGTCTGGCACACGGCGGAGCTGGACGAGGAGTTCGAGGCCGAGCACGAGCCCGAGGGCTTCGCCGGCTACCTGGCGCGCGAGCGCCGCCTGTTCGCGCAGCTCGCCGAGCGCGTCGATCCCGGCCCGGTCGAGGGCAAGCGCGGCCTGCTGAACCGCTACCGGCGCGGCAGCCTGGCCGACCCGGCGCGCTGGCCGACCGACTGGAACCGGACCGTCGAGCTGGCGCGCCCCGCGCCGCGCGCGGGCGTGCTGATGCTGCACGGCATGTCCGACTCGCCCTATTCGATGCACACGCTGGCCGGCGTGCTCCACGCGCGCGGCGCCCACGTCGTCGCCCTGCGCCTGCCGGGCCACGGCACGGCGCCGGTAGGACTCGTGGAGGTGACCTGGGAGGACATGGCGGCCGCCGTGCGCGCGGCCATGCGCCACCTGCAGGCGACCCTCGGCGACGTCCCGCTCTTCGTGGTGGGCTACTCCAACGGGGGCTCCCTCGCGGTCCGCTACGCGCTCGACGCGCTCGAAGACCCGGAGCTCCCCTCGCCCGCCGGCCTCGTCCTGATCTCGCCGTCGATCCGGGTGACCCCGGCCGCGGCGCTCGCGGTCTGGCAGGCGCGGCTCGGCTGGCTGCTGGGGCTGCCGCGACTCGCCTGGGCCTCGATCGGGCCCGAGTTCGACCCGTTCAAGTACGTCTCGTTCGCGGTCAACGCGGGCGACCAGGTGCACCGCATCACCACCGGCATCCGCCGCGACCTCGACCGCCTGGGTGGCGCAGGCCGGCTCGGCGAGCTGCCCCCGGTGCTCGCGTTCCAGTCCATCGTCGACGCCACGGTCTCCACCCGCGCCGTGATCGACGGGCTGTTCCAGCTGCTGCCCGCCGGCGGCCACCGCCTGGTGCTCTTCGACCTGAACCGGCATGCGGCGACCGAGGAGCTGTTCGCGCAGGACCCGCGCGCGTCGATCCGGGCCGAGCTGGGCGAGGCGCCGCTCTCGTTCACGGTGGAGTTCGTCACGAACACCGACAAGCACCGCCTCGAGGTCGAGCTGCGCCGCAAGCGCGCCGGCACCAGCGAGATCGAGGTCGAGCCGCTGCCACTCGCCTGGCCCCAGGGCGTCTACTCGCTCTCGCACGTGGCCCTGCCCTTCCCGCCCACCGACCCGCTGAACGGCGGCCCGGAGGCGCCGCCGAGCCCGGGCGTCGAGATCGGCCGCGCCGAGCTGCGCGGCGAGCGCGGCGTCCTGCTGGTGACGCCCACGGAGCTGATGCGGCTGCGCTGGAACCCCTTCTACGCGCTGATCGAAGAGCGGACGCTGGCCGCGATGTCGCTCTCGGACGCGCGGTAGCGATCGCACGGCTCGCGCCGGGGGCCCAACGCCGCGGGGCGCGGCCCCGCTCAATCCGAGGCCGCCAGCTCCTCGCGCACCCGGCGCCGCAGCAGCTTGCCGGTCTCGTTGTAGGGCAGCTCGTCGACGAACGCGACGTGCTGCGGCACCCGCGAGGAGCGCAGCCGGGCGCGGACCCAGTCGCGCAGCTCGTCGGGGTCGGCGCCCCGCGACGGATGCAGCACGATCGCGGCGGCCACCGCCTCGCCCCACTGCGTGTCGGGCACGCCCACCACGGCCACGTCCGCGACGGCGTCGTGATCGAGCAGCGCGTCCTCGATCTCGCCGGGCGACAGGTTCTCGCCACCGCGCACGATCACGTCGTCGATGCGCCCCTCGAGGAACAGGTAGCCGGCCTCGTCGAGGAAGCCGGCGTCGCGCGTGGCGAGGAACCCGTCGGCGCCCACGTTCGAGCCGACGCCCAGGTACTCGCCCGAGACCTGCTCGCCCCGCACGCAGATCTCGCCGCGCGCGCCGGGCCCGAGCGCCTGGCCCGCCTCGTCGCGGATCTCGATCTCGACCTGCGGCAGCGGCCGACCCACCGACGCGAGGCGCCGGCGCGCTCCGGGATCGGCGCTCGACGCCGCCTCGCGATGCTCGGCCGGGCCGAGCAGGGTGAGGGTGCTGCTGGTCTCGGTGAGTCCGTAGGCGTTGGTGAACTCGGTCGACGGGAACTGCTCGAGCGCGCGCCCGATCACGGAGAGCGGCATCTTCCCACCGCCGTAGGCCAGCGCGCGGAGCGCCGGTGCCTCCCCGGAGGCGTCGCCCAGCGCGTCGACGATCCGCGCCAGCATGGTCGGCACCACGAACGCGTGGGTCACCGCCTCGGCGCGGGCCAGCGCGAGCCACGCCTCCGCCTCGAAGGCGGGCAGCTGCACGACGCGGCGGCCGCCGTACACCGAGCTCAGGATCGCGGCGATGCCGGCCACGTGATACGGGGGCACGCTCACCAGCGTGGTCTCGTCGGGGCCGGCGCCGGCGAACTCCACGGCACCCAGGATGTACGAGACCAGGTGGCGCTGGCGCAGCACGGCCGCCTTCGGCGGCCCCGTCGTGCCGCTCGTGAAGAGCAGCACGGCGATGCGGTCGGGGTCCATGTCCCAGCTCGGCGCGGCGGTGTCGGCGCGAGCGAGGGCCGCCTCGAGGAAGGCGCTGCGCGAGAGCACCTCGACGCCGTCGCGACCCTCCAGCTCCGCCCGCCGCTCGTCGCCCGTGATCAGCACGACCGGCGCGAGCCGCTCGAGCAGCGCGTCGAGCTCGGCGCCGGTGAGTCGGTAGTTGAGCGGGGCGAACGGCAGCCCCGCGCTCGAGCTGCCGAACAGCGCCACCGGCAGGGCGAGACTGCTCTCGTCGAGCAGGGCCACGTGGGTCGCGCCGTGCGCGCCGAGCACGCTGGCCGCGCCCCCGGCCGCCGCAAACAGGCGCGCGTAGCTGACGCTCTCGGCGCCGCTGCGCACCGCCTCGCGCTCCCCAGCCGCCGAGGCGGCCATCTCGAGCAACATCATCAGGTTCATCGGTCTCGGTCCGCCGTCGAGGGGTGGGCTTCGCAGCCAGTGTACGGGCTCGGGCGGCCGCTCAAAAGACGCCGAACTCCTGGCGCAGGTCGGGTGCGTACTCGAGCAGCGCGAGCGTCACGATCGAGGTGGTGTGCGGCCGCAACGGGAGGTCGGCCCAGCTCCCGTCGGGGTTCTGCCGCTCCGCGAGCCGGCGCTGCACCACGCCCGCGTCGCCGTCGAGCGGCAGGCGCATCAGCTTGTAGCAGATCAGGATCTCGCCCAGGATGTCGGTGCCGACGTCGTCGATCGGCGCGTCGCGGGCCTCGTGCAGGGCGCGGCGGAACACGCTGCGCTCCACCTCGAAGTCGGCCGGGTCGAGGTAGCGGAGGAAGTAGCCGGACTCCGCCAGGACCACGTGGGTGAGCGCGTAGACGTCGCAGAACGCGCCCGCCGGAGCCGTTGGCCGGCAGGCGGCGCGGATCTCCTCGCGTACCGACTCGTAGGAGGGCCCCACGTCGATCTCGAGCTGCTCGAGCATGAACGCGAGCAGCAGCCGGCTCCCCAGCGACCCTCGCCAGATCGGGTTCTCGGCGTGGAGCGTCTGCTCGAGGATCGCCGCGCTGTCGCTGTAGTCGAGGCCCTCGTAGCGGCAGCGGCGCAGGTCGCGCAGCCGGAACGAGAGCGGCAGCCAATCCTGGTAGGCCGGCATGCGCAGGTCGTAGCGGTTGCAGGTGAGCGGCCGGCGGATCATGGCGGCACGGATCACCCCGGCCAGCGTGCCGGCCTGCGCCTCGTCGACCGCCACCCGGTAGAGCCGCGCGACGGTGGCCAGCCACAGGTCGTCGCCCACCGACTCCGGGTGCCGCATCAGCCAGGCCACGCCGCGCTCCGCGCGCTCGGCGAGCGGAACGTCGGATCGGCCGCTTCGGCCCTCCGAGCAGCCCGCCACCAGGAGCGTTGCCAGCAGGGCCAGGGCGCGCACGGACGGCCCCAGTGCCAACCTAGTTTCGACCTCCGAGCAGGCGCTCCCGCACCTCCGCCACGGCATCGATCGACGCCTCGGGGGAGCTCGCGACCGGCATCACGTTGAACAGCCGGCAGCCCGCGTCGACGTAGGGAGCGAGGAAGCCGGCGACCTCGGCGGGCGTGCCGTACGGGCTGTAGCGTTCGAAGCGCTCGAACGGAACCTGGTAGAAGCCCTGCATCGCGCGCGCGAGTCGCTCGCGGGCCGTGTCGCGGTCGGCGTCGAAGCCCGTCCAGACCTGGAGCCCGTGCTGCCGCGGCAGCTCGTCGCGCCCGGCCCGCCCGGCCTCCGCCGCGATCTCCTCCACCACGGCGCCGAAGCGCCGCGCCGAGCACCACACGCCCAGCCAGCCGTCTCCGAGTCGCGCGGCACGCCGCACCGCCGCGTCCGAGCGGCCGCCCACGATCAGCGGCACCGGCGGCTCGGGAGCGGGCCGGATCCAGGCGTCCTCGAACCGGAAGAACTCGCCGTCGAAGCTCGTCGGCTCGCCCGAGAGCAGACCGCGCAGCGCGGCGAGCGACTCGTTGGTCCGGCGCCCGCGCGTGCGCGGATCGACCCCGCAGATCTCGACCTCGTGGCGGTCCTCGCCGCCCACGCCCACGCCGAGCGTCAGGCGACCCGGCGCCGACTCGCACAGCGACGCGATCTGGCGCGCCACCGGCACCGGGTGACGCAGCGCCAGCAGGTAGACGCCCACCACCACGCGCAGCCGCTCCTCGAGCGCGAGCGCGGTCGCGGCCTGGATCAGGCCGTCCATGCCGATCCCCACGTGGAAGCTCACGTGGTCGGCCACGAAGACGTGATCGAGCCCGCTCGTCGCGGCGCGCTCGAGCAGCGCGCGCCGGCCCGCGAGCGGGCCGGTCAACATGCCGCCCTCCGCGAGCGTTCCGACCGCGATGGCCGCCACGAATCGCGCCGCTAGAGCTGCGCCACGCTGGTGGGAAGCCCCAGGAACAGGCGCCCCGTCAGCTCGAGCGTGGAGCGCGACACCATCATGTGCTGGGTCGCGACGTGGACGTCGCGGAAGATGCGCTGGAGGCGCGAGGTCCGATAGACCGAGGTACCGCCGCCGAGGTCGTACATCTTGTCGACCGCGCTGCGACAGCTGCGCACGGCGTGTGTCGTGGCCAGGCGCAGCTCGCGCCGGTGCTCCACCGTGATGTCGCCGGTCGCGTTCGCCGTCTCCCAGGCGCTGCCGACCGCGTCGTAGAAGTACAGGCGCGCAGAGCGCAGCAGCGCCTCGGCCTCTGCCACGTCGGACTGGGTGGACGGGCGCTCCGCCAGCGTACGCCCGCTGCCCTCGGGCTTCTTGCCGCCGGCCAGCTCGATCAGCTCGTCGATCGCCGCGCGCCCCAACCCCAGCGTCACCGCAGCCACGCCCATCGCGAGCAGCCCGAACGAAGGGAAGGCGTAGAGCGGACGCTCCAGACGGGCGACCGAGCCGACCGCGCGACGCTCGGGCACGAACACGTCGTGCATGGCGAAGTCGGTGCTGCCGGTGCCGCACAGACCCGACACGTGCCAGGTGTCGAGGAACTCGATCTCGCTCGCGCGGGCGATCATCATGTGTACGCGCGGCGCGCCGCCGGGACCCGCCTCGGGCTCGCCGCCGCGGAACACGCGGCAGCCGCCCATCACCCAGTCGGCGTTCTCGGTGCCCGAGCCCCACTGCCAGCGGCCGTCGACGCGGAAGCCGCCGTCCGCCTGGTCCGCCCGGCCGCGCGGCGCGAACACGCCACACAGCAGCGTCTCGGGGTGCGCGAACACCTCGCGAGCCCCCTCCTCGGGCAGCGTGGCCAGCGCCGAGCCGGAGGTCGCGCCGATGAACACGCACCAGGCCGCCGATCCGTCGGCCCGTGCCAGCGTCTCGATCGTGAGCATCGTGAGTGACGGGTCCTGCTCGAGCCCGCCGTAGCGCGCCGGCGCGCACATCCGGTAGAACCCCGCGCGCGCGAAGCGCTCGCTCCACTCGCGCGGCAGGCGGCGGGCCTGCTCGATCGCGTCTGCGCCGTTGCGCAGGGCGTCGGCGAGACCGCTCGCGGCGGCGACGGTGTCCAGCGGGGCGGCGGCGGGCTCGGCCAACGGCGGCTCTCCTTCGGCTGTGAGGCTAGAGCCTATCCCAGAAATCCGCTTTCGCGTCCCCCGGGATCGCGCGCTCGACCAGGGCGGCTCCAGCGCTACAGCGTGTTCTTGTAGATCTTCCCGTCCTTCGTGATGACCCGGAAGTTCTTCTCCGGATCCACCATGATGGTGATGTCCTCGGTGGGATCGCCGTCGACCAGCAGGATGTCGGCGTAGGCCCCGGGCTCGATGACGCCGAGCGGACCCTCCGGGTACGGGTTCTTCAGGCCCGACCGCTCCAGCATCCTCGCATTGTTGCCCGTGGCTTGCTGGAGCTGCTCGATCGGCGTGAAGAACGGCGCGCGGAACTCCCACTCGCGGAGCATCGTGTCGAAGAACGCCTCGGGGCCGAAGATGTCGGTGCCCCAGAGCACGGTCACGCCGTACTTCTTCGCCCACTCGAGTTCGTTCTCGGCCCCCGCTCGCACGCGCTTCAGCTTGGCGATCTGGATCGGGTCCTGCAGCGCGGGGTTGGCCTCCGGATCACTGAGCGCGATGTACGCCTGGGGAGACAGGAACGCACCCACATGGCATCGGACGCAGCCAGTGCGGCGGCCAGAACGAGGGAGCTGGCGAGTCGCGAGCGGATCATGCTGCGCGCCTCCTGAGAGGGACGAGGACACTCGACCCGGCGGCCTGACGGGAGCTGCACATCGACGAGCTTGGGTTCCGAAGCCTGCCCCCCATGGTGGCGTGTCGAGCGACGCTTCGCCCCGGATGGAGGCGTTTGGAGGCGCCGGAGACGGGGTCCTGTCGCCTGCCCGACACCCCCTTGCCAGCCCGCGTTTGGGGACGACAATGCCCGAATGACTGCACACTGGGAGACGATCGGGCCGCCGCCGCTTCGGCTCTTCGCCGTCGAGCAGGGGCGGGCAGTATTCGAGCTGGCGAGCTTCGTGCGAGAGCGCGAAGGCATGCGCGCGCTGGCGCACGGCGACGGGCATCCGGTGCTGGTCCTGCCGGGCCTGCTCGCCGGCGACTTCTCGACCGTGCCGCTGCGCCGCGTGCTGCGCGAGCTGGGCTACGACGCGCACGGCTGGGGCCTGGGCCTCAACGTCGGCCCCTCCCCGAAGGTCGCCGAACGCCTCCGCGCCCGGCTCGACGCGCTCTCGCGCGACCGCACCGTGAGCCTGATCGGCTGGAGCCTGGGCGGGATCTACGCGCGCGAGCTGGCGCGCGCCCGGCAGAGCCGCGTGCGCCAGGTGATCACCCTGGCGAGCCCCTTCCGGGACGTGTCGGCGTCGCACGCCGCGCGGCTCGTGCCGATCCGGCCGAACGGACGGCCGCTCCACCAGGCCGAGGCCCTGCTGGCCGAGCTGCGCCGGCCGCTTCCGGTGCCGACCACCGCGGTCTACAGCAAGACCGACGGCATCGTGGCGTGGCAGAGCTGCCTGGAGGAGGAGGGGCCGCGCCGCGAGAACGTCGAGGTGCGCTGCAGCCACACCGGCATGGGCTTCCATCGAGACGCGGTCGAGGTGATCGCCGACCGCCTGGCCCAGCCCGAACGCTTCTGGCGTCCCTACCGCTGGACCGCCCAGCACGACGCCGAGGCGCTCGCAGACGCCGGCTAACCTAGCTGGACGCGCAGGAGCAACAGCTCCGAACCCGCCCGAAGCTTCCCGCAAGCGCCGGCGTAGCCGGCGCGCGCAGCGAGCCGTAGGCGAGCGAAGTCCACAAGGCTAGCCGTCGAGCGGGGGGACCGGCTCGCCGCGCTGGCGCGCCTGGTGGCGGTCGCGCAGGAGCTCGGCCGCCCGCACCAGGGTCTCGCGCTGCGGGCCCTCGCCCAGGATCTCGTCGAGCTCGGCGAGCTCTTCGTCGGTGAAGCCGGCCTCGCGCCGGTCCTCGCGCGCCACGTAGCGTCCGCCGCCGAACGCGAAGCGGCGGTCGGTCTCGCGCTGGAACTCGCGCGTGCGCTCGGCCCGCTCGGGATCGTCGCGGGTGAACTCGCGCACCCAGGCGCTGCCGAAGCGCACGTGGGTCAGCTCGTCGGCCAGCACGAAGTCGAGCGCCTGCGCGAGCACCTCGTCGCCCGCCTCGCGGCCGTACTCGATCAGCGAGCGGAAGGCGTCGCAGGCCAGCCCCTCGAGGCAGCGGTTCACGCCCGCGACGCGCAGCACCGGATCCTCGGCGCAGGCGACCTCGTACAGGAAGGTGTTCTCGGGGAACTCCCCGACCTCGCCGCCGACGTGCTCGATCAGCTTCTCGAAGGCCTGGACGTGGCGCGCCTCGTCCCAGCACTGGCGCGCCATGTTCATCTTGAACTCCCACGGCGCGTCGGGGAAGTCCCAGAGCGTGCGGCCGGCGGCCTCGAGCGCCTGGAGCTCGCCGACGAAGATGCCGTGGAGCTGGAGGCGGAGCTGGAGCGGGGTGCGCGCGCCGCCTGCGGTGGAGCCCGAGGTGGTCGTGAGGAAGGTGAAGCCCGGCCCCAGCTCGTCGAAGACCGGCTCGAGCGCGGTCCCGGCGACGCGGGCGCGGATCTTCGGGGCGACCTGCTCGAGCGTGCGGACGATGGTCGGGACGTCGTCCGGCAGCGAGCGCAGCAGCTCGTTGCGCGTGCGCGAGCGCCGGAAGCGCCGGTCGCGGGCCAGCTCCTCGTGGGGCAGGAAGCGCTTCACCCCGCCATCCTGCCGCGGCTGCCTCGCCGCGCCGATCCCGCCGCGCGCGGGGCGGCGAGGGGCTCGATCGACTCCCAGAAGCGCCGGACGTCCTCGAAGCGGGACACCTCGGTCGAGCAGTCGGTGTCGAACACCATGGTGGCGCGTCGGTTCGGGCCGTAGCGCTGCCAGGCGGGCAGACCGGCGTGCGACGGGTCGCCCGTGCGCGCAAAGGCGAGCCACGCGTCCTGCATGCGCCGTGACACGTCACGCGCCGACGGGATCGCGCCGAGCGTGACGCCCAGGACGCGCTGTCGCAGCGTTCCGAACACGAAGGGGATCTCGAGCCCGTGACAGGCGCCGAGCCGCCGCCGCAGCAGCGGGGGCGAGTAGTTGAAGAGATACGCGTACGTGGGTGCGCCGAGCTGCGAGCGATCGTGCGCGAGCTGCGCCGCGGGGTGATGGAAGATGCGGTCGGACATGAGCGACGACCACCGCTCGCTCGCCGACTGGCGACCGCGCCGGCTGCCGCCGGGCCCGTAGACCTCGAGCGCGCGCTCGACCAGGGGACGACCCGCCGCGTCGACGCCCGGCAGCACGCGCCGGATCTTCTGCGCGAGCTCCGGCTCGGTGAGCCGCTCCATGTTGAAGCCGCCGAACGTGAAGAGCTTCCACTCGTCGCGGTTCGTTCCCACCAGCAGGGGCACCTTGGGGTTCAGGCCCGCGCGGATCGACTCGACCGCCGTCCGCGGCAGCAGGTCGCCGTCCACGCTCGGCTGCCACGGCATGGTGTTGGGGCCAAAGAAGATCGACGCCGCGCTCTGGGCGCGCATGATCTCGCCGATCTGGGCCCCCTGCAGGGCACCCAGATCGTCGGGTCCGATGCCGAGCTCTTCGAGGAAGCGCTCGGCCACGAGTGCGGCGTACTCGGGCGGCGTCACGTTGTGCGCCGCCCCGCTCTGGCAGATCGCCTTGTGGAACAGTCCCGTCGCGCGCGGCGTGCCGAGCAGCGTGCCCACGCTCATGCCGCCGGCGGACTCCCCGAAGATCGTCACGTTCTCCGGGTCGCCGCCGAACGCCTCGACGTTGTCGCGCACCCACTCGAGCGCTGCGATCTGGTCCAGCAGCCCGAGGTTGGCGGGCACCTCCGGCTGGTCCGGCCGGAGGCTGCGCAGGTTGAGGAAGCCGAGCGCCCCGAGCCGGTAGTTCAAGGTGACGACGACGACATCGCCGCGCTGCGCGAGGCGCGTACCGGCGTAGAGCGCCGTCGATCCCGAGCCCAGGGTGAACGCGCCGCCGTGGATCCAGACCATCACCGGCCGGCGCGCCCCGTCGCAGGCCGGCGTCCAGACGTTGAGGTAGAGGCAGTCCTGGCTGAGGCCGCCCGGGCCGGCCGCGATCAGCCGCCGGGCGAAGGCGGGCAGCTCGCCCCACTGGGGCGACGACGGCCCGAACGCCCGCGCCTCGCGCACGCCCGACCACGGCTCGACCGGCGCGGGGGGCCGAAAGCGCAGCGTCCCCACGGGCGGCCGCGCGAAGGGAATCCCGCGGAACACCTCCAGCCCGGAGACCGAGACCCCCTCGACCACCCCCGCCTGCGTTCTCGCTCGCGCCATCACGCCGGACGATAACCGAGCCGACGCCCCGCCACACGGCGACCGGCTAGGTGCTAGGAGTCTGCGCGGCAGAAGCCCCCTGCAAGCGCCCGCAGGGCGCGCGCAGCGAGCCGCAGGCGAGCGAAGTCCACCGGCTACGGCGCCATGAACGTGGCCCTCGCCTCGAAGTAGTAGGCGCCCGCGGCCAGGTCCTCGGCGAAGGCGGCGGTGCACAGCCCCGCCGTGTCGCAGTCCCCCAGCTCGAGCTCCACCTCGCGCACCACGGTCTGCCCGCCGACGCGGGGCTTGATCGAGACCTCGACGGTGGTGCCGCCCGGCACGTCCTGCGCCTCGAGGTCGATCGTCACCGGGCCCGGCGCCGGCCGCGGCGGGATGTCGAGCGTGAGCCCGCGGAACCCCTGCGGCAGCGCCGGCACCGGCTCGCCGTCGATCGCGGTGAGGCGCACCGTGGGATCGAGCGGGTTGCGCACCGGGCCGGGCACCAGCACCTGCGAGAGCGCGGAGGTCGGCGAGAGCGTCCCCGTGAAGGTCGACTCGAACGCCTCGATCCGGATCTGCCCGGGGCTGCCGCCCGCGGTCGCGCTGACGTCGAGCGTGCCGGCGCCCTCGACCAGGCTGGCCACCAGCCGGATCGCGCCACCGCTGCCGCCCGCGCCTCCCGACGAGCAGGCGCTCCCCCCCAGGCTGCCTGCGCCACCGCCCTTCGTGGTGATCTTCCCGGTGACGGTGATGGTGCCGTTGGCCACGGCGAGGAAGGCGCCGCCGCCACCGCCGCCGCCACCGCCCGAGCAGCTCTCGTCGCCAGTCGCCGAGAAGCCCCCGCCGCCGCCCGCCCCACCGACCAGGGGCCGCAGCTCCTCGAGGCCGAAGAAGCTGCCGCCCTCCGGGTCGATCGGGGACGGCACGCCGATGCCGCCCGCGCCGCCGCCCGGGCCCTGCCCGTCCCCTCCGCGGCTCTCGCCGTTGAGGCGCTGGTAGGCGCCGTCGCCGCCGCGGAAGCCGCCCGGGCCACCGAGCCCCCCCCGACCGTTCGTGCTGGCGCTTCCGGCCGTTCCGGCGACCCCTTCCAGGTTGATCTCGTCGCTCACGCCGACGAACAGGTCCCCGGCGACGAGCAGGCGGATCGGGTCGTTCGCATCGTTGCGCTCGAAGCGCACCTGGACGTTCTGGCCAAGGGGGTTGTTGTCGACCCGGAACGAGTCGAACACCAGCCGCTGGCCGGGTTCGACGGGAATGACGATCGCATCCGGGTTGGGCCCGGTGTCGACCGTGGTGCCCGGGGGCCAGGTGGTGTCGTCGCTCGAGACGAACGCCCCGAGGCTGGTGGGATCCCCGGCGCAGCCGCACAGGTCGATGGTGGGCTGACTGGCCGCGGGCGTTGCCCACAGCGCAGCCAGCGCGAGGGCGAGCCAGCCGCTCGGGCCGCTCGCGAGTCCTGCGAGTCGTGTCGTTTCGTGCATTGCTCGGTTCCTCCGCTTCGAATCGGTCCGTCGGAGCGCGCGGCTCCGGATCGAAAGCCCCGGGATCGGGTGGTGTCTCATGGCTCCTGCACCTCCACGCCCACGGGCGGCGCCAACGTGGTCGGCGCGTCGCCCGCGGCCGGCAGGCCGACGACGACGCGCAGCGTGTGCCGCTGGCCCGCCACGGTGATGTCCACGAACGTCTCGGCGTCGGCGGCTGCCGTCGCCGCGACGTCGAATTCGAGCTCGAGCTCGCCGGTGCGGAGCGTCTGCGCGGCCGGCGCGACGGTCGCCACGAGCGGATCGCGGCTGGTCGCGGTGACCGGCAGATCGGCGAGCGCGGGGAAGGCGCCGAGCCGCAGCCGCACCGAGCGCGCGACGCCCACGTCCAGGTAGAGGGTGCCGAGGTCGCCACCCGGCCTCACCACGCCACCCACGGCGGGCGCGACGACCGGCGGCACCTCGTCGGCGGGGATGGCGCCGACCCGCACGCGCAGCACGACGCCCTCGTCCCCCACCCGCAACGTCAGCAGCGCCACGCCCGACACGGCGCCGGCCTGGAGCGGGACCGCGGCCGTGACCTCGCGCGCCTCGATCTGCACGCCGCCGACCACCTGCACCACCGCCGGGTTGGAGTTCGCCACGGACACGGTACGCGGCGCATCCTCGCTCGTGGACACGACCGGCAGGCGGATCGTCTGCGCTCCGCCCTCGGGCAGCACCGCGAAGCCGGCCGACGGCAGCGGGCGCACGATGCCCCCGACAGGCGGCGACAGCACCGCCGGCACCCGGCCCGGATCGACGAGGCCGACCTCGATGCGCAGCGTCACCCCTTCGTCGCCGACGCGCAGCTCGATCCGGGCCGCTCCCGGATCCGGGCCGGCCTGGAGCTCGACCGCGGCCGTGACGTCGCGTGGCTCCACCACCACGGCGCCTACCACCTGCACCGCGGCCGGGTTCGAGTTCGTCACCGTCACCGTCCGCCGCTCGACGTCGGTCGTCGACACCACCGGCACGCGCACCGTCTGCGTCCCGCCCTCGGGCAGCACGACGAAGCCGGCCGACGGCAGCGGGCGCACCGTGATGCCCATCGTGGGCGAGAGCACCGGCGGCACCCGCTCCGGGTCGACCAACCCGACCTCGACGCGCAGCCGCACCCCTTCGTCGCCGACGCGCAGCTCGAGCTCGGCGCGGCCCGGCTGGGCGCCCGCGACCAGATCCACGAATGCGGTGGTATCACCCGGCTCGACCGCCACGTCACCCACCACCTGCACCGCGGCCGGGTTCGAGTTCGTCACCGTCACCGTCCGCCGCTCGAGGTCGGTCGTCGACACCACCGGGACGCGCACCCTCTGCGTCCCGCTCTCGGGCAGCACGACGAAGCCGGCCGACGGCAGCGGACGCACCGTGATCCCGACCACCGGCGAGAGCACCGGCGGCGCGTCCTCGGGCGCCAGCTCGCCGACCACCACCCGCAGCGAGCGGCCGTCGCGGCCGACGCGCAGCTCGATCAGCGCCTCGCCGGCCGCGCCCCCGGCCTCGATCGTCACCGGCGCGGTGATCTCGTCCACCTGCACCTCGACGTCGCCCAGCACGCGCGCCACCGACGCATCGCTGCTCGACGCCGTCGCCGTCACGCGCTGATCGGCCGGCTCCGCGAGCAGCGGGATCGACACGGTCCGGGTGCCGCCAATCGGCAGCACCAGCGCGCCGGCCGAGGGAAGCGGGCGCAGCGCGATCCCGACGGGGCGCGCCGCTACCACCGCCAGCGTCGCCGGATCCACCGCCTCGGCGCGGACCGGAAGCGCCACCCGGTCGGACCCGGCCGCGAGCTCGAAACGGGTCGAGCCGCCCGCCGGCGTCGCGGTGATCGTGACGACCGCGGTCGTCCCGCCCGAGGGAATCACCACACCGGGCGCCACGCCCGCCACCGCCGGGTCGCCACGCGAGACCACCACGTCGGTCGGCGCCGCGGCGGGCTCCGCGAGCACCGGCACCGCGACGGTCGCCGTGGCGCCGGGCGACAGGATCACCGGCGCCGCGCTGGGAAGCGGCAGATAGGCAGTCCCGACGACGCGGGCGAAGGCGCTCTGCTCGAGCGCGGGATCGGGCACGCTCACCGAGACGCTCGCGGACGCGGCGCCGAACGCCGACTCCGCGACGATCGTGGTGGTGCCGTCCGCAACGCCCTGCGCGCGTAGGGCCACCTCGGTCTCGCCGGCGGGGACCAGGACCTCGGCCAGCTCCGACGCCGCCACACCGGGATCGAGCGACGAGAGGCCGACGACCAGATCACTCGAGTGCGGGCGGCCGAGGCGCAGCCGCAGCGTTCCGGTCGCTCCCGTCGGGATGCCGATCAGCTGCTGGGCGAAGCGCACGGTCGGGAAGCCGCGCAGGCCGAGCTGGACGTGGTCGATCTCGATGCCGCCGCCGGCGCCGCTGCGGACCACCATGCGCGAGATGCCGGCTGCGTGGATCGCGCCGAAGAAGCGGTCCTCGCCAGTCGTCCCCGCGAAGCTCGCGTCGGCCGCGTCGGGCGCCTCGAGCGTCCCGAGCGAGACGCCAGCGGCGTCGAAGAACTCGGCGCTCGGCACGCCGACGCCGTCCGTCCAGACCGCGCCGACGTGGGTCGGGAGCGTGCCGAGCAGGCCGGCATCGAAGTCGATCGTGATGCCCGCGGTGCCGGAGCCGGAGAAGCGCGAGACGCCGCCGGTTCCGCTGCCGTCGATCCGCCCGTCGTCGCCGTCGACGGAGTCGGTGATCCCGCCCGGAGCCTGTCGCGAGCCGCCGATGGTGACGCCTGGGAGCTCGGCCGAGCCCTCGAAGTCCTCGAGGAAGAAGTCCGCATCGCCGAGCCGGAAGCCGCCGCCGACGGGGCTCAGGAACGGGCTGTCGGCGCTGCTCAGATAGCGCGCCGGGCCGAGCAGCCTCGTCGCCACCAGCGGCGCCGGGTCCTCGCCATCGAGCAGGCCGTCGCCGTCGCTGTCGGGGTCGTCGGGGTCGGTGCCCACGCGCGGCTCCTCGGCGTCGGGCAGGCGGTCGGCGTCGCGGTCGACGCGCGCGCGCAGCGACAACGCGTCGAAGTAGCCATCGTTGTCGGCGCCCGCCTCGCGCGTGGCCAGCAGCCGCACCCGGACGGCGCGGGTCCCGACGGGCGCCACGCGGCGCTCGAAGACGCGCACCCAGCCCGGCCCCGGCGACCGCGCGTCCGAGGCGAACGCGTCCAGCACCGCGCCCGAGACGTCGAGGTACTCGGCCACGACCTGCGCCTGGTCGCTGCCCTGGAACGATGCGACCTGGCCTTCGAGGTCGAAGAGCTGGCGTCCGGCATCGATCTCGGCC
>JASJBO010000370.1 GCA_030066475.1 Myxococcota bacterium
GCGGGCGCCCCGGGGCTGCCGAAGACCTGGGGTTGCTCCATTGCGGTGCCTCCGCGACTTCTGCGGGGCCGCCCCGCGTCCTCGTTCGCAAGCTCGCTGAATAGGGAAGTGAATCTACCCCAGGCGCGCGGATGGCGTCGCCGTTCACGTGCTCGGCGTCGTCCGAGGCGAGGAACGCCGCGGTGCTGGCGACCCGCTCGGGACCGACGAAGCCGGTGAACGGCTTGACCTCGCGCAGCAGCTTCGGGTTCGCGCCCTCCGGCACCCGGAACGCCTGGTCGATCGAGCGCCCCCAGGGCAGGCCTGCCCGCTCAGCCCGACCGCTTGCGACGACCGATCGCAGCGAGCAGCGCAACGCCGCCGGCGAGCAACGCACCCGTTCCGGGCTCCGGTACGAAGGTGAGCTGGAGCGTGGCGGCCGCGCGGAAGGTCGGGGCCGTCGTCGAGCTGACGACGATGGGGGTCACCACCTGGATGACACCTCCCAGCTGGGCAGCCGTGCTCGTGTTCGACGCCGGCCCGTGGACGAAGCCAGCGAGCTGCGTCGTCGAGGTGCCGACGTCGACCGTGACGGCAGCCGTCGTCCACGGCGCGCCCACGGCGGTCACCGTCACGAAGCTGTTGCTGGTCGTGGCGGTGCCCCCCACGCCGATGGGACTCACCGGAATCGGAATCGACGCCGGCGCCGTCGGACAGCTCGCGAACACGCAGATGCGGAGCGCGCCCGAGATCGGGAGCACCCCGCCGAGCGGTCCGAACGCCGTGCGCGTGAGCACCCCGGACCCGTTCTGGCCCGCGAACGACAGGCCCGCCACGCCGGGCAGGAAGGCCGGGTTCGTCTGCGGCGTGCTGGCCGTGCCGGCGGCGGCCGCCGCCGGCACCGAGACGGCGGTCAGGTTGTTGCCGCCGGGACCGGAGACCTCGGCGGTTCCGCTGCCCCCGACCGAGACCGACAGGTTCTGGACGGTGATCGTGAGGGTCGCGTCGAATTCCAGGGGAACCGCCGCGGCAGTGACGGGAATCGCCAGCAGGGTGAACGGCAGCAGGGCAGTGGCGAGATGGCGCATGGTTCGTCCTCCGCCGGGAGGTCGAGCCGGCGGCGGAACGCCGCTTTCCCCTCCGGTCACTCGGGAAGCGCAGCAACTTCCGTGCCCAGCGTTTCCACGCGGGACCCCTCCGAGCGTGCTGCTCCCGCGACGAGCTGGCAGTCAGCAACTCAGAAACGGAAAATCATTTCATCGGAGTGGCTCGCGTTCGCGTTCGATCTGGCACCGGCCCGCCGCCGGCTAGCCGCGACCCCGCGCTGCGCCGACGGCCCGACGGCAGCCGCCGCAGGCTCGCGCGGCATGCGAGCTCGACCCGGCGGAGGCGCGCTTCCATGGGCTAGAAGCTCTCGAACAGGTCTCCCGCTCGCCAGTCGTTCGGCCCCGTCACGGACCGGTCGAAGCCGCCGCTGACGCTCGAACGTCCGCCGCTGGCCGTGTTGTTCTCGCCGCCCGTCACGCTCGACCGGTTGCCGCTGGCGTTGTTCAAGGTGCCGCCCGTCACACTGGAGAGGAGCTCGCTGGCGGTGTTGCGATCGCCCCCGCTCACGCTCGACGCCTGGCCGCTGGCGGTGTTGTCGAAGCCGCCGCCTACGGTCGACGCTTCGCCCGTATCCGGCGCGCCATCGGTCCCGGTCTCGTTCTGCCGGCCTCCGAGGATGGCGGAATAGTTCGCGAAGGCGGTGTTGCCATCCGCCGTCTCGTCGCCGCCTCCTCCGGCCACCGACGAATTGGCCCCGTTGGCCTGGTTGAAGCGACCTCCGCTCACGCTCGACGCAAAGCCGTCGGCCGTGTTGCTCGCGCCGCCACTCACGCTCGAACGGGCGCCGCCTGCCGTGTTGAGGTTGCCACCGCTCACGCTCGACCGGTTGCCGCTGGCGAGATTGCCGGAGCCGCCGCTCACGCTCGAGTTCTGGCCGCTGGCGGTGTTGTCGAAGCCGCCACTCACGGTAGAGCCTTCACCCGTATCCGGCGTTCCGTCGATCCCCGTCTCGTTCCGTTCCCCCCCCAGGATGGCGGAGTAGTCTGCGAATGCGGTGTTGTCCGCGCCGCCGCTCACGCTGCCGCCCAGGCCGCTGGCCTCGTTGCGGACTCCGCCGCCCACGCTCGAGCTGTTGCCGCTGGCCTCGTTGCCGGCGCCGCCGCTCACGCTCGACTGGTCGCCGCTGGCGCGATTGCCAACGCCGCCGCTCACGCTGGAGGCCGTGCCGGTGGAGAAGTTCTGGAAGCCGCCGCCCAAGCTCGAGGCCGTGCCGGTGGAGAAGTTCTGGAAGCCGCCGCCCAAGCTCGAGGCCGGGCCGCTCGACGTATTGGTCGAGCCACCGCTGACGGTCGAGGCCTCACCGGTAGCCGATTCCCCGTCGATGCCGGTCCGGTTCTTCTCGCCGCCCAGGATGGCGGAGTAGCTCGCGAACGTGATGTTGCCGTCGGCGGCGTTCTCGCCGCCTCCTCCCGATACCGAGGAGTAGCTCCCTCTCGTCTCGTTGTAGCGGCCGCCACTCACGCTCGAGAAGATGCCACTGGCGATGCCGTCGCGGCCGCCGCTTACGCTCGCGTACTCGCGGCTGGCCTCGTTGAACGCGCCGCCGCTCACGCTGGAGGCGGTGTCACTGGCGGTGTTGTCCGAGCCACCGCTCACGCTCGCGTACTGGCCGCTGGCGGTGTTGAACACGCCGCCCGTCACGCTGGCGAAGACTTCGGAGATCGTGTTCCTCCGCCCCGCGACCAGGCCTCCGAAGGAGCTATAGCTGTGCTCGACGCCGATCACGACGTTGTGGGAGCCCGTGCGATCGACTGGGACCGTCACGTCTTCGTTGTAGCCCACGATCAGGTTCCCGAGCCCGTTCAGGGTGTCGCTACTTCCGGCGCCGTTCACGATCTGGACGTTCATGCCCGAGAACTCGAGCGTGTCGCCGCTGCGGGTCACGTCCTCCAGCAACGCGTTGAGCGCCGCGACCTGCGCCTGAAGCGCGTCGACCTGACCCTGAAGAACCGCGTCACCGTCCTGCCGAGCTGTCGCTTCCGCCGCCAGCTCGTCGTCGCGCGCGATCGAGTCCGGGAGCTGCGCGTCCGCGATCTGGTCCGACAGCTCGCCGAAGGTCTCGGTCTTCGCATGATGGGCGCCGGGGTCGCTCGCATGGGTTCCGATCGCGCCATCGACGTCACCCGGGGTCGCGGCGCCCACCTGGGCCGCGCTGACCCCGTGGGGGTTGATCGTGTCCGCGACGTGGGCGGACTGATCGAGCAGGGTCGCTTCGACGCCGCCCAGCGTGTCGGCGTCCAGCGCCCGGTCCGCCACCAAGGACACCTGGGACTGCTGGCTCTGCAGGGCATAGGGGACGGACGTGAGAGGCTGCCTCGGTGTCAGCGTCTCCCCATCGATCGTGACTTCTAGAAACCGATTCGGGCCGTCGAACAGTTCCGCGTCGAAGGCCCGCGTCGGCGCGGCGCCCGTGCCGAGGACGATGGCGAAGACTCCGTCGCTCAGGGCCTGGTTCTCGTGGGTCTCGCCATACAGCAGGATCCCGCCCGAGAGCTGGCTCCAGATGCCGATCTCGATGGTGACGGGCCCCGTCAGCGCGTCGCCCGTACCGTCCAGAAGGCGCCCCTGGTAGCTTACGTCCGGCGGTGGGGCGGCGTGAGCCGTCCCCGAGAGGGCGGCAGGAGCTGCGACGGCAACGAGGAGGGATCGCATCCACTGGCGCACGGCGCTTTCCTCCGCCGCGCGCGCGGCGTCGGAGGCGCGCGGCCCAACCCCCTTTCCCCTTCTACGTGAATCGGGCGAGGAGCGTCAAGCAGACGGAGTGGACCGAGCCGTGGGCCGAAGCCTGCAGGATCTGGCGCTGTTGACTCGCAGCGGCCGCGCTACGCCGGCGGAATCGCGGCGGTCGAACCGGCGGCGCGCTCAGGGGGCGCAGACGGGAACCAGCGTCTCGCGCTCGATCCGCTCCACCACGAGGCGGTGCATCTGCTCGCCGGGCATGGGCGCGCCCAGCGCGACGCCCTGCACCTCGTCGCAGCCGAGCGCGCCCGCCCGCGAGGCGTTGGCCGAAGTGCTGGCGGGGCTGCACGGGCATCCGTGGTCGTTGCTGTCGTAGAGTCCGATCAATGAGGGTTGACCCATGGCTTCCTCTCGCCTCGTCGCGCTCCTGGCTTCTCTCTTTCTCGCCCTCGCGGCCACCTTCCTCGGCCCTGCGGAGCCAGCGCGCTGCGTCTACTGCTTCGGCAAGTGCCTCGATTCCAGCGAGTGCTCCGAGGGCTGCGTCTGCGCCGGCTTCGGTGCGGGCAAGCGCTGCGTAGAAGGCGGCTAGGACACCTGTTCTGGTAAGTCTCTCTATTTGTTCTCTATGAGGGCTCTTGTCGAACCGGTGTCCCTACCGTCCTTGGTGTCCACAGATCTGCAAGTAGTCGAGACAGCGGTGGTTTCCGAGCCGACTTCGTGGACAGTGGGTGGACACCATGGACAACTGAGGGAGGCTCGCCTCGTCGCCCGCACAAGCTGCTCCCCAGCTGCCCCAGTAACGAACACGCCCCGACCGAAGCCGAGGCGTGTCGAGTCGACGGCGGCGAGCAGCTACCGCGCCTTGGTCAGGCGCCTCTCTGCGAGGCTCAGGACGGAGTCCGTCATCAGTCGAGCAGCGATCGGGCGGTCGCCCCGATCACGCTCACGAGAGCCGAGCGTCTTCCCTCACAGACGAAATTGAAATCCCGGGCGTTGAAGTCGACGTCCGAACGCACCACGACCTCGCCCGCGGCGCACCCGGAACTCTGCACCAGCGCCAGCGCTTCGTCGGTGGCTTCCTCGCAAGCCACGACGAGTTCGGGGGGCAGCGTGTCACCGGGTATCCGATCCCCGATGTCGGTGAAGGGCCCTTCGAAATCGCCCAGGAAGATATCCCCAGTGGCGTTCAGGCTGTAGCTCGCATCGGCGATCCAGAAAAGGCCGTCTTGAAAGAAGACCTGCCTGACGCCGCATTCGAACTCACCCAACAGAACCTCTCGATCGAAGACTCCTCCTGCTCGGGGCGCCCGGTTTGCCGCTTGAGCGGCGATTCCGACACTCACGCTTGCGGCGACCAAGCCCGCAACCACCAGCGAAACGATTGCGAGTCTCTGCACTGGACCATCCTCCCATAGTTGGTCTCGTGTGTTCGCACTGCCAACCGCCAGCCTCGTGCAACCGCCGTGCCAGGGAGCCCGCTTCCTCTCGGGATGCGCGACACCGAACGCGAGGCCATCGAAACACGAGGGGTGTGGCCAGGGAGGCACGCAGGAATAGCGCCTGAACTCAGTCTGGCGCGCGCAGACGCGACAGCGCATCACACTCTGCTGTCCCCGGGTGGGGCGGAAGGTCCTCAAGATTCTCAAGATCGTGGTATCGGGCGCTTCTCCTTGACGTGCCCGCGCGTGCTTCGGTGTCGGAAGGCTCCGGCCGCCCGATTCAGGACCCGATGGGCGCCACGTAGGGCACGACGATCCCCGCGGCCGCACGATGCCTCGCCCGCTCTCCTCTCCTGTCGTACCGCCGCGTCGTCGTCACCGACGCATGGCCCACCAGGTCGGCGGCGGTGGACAGGTCGCCCCCCTGGTCGAGGAGCGTCGAGATGTAAGTGCGCCGCAGGTCATGGGGCGCGAAGTGCCTGAGCCCTGCCTGCCCCCCTTCAACGGCACCTCGCGCTCCTTGTGGCCCTTGCCCAACACCCGCACCACCTCACCCCGAGGTCGAGGTCCTCGAGCTCGAGCCCGGCGATCTCGGCCCGGCGCAGGCCCGCTGCCAGCCCCAGGGCCAGCACCGACGCATCCCTGGGCCCGGCGGCCGCTCGGTCCCGTTGACAGGCCGCGAACAAGGCCGCCACCTCGTGGGCCTCGAGGGCTCTGCCCCTCAGCAGTGTCGACCCGCGCACGGGCTCGACGTCGACCGCTCGGGCCAGGTCCTCGGCGCTCATGAGGCCCAGTCGCCAGCGGGTTTCCGCAGCTTCTTGGGCTGGCTCTACAAGCGGCAGGAAATCGACGAGCTGCCGAGCGACTTCCCCTGGCCGCGGGTTCCCGAACACGCGCCGCGCATCCTGTCGATCGAGGCGCAGGCCAAGATCCTGGCCTCAATCCCCCCGGAGCGGCGGGGCATCTTCCTCGCCATGGCACTCATGGGACTCCGCCCCTTGGAAGCCGTCGCTCTGCGAGCAGCGGACTACCACGACGGATGGCTCACCGTGTCCCGGGCCCGAGAGGACCGCACGCTCGACGCCCGCGAGCTCGGCACCAAGAGCGGGAAGATCAAGCGTCTCCCGGTCCCGGACCCCGTGAAGCACTGGATCTCGAGCTTCGTGCCGCGCGAGAGGCGTCTCACTGACGGATACCTGTTCGAGGTGCCCTACTCGGGCCGGGGACGCCACCCTCGCGGCCCCTGGTCCGAGACCGGACTACGGCGGACCTGGTACGAAGCCTGCGACCGGGCGGGGGTGCCGCGGACGAGCCTGCACGAGGGCACCAAGCACACCTTTGCGACCGACGCGATCGCCCGCGGCGTGTCGGAGCGCGCGCTCCAGACCTACCTCGGCCACGCCGACGCCAAGAGCGCGCGACGCTACGCGAAGCTCTCGGACCAGGCCCTGATCGACATGATCGAGCGGCCGAAAGTGGTTGCGGCCTGGTTGCAGGGCTTGGAGGGGGTCTCGAAACTTGCTGAAAAGCAGGGAGAAATTGGTGGACCCGGACGCAAAGTATTCGAACCGCCGGGGCGCTGCCATTCGAGGTGGCGCTCGTCGAGACCTCGGAGCCGCCGGCCTACCAGCAGATCGCTCGGAAAGCCCTGCAGCTTCGGGAGCTTGGAATGAGCGACCGGACGATCGCGGGGCGTCTCGGAGTGACCGACAAGACCATCGCCAAGGCGATCGGATGGGTCCAGAGCCCCCTCGCTGAATGAGGCGCGGTCGCCTCGATACCAACATGGGCTCACGCGCATCGCTTGCGGGCGGGTGCGGACAGGGATTTCTGGCCCCGTCTTCTGCTGGAGGAGCGACAAATCGAAGCTATGTCAAGCAGCGGTGCGGGGGGATCAGGCCCCATCCCGGGCAGTGACC
>JASJBO010000042.1 GCA_030066475.1 Myxococcota bacterium
GCATCGATCGTGAGCGTCTGGGTCGCGACCTGCCCCGCGGCGTCGCGCGCGAGCGCCTCCAGCGGCAGGGCCGTGGCACCCGCGACCTCGGGGACCTGGATGCTGGCCGAGAGCGTGTCGCCGGCGACCGAGGCGACCAGCGCGCCGTCGAGACGGAGCTCCACGGCCACCACGTCCACGTCGTCGCTGGCCGCCACGTCGACCTGGAGCGGCGTGTCCTCGATCACCGGCCCGCTCGGCTCGACGCTGAAGGTGTCGATGCTGGGGGGCACGTCGCCGACGATCGAGAGCGTGACCGGTGCGGTGCTCGCCGTCCGACCGACGCCGTCCGTGACCCGCGCCTCCACGTCGACCGCGCTCGGCGCCACGCCGAGCGGCGCCGGGAAGGCGAGCTGGTACGGCGCCTCGACGTCGATCCCGACGACGGCGCCGTCGATCAGGAACTCGACGAAGCGCACGTTCCGGTCGTCGGCGGCGTCGGCCTGGATCGTGAGCGTCGTGCCCTCCACCACGCTGGCGCCGGCGCCGAAGCCCGAGAACGCCACGGTCGGGTCGTCGGCGTCGTCGAGCACGCTGACCTGCGCGGTGCTCTCGGCCGCGTTCCCCGAGGCGTCCAGGGCCCGCGCCGTCAGCGCGACGGACCCCGAGATGCCGACCGGCACGTCCCAGTCGAACGTGTACGGCGGCGTCCCGTCGGTGGCCAGCTCGCGGCCATCCGCGAGGAACACCACGCGCGGTGCGCCGGAGGCGTCGCTGGCGTCCGCTGCCAATCTCACGCGGCCGCCCTGGCCGAGCTGGGCGCCGTCGACCGGCGCCGTCAGGGTCACGTCCGGCGCGATCGTGTCGGCCAGCTCTGCGCGCAGCAGAACGGGCCGCGCCGAGGCCCGGGCACCGCTGCCGTCGACCACGTCCACGCCGACCGTGAAGCTGCCGCCCAGCGGCACGTCGCTCGGCACCGGCAGCCGCAGCGCGAACGGGCCGGGACCGCTCGCGCGCGCCACGGCGCGCCCGTCGAGCCGGAACGTGGCGTGGCGGACCTCGCGCGTGTCGAGCGTCGCCACGCGCACCTCGAAGCGCGAGCCCTGAGCGAGCCCGGCGCCGTCGGGCGGCGCCAGGATCTCGACGTCGGGCGCCCCGAACTCGTCGCCGATCGCGATCGACTGCAGCCCCGACGGACCCGCCGCGACGATCAGGTGCTCGCCGACCACGAGGCTCGACTCGGCGAGATCGGGCAGCGCGATCTCGCCCGCCAGCACCGGCGCGGCCGGGTCCGACACGTCCACCAGCACCACGCGCGGCCCGTCCGTGAGCGCCGCGAGGCCCCCGACGCGCTCGACGTGGGCCGGGCCGTTGAACGGCGCCGAAAGCTCCGCCACGAGCGCCGGCGCGTTCGGGTCGCGCACGTCGACCACCCGCAGCCCCGCGCTGCCCCAGGCCACGTAGGCGTAGTCGCCGAAGACGGTGACGTGCTCGGCGAGGGCGCCGTCGCCCGGCTCGAACGCGCCGAGCTCGACCGGATCGGCCGGATCGGAGACGTCGAGGATGCGCAGCCCCGCCGGACCGGCCGTCACGTAGGCCCGGCCCTCGCGCACCGCGACGCCCGTGACGTCGGAGCCGACGTCGATGCCGCTCGCACGGATCGCCGGGTTGACCCACGAGACCGCGGGGTCGAGGATCGCGAGGCTCGTCCCGAACGCGAAGACCAGGCCGTCGGGCGCCACCGTCAGCCCGGTGACGCGGCCGAGGCTCGACACGATGTTGCGCGGACCAATGTTGAGACCCGGGGTGGCGCTCTCCAGCGCGGACCGTGCGTAGATGCGCAGCCCCGAGAAGCCGTCGGCCACGTACACCTGGCCCCGAACCATGGCGACGTCCGACGCGGAGCCCGGGGTGTCGACGTGGGTGGTCCGCGCGGGCACGCCGCGCGCCGGCAGCTCGACGATCTGCACGCCGGACGGCCCGCTCGCCACGTAGGCGAGGCCGTCGCCGGCATCGGCGATGCGGCGCGCCACGCCCACCGGGTTGGTTTGGGCGGCGGGCGCGGCCGTCGCCGACCGTCCGCTCACCGGCACGACGGCAAAGCCGTCCGGCCCGAGCGCAGCCACCACGAACTCGGTGCCCGCGGCGACGTCGGTCGGCACGCCGTCGAGCAGCCGGATCGCCACGCGCTCGATCGCGCTCGTGCTCGTGCCGCGCAGCCAGGCCAGCCGCCGGTCGTCGGTGGCCACGATGGCGAGCCCGTCAGCGTACTCGAGCGCCACGCCGCCGCCGGTCGGGAACGACTCGCGCGGCACCAGCCCCGCGAGGTCGAGCCGCTGCAGCCGGTCGCCGGCGAGCACATAGACGTGGACGTCGCGCACGCGGACGCGCCGGATCGGCACGCCGAGATCGCGGGTGAACACGATCTGCGGGTCGCCCGGGTCGGTGAAGTCGACCAGTCGGGCGCCGCCCAGCCCGTCGGCGAGCACGAGTCGGCCGGGCCCGTCGAGGCCCAGATGGCGCGCGTCGGTGGTGGCGAGCTGCGCCACGCGGCGCGGCAGCGTCGGCTCGGTGATGTCCCAGAAGCCCAGACCCGCGGCGCCCTCCGCGGTCACCACCACGTCGCCCAGCACCAGCAGGTCGAGGGCGTCGCCGAGCGTCGGCGCCCGGGCCAGCTCCGCCCCGCTCGCGGCGTCGAGCAGCGCGAGCCCGGCGGCGCCGTCCGCGACCCACGCGAGGTCGTCGAGCACCACGGCACGCCGCGCGTCGAGCGCACCGCCCAGCGTCCGCAGCAGCACCGGAGCCAACGGGTCGGCGGCGTCGTAGACCTCGATGCCGGCCGCTCCCGAGGCCAGGAAGACGGTCTCGTCCTCGACCCACACCCCGAGCGCGTCGCCGGCGCCGGCGAGCGGCGTCGGCAGGCCGATCACGCGACCGTCGAGCACGTCGAGGCGCCGTTCGACCGAGGTGGCATTGCCGGCGCGGTCGCGGGCCTCAGCGCGCACCCGGATCGCCGTGGCGCCGGGCGGGATGCGCAGGAAGGCGCGCTCGATGCCGCTGGCCGCGACCGAGCCGTCCACCTCGATCTCGACCCGGGTGGTCGCGACGCCCACGTCGTCGCTCGCCGCCACCGTGGCCTCGAGGCTCGAGCGCGCCGCGATCAGGTCGCTCTCGGGGTCCAGGGCCAGACTCAGCGTCGGGTCGATCGTGTCGTCCGTGACGCTCACCGTGATCGACGCCGGCAGGCTCGCGTTGCCGCCGTCGTCCACCGCGACCGCGCGCACCTCGATCGGCGTGAAGCCGTCGACGACCGGCAGCTCGAGCTCGGCCGCGTAGGGAGGCGCGGACACGCTCGCAACGTGCAGACCCGCCAGCGCGAAGTCCACGCGGGCGACGCTGCCGTCGGGATCGCTGGCGTCGACCTCCACCACCAGCCGGCGCCCCTCGATCTCGGGGGTGCCGTCCGCCGGCGCCACGATCGCCACCGTCGGCGGCGCCGGGCTGGTGTCGCCGACCACGGGGACCGCGCGCTCGAGCACCGCCGACGCGTTCCCGGCGGCGTCGGTCGCGACGGCCGACAGCAGGACGCTGCCCGCCGCCCCGGGTGCCGTCACGGCGAAGCGGAACGGCCGGTCCGTGGCGGCCGGGATCGGCGTGCCGCCGACCGAGAGCACCACCTCGGACACGCCGGAGGGATCGACCACGCGCACGGTGTAGTCGGCCGTCTCGTCGGTGAAGAGCGCAGCCGGACCGTCGATCGCGAGCGGCGTCGGGCCGGCCGCGTCGACTGCCACGGTGAGCGTCGCGTCGTCGCTGGCGAGCTGGCCGCTCTGGTCGCGCGCCACGGCGGAGAGCACGACGTCCGTGCCGAGCGCGAGGGCCGGATCCAGCACCACGGTGGCGCGGTGCGGAGCCGACGCCGAGGCCGCCAGCGGCACGCCGTCGACGAGGAAGTCGACGCCCGCCGCCGTGTCGTCGCCCACCAGCGCCTCGAGCGCGACCGCGGCCCCGGGCGCCGCCGTCGTGGGAGCGACCAGGGTGACCAAGGGCGCCGTCGGTCCGGCCGCGAGATCGAAGCGGCGCACGCCCTCCCCGTCTCCGACGAAGAGGCGCTCCGCGTCGAGCAGCAGCGTCCGGCCTGCGATCTGCGGGAACCAGCCGACCCGTACGGGCGCGCTCGGATCGCTCGCATCGTAGACGTCGAGACCCGCCGGCCCCAGGGCGAGCAGCCGGTCTCCCGCCCACGCGACCGCGTCCACCGCGCGACCGGCGAGCTGGGCGTCGAACACGAGCTCGCCACTCGCCACGCGATAGGTGGCGACACCCTCGTCGCCGAGCGCGAGCGCCACGCGATCGAGCGACGCAGCCGCCGCCACGGGCGCGCCCGGCGGCGCCGGCGCGGACAGCAGCAGCGGCTGGCGCCGGTCCGCCACGTCGAACAGGGCCACGCCCTCCGCGCCCGCGGCCACCAGCCAGTCGCCCGAGAGCGCGAGGGCTGCCGTCGTCGAAGGCAGCGGCTGCGCCGGCAGCTCCACCGGGGCCGCCGGCAGCCGCAGATCGACGACTCGCAGCACCGCGCCGTCGAGCAGGTAGGCGACCGGGCCGTCGGCAGCGACCGCGCGCACCGCCTCGCGTGCGGCCACCGTGGCGAGCGCACCCGCCGTCGGCGACAGGACGGCGAGTCCGTCGGCCCCGTCGGCGGCGAGCACGAGCCCGGCCGCCGTCACGACGTCGAGGGGCGCGACGTTGCCGGGCGGGACGGACAGCGGCGCGAGCGTCTCGTCGAGCTCGGCCAGCGGGGCGGCACCCGAGGCCGCGAACACCCGGCCGTCGAGGCGCGCGAGCCGCAGCGCCCCGGCGCCGAGCGCGCTCTCCGCGACCGCCGCCGGGTCGGCGAGGAACGGATCCACGCCCAGGCTGCGATCGGTGCGGGCCTCGTTGCCGGCCGCGTCGAGCGCCCGCGCCGCGACGTCGAGCGCGCTCGCGTCGACCGGAATCGCGGCCTCGAGCGGTGCGCCGAGCGCGCCGCTCGCCAGCACGTCGCCGCCGGGCGTCGTCGCCCGCACCGTGACGTCGCCGGCACTCGCGTCGGTGGCCGTGCCGAAGGCGATCAGGGTAGAGCCGGCGAGCAGCCGCGGCGCGTCGGGCTCCAGCGCCAGGTCGGGCAGGAGCGGGGCGACGGCGTCTTCGAGCACCCGGACATCGATCGTGTCCGACGTGCTGTTGCCCGCCGCGTCGAAGGCGGTAGCGGTCACCGCGACGTCGATTCGGTCGGCGGCGACCAGCGGTGCCCGCGCGTCGAAGGCGTAGGGCGGTGCCGAGCGCGTGCCGACCGGCACGCCGTCGACCAGCAGGCTCACCCGGTCGAGCTGGCGCTCGTCGGAGGCCACCACCTCGACGGCGAACGCCTCGCCCTCGACGAAGGAGGTGGCGGGCGCCGGCGACACGACCCGGACCTGGGGCGCCCCGTCGTCGAAGGCGATCGTCGCATCGACGGGCGTCGCGCTGCCCGCGTTGCCGAGCCCGTCCACGGCCTCCGCCTCCACCCGCAGCGGCGTGTCGGCGCCGACGTCGGGCAGCGGCACCGACAGGCGGTACGGCGGCTGGGCGAGGGTGCTCTGGGCGAGCAGCGTCCCGTCCACCACGACCCGCAGGGTCACCGAGGCCACGTCGACGTTGTCGGTGGCGGCCACCCGCACGTCCAGCAGCGACTGCTCCACGACGACCTCACCCGACTGCGGGCGCGTGATGGCGACGTCGGGCGCGGAGGCGTCGGTCGCGACGCTGAGCGCGACGGTGTCGAGCGCGGTCTGGCCGGCTGCGTCGAAGGCGCGCACGCCGATCACGTGGCTGCCGCTGGCCGGAGCCGGCAGCGGAAGCCGCGTCGTGAAGCTCGCGACGCCGCCCGCGGGCGCGCCGGCGAGCGCGTCGACCACGCGCAGGTCGGCCGGATCCTCGCCGGTGAGCAGCTCGACGCGGGTCACCGCGTCGTCGTCGGCCACGTCGGCCGTGACGTCGACGAAGACGCCCTCTTCGAAGGCGGCCCCGTCGCCCGGCGCGGTGATCTGCACGGTGGGCGCGAGGTCGGGCACCACGAAGGTCAGCACCCGCAGCTCGGCCGTGGCGGTGTTGCCGCTGCGGTCCCGGGCGGTCAGCGTGAAGGTGACTTCGCCGGCCGTGCTCGGCAGCAGCTCGTCGAAGCGATGGGGCGGCGAGTAGCGGTAGCGCGCGGCGAGCGGCGCGTCGCTGCGCCGGAGCTCCACCCAGTCGAGGATCAGGTTGTCGGCGCCGTTCGCCTCGAGGCGGAACACCGTGCCCGCCTCGCGGTCGATGGGCGTCGGGGCGAGCGGCAGCGGCGTCCCGTCGAGCTCGGTCGGCGCGAGCGTGGGAGCCAGCGTGTCGACCGTGGTGAAGTCGCGGGTCTGCGGAACGCCCACGATCGGATTGCCGACCAGGTCCGTGATGCCGGCGTCGACCTCGATGCGGAACGACTCGCCGGCGGGCAGCGGCGCATCGGGGGTGAAGACGAGGCCGCTGCCCACCTCGTCGTACACGCCCGGCAGCACCTCGTCGCTCGCTACCCGGATCACGCGCAGGGCGTCGTCCGGGGTCGCCGGGAGCCGCACCGGCTCGCTGAAGGTCGCGGTCACCGTCGCGGTGGGCGCCACGTCGCGCGCCCCGTCGGCCGGGGTCGTGCCGACCAGGGTGGGCGCGCTCGTGTCCTCGCGGAACAGCGCCAGGTCGAGCGCCAGGCTCGCACCGTCGGGCGCGACCAGCAACAGCGGCACCCCGCCCGGGTCGCCGGCGGGCGCGTCGAAGGCAAGCAGATCGGGCGCCGCGGCGCGCAGCGGCGTGGCGATCCCGCCGGCCTCGAGGCGCACGCCCAGGTCGAGTCCGTCGCCGGCGACCGTCACCACCACCCCGCCCTCGACCGGAACGATGGCGGGGTCGACCACGACTCCGTCAGGAGCGGGGAGCGGCTTCAGGTAGGCGAAGCCGGCCAGGCGGTCGTCGGCGAGCCCGCTCGGGTTCTCGACGCGCACCGCCGCCACGCCGGCGGCGGCGAGCGGGGGCACGCTGCCCGACAGGGTCACGGTGCCGTCCCCGTGGTCCACGGCGCCCGCGGACCCGACCGGCACCCCGGCCACGAGCAGCGTGGCGGCGGGATCGGCGTCGCGGACGACGACGTCGATGGCGGTGGCCGCGCCCACCGTCCCGAAGCCGGGCGACACCGACAGGATCTCGGGCCTCGCGCCCGCCGGCGGTCCGCGCAGGCGCAGCACCAGGCCGGACCGAAGCTCGTCGCCGGCCAGCGCCGGATCGTCGCCGAGCGCCACCACGAGATCCGCCTCGTCGCCCTCGGCGAGCGCCAGCAACGACACCTGCGCTGCCGCGCTCAACGCACTGTCCAGCACGCTGCCGTCCGAGGCCGCCCGCAGCTCGAGCAGCGAGGCGTTCACCGGGATCGGCTGCGACAGCGTGATCCGCACCGCATCGACGTCGGCGCGCGCGTCCGTCACGTTCAGGACCGGCTGGACGACGATCTCCAGCGCGCCGGCGGCCGCGAACAGGCTGTCGCCGTCGAGACGCAGCGCGGTCGGCGGGCGGGCGGTGGCGAAGCGCGCGAGCGCACGCGGCTGCGCGGCGTCGCTGGCGTCGACCAGCGCGACGCCCTGTGCATCGGCGCCGACGGCGAGCGCGCCCTGGACGTCGGCAGCCCCCCAGTCGCCCGACAGCCGCCCCAGCTCGCTGGGCCGATCGGGATCCGAGAGGTCGAGCAGCACCAGCCCGCTCGAAGTGGCCAGGGCCCCGCGCGCCCCGGAGAGGGCCAGATCCCGGATCCGGCCGCCGGGCGCGAGCTGGCCGAGCAGGCCCAGGTCGGGCTCGCGGAGGTCGCGCACCTCGATGCGGTCCGCCCCGCCCTCGCGCAGCACGAGGTAGGCGCGCCCGTCGCTCACGAACACGCGCTCGAGCGTTCCCGCCGGCGGGGAGAAGCCGCCGACGATCGGGAACTCCGGCACCGCCAGCCGCACCAGCACCAGCGCGTCGTCCACCACCAGCAGGCCCAGATCCTCGCTGGCCGCGACGTCGGTGACCTCGGCGTCGAGCGGAAGCTCGAGCCGACCCAGGTTCGCGAGCGTCCCGGTGTCGGTGGCGTCGACCGCGTACGCGGACCCGCCCGACACCGCCAGCACCAGGCGTTGCCCGTCGACCGTCGTGGCGGCGACGGCAGTCGTCTCTCCCGGTAGCGCCAGCTCGCTCTCGACCTGCGGGTTGGCCGCATCGATCACGGTCACGGCCTGGAGATCCTGGCTGCCGCCCGCCACGAACAGCACGTTGCCTTCGCGAGCCAGGTCGACCGCGTCGTCGAAGTCCACGCGCGCCCGCGTCACGAGCTGCAGGTCGAGGGTGACCTCGTTGCTGCGCAGGTCTCCGGTGTCGCCCGGCGTCACCGCGGCGACGGAGACGGCTCCGAGCAGCGAGCCGTCGGGCGGCAGGAAGCGCAGCTCGCCGCTCCCGAGCAGCGCCGTGATCTCCGCCTGCTGGCCGCCGACCTCGACCGTCGTGCCGGGGAAGAAGCCCTGCCCGCGCAGGGTCACGGCCGAACCGCCGCGGTAGCGCTCGCGGTCCGGGGTGATCTGGGTGATGCGCGGCGCGGGAACCACGTTGTACGCGCCGATCTGCACACCGGCCAGGCCGCCCGGATTCACCACCCGGATCGCCAGCGGCCGCACGTCGCCGTCCTGGAACTGCGGCAGCGCGGGCGCAACGATCCGGACGGTCTCGCCGTCGTCGCCCACCTCGAGCACGATGGCCTCGGCCCCGCCCAGGAACACCCGCGCGCCCGGCTGGAAGCCGCGACCCACCACCAGGAGCTCGTCGCCGCCGCTGAACACGCCGAAGGGCGGCTCCACGCGCTCGATCTGCGGGGTCTGGGCGCCCGGCAGGTCGGCGGTCTCGAAGCGACTCGTGAACGGCGCCAGCAGCGCGTCGCCGCGCAGGTCGATCACGCCCTGCGTCACGTGCAGCCGGTAGCCCCGACCGGGCGCGAGCAGAGCGTCCGGCGCCAGCGCGATGCGCGTGCCGAGGCTGGTGGGCTCGCTCTCGAGCGACGCCGCCACCACCGGGCCGTCCTCGACCGCGAGGCCGTCACCGTCGAGGTCGACCAGCTCCGTCAGGAACACGTTCGTCGGCACGACCGTCGCGGGGTTCACGAAGCCGGTGAGGTCGACCACGATCTGGGCGTCCTGCGCCACGCGGGTGCGATCCGCCGGCTCCACCGCCGCCACGTTCACGCCGTCGAGGTTCAGGATCACGAGCGTGCCGGCTCCGCCCGCGGCGCCGCCCGCCACGATCGTGTTGCCCTCGGCGTCCACCGAGAGCACCTCGCCGTCGCTGGCGGCGAAGTCGATGCGCTCGGGGGCATCGCGGTCCGAGATGTCGAACACCTGGAGCCCGTCGTCGCCGGACGCGACGAACGCCAGCGAGCCCACCACCGCGACGTCGTTGGCGGCCACCACCCCGTCGTCGTCCACGTCCTCGGGTCCGATGAAGCCGCGCGGGATGAAGAGCTGCTCGGCGCTCGCATCAAAGACCTGCACCACGCCGCCCGCGCCCTCGGCGACCGCCACCTCGGCGCCCTCCACCACCAGCTTGCGGCCGGGGCCGGCGAGCTCGATCGAGGCCACCACCGGGAACGCCGGATCGGTCAGGTCGATCCGCTCCAGGAAGTGCCGCCCGCCCGCCGTCTCGACCGTCACGAAGGCAGCGGTCGCGCTCGCGCCGAGCGCCAGCGGGGTGCCGTCGAGCCCGACCGTGTTGAGCCGCAGCGCGTTGTCGAAGAGCGCGGTCGTGAACACCACGATGCCCTCCGAGACGTCGGCCGCCAGCACCAGGTCGTCCACCACGGCCACGCCGTTCACCCGGTCGTCGGTGCCGAGCCCGGTCGAGAGCGCCAGGTCGATCACCGGCCGGGCCGGCAGCGAGACGTCGACCGCCACGATGCCGTCGTCCGTCGCGGCCAGCAGCACGTCGTCCCCGAGCCGCGCCAAGTCGTGCACGTCGAGCCCGAACGACGAGAGCCGGATCTGGCCCTCGAAGCCCTCCTCGTCGCTGATGATGTTCGGGAACACCGGGTCGGAGATGTCGAGCACCGAGAACGTCTCGCGCGGCCCCTGGCGCGAGCCGGCGAAGCTCACGTCCCCGTCGACGATCAGCGACGCCACCGGACCGAAGTCCGCCTGTACCGAGCCCGTGATCGGCACGCTGTAGGTGTACGCATCGAAGAGCGTGGCGCGCATCAGCGGGTCGTCGCCGAGCCGGACCTGGACGTCCGCCTTCACCAGGCCCCCGGCCGGCACCGACGGCGTGCGCGCCGTGAGCCGCGTGGTCGAGAGCACCGTCACGTTGCCGGCCTCGAAGAACTCGTTCACGTCCTCGTCGCCGAAGAACACGCGCACGCCGGGGCGGAAGCCGCGCCCGAAGATCGTGACGGTCTGGCCGCCGCGCGCCGGCCCGCGCGCCGGCGTGATCGTCTCGGCGCCGAGGCTCGGCAGGTACACGAACGCGCCAGCGCGCGAGTCCGCCAGGCCCAGCGCGTTGGTCACGGTGAGCGTGGCGACGCCTGGGTCGTTGGTCGCGAGCGGCGGGGCCGCAAAGCTGAACGCGTGGAGATCGTTCCCCTCGGCGTCCTGGCCGATCACCACGGGCGCGCTGGTCACCACCGCCTGGCCGCCCAGCGTGACCGCGATCGGCTCCTCGAGCCCGGTGGCCGTCACCGCGACGTCGGTGCCGCCGCTCACCGGCCCGAAGCGCGGGCCGCTGTCGACGATGCGCGGCGGCCGGGCGGCGGGATCCAGCGCGGTGCGGAAGCTCGTCACGAAGTCGGCGGCGAGCGGGAGCGTCGTGATGTCGGTGACCGCGGTCGAGACGCGCAGCGTGTACTCGGTATCCGGATCGAGCGGCGCCGTGGGCGTGAAGACCAGCTGGCTCCCGAACGTGGTGAACACGACCGGGATCAGCCCGTCGGCGAGCACCGCGTCCACCGTCTCTCCGAGCTCCGAGACCAGGGTGACGGCGGCCGGCGTCGCGGTGTCGGGCTTCAGCGGCCGCGAGAAGTCCACGACGATCGAGCTGGTGACCGGGGCCTCCGAGCCGGCGGCGGGCTCGACGCCGGTCACGTTGAGCAGCGGCACGTTGACCAGCTCGACGTTGGCGCCCGCGACGAAGGCGGTGCTCCCGACCAGGTCGATGCCCGACAGGACGTCGGCCGGTGTGGCGAAGAAGACCTCCTCGGGACGCGCGTCGGGATCCGCCGCGGACGGATCGGCAAACCCGCCCACGTCGAGCACCACCAGCTTGTCGTCGACGGTCACGAAGGCGAAGCCGCCCACCACGCGCAGGTGCGGCGCCCCCGCGGCCGAGGAGGCCGAGAGCGAAGCGGGCTGACCGAGCAGCTCCCCGGTCTGCGCATCGAGCACGAGCAGCGCCAGGTCGCCGGCCAGCCGCCCGAGCAGGTAGACGACGTCGCCGACCACCTCGAGGTCGAGCGGCTCGGCGGGCAGGATCACGTCGGCGATCCGCGCCAGCCGCGGCGTGGAGAGGTCGAAGCGCTGGAGGAGCCCCCCGTCCGGCAGCGAGTCGTTCTGCACCGCCACCCATGCCTCGCCGCCCACCACGCGAACGGCGCGCGCCCGACCATCGGTGGCCGCCTGGTCGACCACGAAGGGGTTCGCCGGGTCGCTGGCATCGACCACCAGCACGCCCTGGCCGTCCGCGCTGACCAGCACGATGTCGCCGAGCGGCGCCACGCTGCGCACCGTGCTCGCGATCTCGACCCGCCCCAGCGACACCGGACGCTCGGGAATCCGCACGTCGAAGATCTCGAGCCCGTTGGCGGACGCCGAGGCGACGTACAGCAGATCGCCCACCGCTCGCAGGTCCAGCGCCTTGCGCGGCGGGTAGTACGGCAGGTCGATGGCCAGCGGCGACGGCGGCAGGTCGTACGAGAAGACGCCGATCGACACGAGGGCGCCGCCCGGGTTGGCGATCAGCACCTCGGCCAGCCCGGGCCGATCGGCGCGCGGCGCGAGCACCGTGAGCTCCCGCGGCGTCTGGACGTCGAGCGCCACGCCGTCGACCTCGCCCGACACCTCGTCGAAGACGTCACCGCGGAACACCACCCGCGCGCCGGGGGCGAACGTGTCGCCGTCCGCCCCGATCGTGAGCTCGGTGCCGCCGAGCCGCGGACCGAAGTCCGGTCCCAGGCTCAGCGCCACGTCGGCGAGCGCCTCGAGGAAGAGCACGCTGCCGAACGACACGTCCTCGAAGCCGCCCGGATTCGCCACCGCGATCGGCAGGCTGCCGGTGCCCGCGGCGAGCGGCACCTCCACCTCCAGGGTGGTGGCGTCGACGAAGGCGACGCTGGCGGGCGCGGCGCCGATCGTGACCTGCGCCGCGGGGTCGAAGTCGGCGCCGACGATCGTCAGCGTCTCGCCCGCGCTCGCGAACGGCGGGCTCACGCCCAGGATGCGCGGGCGCACCGCGCCGGCGGCCGCCGTCCGGAACGGCGCGACGAACGGCACCAGCATGGCGGCGCCCTTGCGATCCGTGACGGCGCCCGTCACCACGAAGCGGTAGTCGCTCTCCGGGTCCAGCGACGCCTCGGGCGCGACGGTCCAGAAGCGGGTCGTGGCGTCGGGGTCGCCGCGGTCGAGCGGGGCGCCGGGCAGGCCCAGGGCCAGGCTGGTCGCGACCGCCGAGCCGTCGGACGCGCGCTCGAGGAAGACGCTCGTGGCGTCGATCGAGCCGAGGTTCACGTCGCGGTTGAACTCGAGCGTGAAGACCGGATCCACCGACACCAGGCTGTCGCGCGGCGGATCGAGGCTGGCGACGTTCGTGAACGGCGTCGCCAGGGTCGTGAGCCCGTCCGAGCCGCTGGCCACGACCGCCACGTCGCGCACCACCGCGGTGTGGTTGGCGAACTCGCGATTGCCCGCCGACAGCGGCAGCGGGTCGTCGGGATCGGTGACGTCGAAGACCTGCACGCCGCCGTCCTCGGCCGCGACGAACGCCAGGTTGCCGCGCACCTCGATCGCCACGGGGCGACCGGGGTTGCGCACCAGGGTCTCGTCGAGCACGACCTGGCCCGTGATGCGATCGTCGCGACCGTCGAAGTCGTCGTCGAGCAGCCCGACGAACGCCTGACTCACGTCCACCACGAGCAGGCCCTCGTGGTAGGCCGACACCAGCGCCCGGTCGCCGACTAGGGCGAAGCCGGTGGCGCTGTCGGGGAGCGGGATGCGGCTCACCACGGTGGGCGCCGCGTCGCCGAGCTCGAGGATCTCGATGCTGCCCTCGCGGAACTCGTTGGCGTTCACGATCGGGTCGAAGCGTCCGACGAGCCGCTCGGGCGGGCCCTCGGGGTTGACGCAGCGTCCCTCGGGCACCTGCGCCGCCGTCCCGGTCGAGACGAACAGGCGCCCGCCGCGCGTCTCCATCTGCGTCGGGTTCGCCTGGCCCGGGAACTCGAGCCGCCAGAGCTCGACCAGGTCGTCGGGCACCGCCAGCGAGAGCCCCACGAGCCGGCCGCCGGTGGGAACCACGTGCGGCTTGCCCTTGCACGGGTCGAGGGGCGCGCCGATCGAGGACATCGCCACCAGGGCGAGGTCGCCGAGCGCGGCCACGTTGACGGCGAAGCCGTCGCTGTCCCCGCCGCCTCCGGTCGACGCCGCGCCGAGGGCACGCGACTCGGTGGTGAGCGCGCGACTCAGCACCGGCAAAGCGAGCGGATCGCTGGCGTCCATCACCACGAAACCGCCCAGGCCATTGGCCACGAGCAGCAGGTCGTCCTGCCCCGGCCGGTCGACGAAGCGTACGACGGGCGCGTCGACCTGGGTCTCGGGCGCTACCGAGAGCGGGTTCAGCAGGTCCTCGGTGTCGTCGCGGGCGCTCACGACCTGGACGTCGGTCGGGTTGCTCACGTCAAACAGCACGACCCGGCCGCTGAACGACTGGGTCGCGTCGGCCAGCTCGGGCAGTGCGGGGACGGAGTTGCCCTCGAGGTTGTAGCCGGCGGCCGCGTAGATCAGCTCGGCGCCGAGCTCGAGGCCGCCGAGCTCGTCGACGACGATGCCGCCCGGAGAGACGTAGGAAGGCGCCGACGTGGGCTCGCTGCCGACCCCGAGCTGCGGCAGTCCGTAGCGCACGCCGTCGAGCGCGAGGTCCCGGCCCAGGTCCGGATTCTGCGCCTCGACGTCGGCCGGGCCGAACGCGCCCGGCGGCGCCACCAGGGTGAGCACGCCGGTCCCCACGACGTCGACGTCCACGGCGATGCCGCCGATCCGCACCTCGGTGGCCGGGAACACCCCGATCGACGGCACGAAGCCCGCGCCCAGCACCGTGACGGGCGTCCCGCCGAGCGGATCGAGGAAGAACGGCGCGATCCGGTCGATGCGCGGCGGGTCCAGGAACACGAGGGCGCCGCCGGCGCGCGCCTCGATCCCGCCGGGGTTCGCTACCCGGATCGTCGCGGGACCGTCGATGCCCGCCGGCGTGCGCACGACGACCTGACGGCCGTCGACGATCTCGAGGACCTCGGCGGCGACGCCGTTCACCCAGACCGTGAGACCCGACAGGAACGCGCGGTCGTCGCCCGCCCGCGCCGAGAGCGTGACCTCCGTGCCCCCGCTCACCAGGCCGAAGTGCGGCAGCGCGGCATCGAACGCCGGCGGCGCCTCGGCGCCCGGCGCGGTCGCAGTCTGGAAGCGGAAGGCGACGTTGGTCGCGAGCGCGACGCCGAGCGACTCGCCGCCGACCGGCGCCGCCCGCACGCCCGGCCCGATGCCCACCGGCGCGGTCAGGGCAACGGTCACCGTCGCGTCGAGCGGCAGAGCGGCGTCGGGCAGGAAGCTGACGGCGCTCTCCCCGTCGAGCGCGAAGGTGCCGGCCACCGGCACGCCGCCCACCGCGACGCTCGCGTGCGCCGCGACCGTGGCCAGGTCGACCGGCCGCGTGAAGAAGATCTCGATCGGGGCCTGTAGCCCGCCGCCGGGCAGGACGCGGGGCTCGACCGGGATGCGTTCGCCGGGCGCCGGCCGGGTGTCGGCGACGAGCAGCAGCGGCACCTGGAAGGTCTGGAGCTCGCTCGGCCGCCGGGTCGCCGCCACGTCCACGCCGAACACCACCGTGCCGCGGTCGACGGTGATGCCCACGAGCGGCTCCGCGCCGACCCGGTCGGCCACCGCGAGCAGCCGCGGCAGCGCCGGATCCGCGACGTCGACGAGCGCCACGCCGCCGCTGCCCCGGACCAGGTAGGCGAGCCCGCTCTCGACGGCGACGTCGAGCACCGGCGTGGAGAACGTCAGCGCCCCGATCGGGTCGCTGCCCGGATCGGCGAGGTCGAGCACCACCAGCCCGCCGTCGCCCGCAGCCAGGTAGACCAGCTCGTCGTCCACGGCGGCCCGCAGCGCGGTCACGTCGAACACGCGCGGCGCGGAGAAGCCGAAGCCGTCGAGATCGACCACGTAGACGGCCCCGCTGTCGGGCGCGAGGGCGCGGGCTGCGGAGTCGAGCACACCGGTCGTGACGACCAGGGTCGAGCCCGAGACGGCGACGTCGAGCACCGGCGCCGGGAACGGGTGCTCGGCCACGAACAGCGCGTTCGCGGGATCGGTGGCGTCGGCGACCAGCACGCCCCGCGCCCCGGCCCCCACGTAGACCAGGTGGCCGTCGATGGCGAGCGCGTGAACGCGGTCGAACGCGGGGCCCTCGGCGCCCAGCGGCTGCGCCAGCGGCAGGCTCCGCAGGGTGAACGGCGCGCGCGGGTCGCCGGCGTTCAGCAGCTCGAGCGTGTCGTCGACCGCGCGCACCAGCAGGTCGCGGCGCGGATCGATCGCCAGGGCCGTCGTCCGGGAACCGTCCGCAAAGACCACCCGGTCGTCGCGACCGTCGAAATCGGTGTCGACCTGCCCGAGCCGCGCCTGCTCCTCGATCTCGGTGTCCTGGCCGCTCGGCACGAGCGGGTTGGTGCCGTCGACGCGCACGATCGAGAAGCCGTCCTGCTCGGCGACGAAGGCGAGGCCCTGCTCGATCACGAGGTCGAGCGGCGCGCCGTCCGACTCGAGCCGGATGCGGCTGTCGACCGGCACCGTGAAGCGGAACCCGTCGACGACGGTCACCGATTCCCCGGCCGGGAAGTCGGGGGTCGGCGGATTGGTCACTGTCACGTCGACCGTCCCGAGCAGGCCGTCGGGCGCCACGAGCTGGATCAGCTCCGTCGTGATCACGCGCACGTCGTTGGCGGGCAACGTGTCGAAGAGCACCTCGACGCCGCCGCCCGGCGCGAAGCCCGACCCCTGGATCGAGACCGGCGTCCCGCCGCTCACCGGCGCCGTCGGCGGCGTGATCGACGCGACCTCGAGCGTCTCCTTGTAGACGAAGGCCCCGATCGCGAGGTCGCGCGTGCCCGTGGCATCGCGCACCTCGACGGCGGCCGGACCCGGGATGTTCTCGGGCGTCGAGACGGTGACCTCGGTGCTGCCGTCGCCGAGCACCTGGCCGTCGAGGACGGTCGCCGGCTGGTCGCCGATGAAGATCTCGGGCAGGCCGCCGGAGAGCCCGCCGACGACCACTGCCACCTCGGTGCCGCCCTGGCGGCTGCCCAGCCGCGGCGTCACCGAGACGATCTCGGGGATCGCGCCCGGTCCGCTGGCGGTGCCGAAGCGGATCGCGTACGGCGCGCGCAGGGCGAAGCCGGTGCCCTGGCTCGCGTCGCTGCGAATCGAGTCGTCCAGGCGCAGCTCGAACTCGGCGTCGGGATCGAGCTCGGCGTCCGGCTCGATCCGGGCCGAGCGGGCCGGCGCCGCGTCGGGCAGCACGGTCACCGCCACGGGCGTGCCGCTCGGCAGCACGACCAGCGAGATGCCGCCCGCGAGCGTCGCCGCGTCCATGTCGACCGAGAACGAGACCTCGAGGGCCGAGCTGGTCGGGACGCCTCGCTCGCGGTGGCGCAGGTCGCGGCGCGTGTCGCCCTCGATCAGCTCCACCCCGGCGACGTTGGGCACCGGGATCTGGAGCACCACGACGCCGGCCCGCGGCAGCGTGTCCGGATCGCCGCGGAGGTTCGTGCAGCGCTGGGTCACCAGCAGCGCGACGTCGCCCTCCGACGCGATCGCTTCGGCGCGCAGGCCGGGCGCGATCGCCACCGCGTCGAGCAGCTCCGGACGCTCGGCGTCGGCCACGTCGACGATCTCGAGATGCGAACGCCCGCTCAGGTCGCACTCGCCGGGGCGCGCGCCCTCCGGGATCGGCAGCGACAGGGTGGCGAGGTTGCCGATCACCGCGACGTCGTTCGCGCCCGCCGTCTGGATGCTGAACAGGTTCGGGTCGAGCTGGCTGACCGGGCCGATGCGATCGAGCGGGTCGACGTCCAGCACCTTGATGTTGCCGCTCGCCACCGCGGCCACCGCGCGCTCGGCGTCGAGCGCACCGACCACGTGGGTGCGGCCCTCGGGCACGGGCTGGCCGCCCGGCGGCGCCACCAGGTCGAGCACCACGGTGCGCCGCGTCGCGAGGTTGGCGCCGAAGCCGATCTCGAGGTAGGCCACCCGCCCGTCGACGTGGACGCGGTCGACCCGCGCCGTCTCGACCTCGCCGTCGATCAGGAACGCGCCGACGCGCGCCACCAGCGTCGGGCTGGCCGGATCGTGCACGTCGAACACCTGGAGGCCCGCCGTACCGGCGGCCACCAGCACGACGTCGTCGACGGCGGCCAGGTCGCGGGCCTCGCCCGCCATCGGCACGATGCCGCTGTACTGTCCCAGGCCGCTGCCGGGCCCGACGATCACCAGGCCGCCGCCCGGCTGCGCATCCCGAAGCTGGGAGCGGTCGATCACCACCAGGTGCGGGCTGCCCGGCTCGACGAAGGCGTTGTCGGTGTCGCCCTCGGGCGCGTCGGCCAGCAGGAACAGCCGATCGCCCTCGAGCGCCACGCCGCGGGCGACCAGCGGCGGCGGCAGGTCGATCCCCGAGCCCACCACCGGGAAGGCGTCGGCCGGCGAGCGGACGTCGAGCACCGAGAGCGCGCTCGCGAAGTCGAAGTCGCCGAACGGGCCGGCGTCGAGGTCGGCGAAGCTGCGCGCGTTGCCGCGGATCGCCACGTAGGCGAGCCCGTCGTCGAGAACGACGTCCACCGGGGCCCCGAACGGCAGCTCGTCGGTCGCGGGTCCGCCGACGTTCAGATCGTTCGGCGACTGCACCTCGGTCGTGATCGACAGCCGCGAGTACAGGAATCCGTCGAGCAGCGCCGCCTGCTCGCCGGCCGGGGCGCCGAGCGTCGGCGGGTTCTGCACGATCACGTCGGCCAGGCCAAAGTCGCCCGGCGGGGTCGCGCAGCTCAGCCGCCGCGTCGACTCGACCGCGACGGCGCCGCACGGCTGGCCGTCGAAGCTCACGGTCGCCCCGCGCACGAAGCCGCGCCCGACCAGGGCCACCACGTCGCCGCCTTCGAGCCGGCCGACCGCGGGCGTCACGAACGACAGCTCGAGCGTGGCGACGTAGAGGTAGCCCCCCAGACGCCGGTCGGAGAGCCCGCTCGGGTTCGCGACCACCACGGTCGCCGGCCCCGGCACGTTCGGCGGGGTGACGACGCGCAGCAGCGTGGCGTCGACGAACTCCACCTCGGCCGCCGGCAGGCCCCCGAAGCTCACGGCGGCGCCGTCGACGAAGTTGACGCCCGTGATCTCGACGGTCTCGCCGCCGCTCGTGGTCCCGTGGTTCTCGTCGATGCGCAGGATCGTGGGTGCCACGGCGTCCGGGTCGGCGACGCTGGTGAAGGTCGAAGCGAACGGCGCGCTCAGCGGCATGCCGGCCAGGTCGGCGACCGCGTCCGAGACCACCACCCGGTAGCGGGTGCCCGCCAGCAGCGGCGCGTCGGGCGTGAACACCACGCGCGGGCCGTCGAATGCGAAGCTCCCGGCCACCTCGGCGCCGACCCCGCCACCCGGCGGCAGCGCGAGCCCGGTGAGCCGCGCCGCCCCGCTCGGATCGAACACGTCGTAGGTCAGGCCCGGCTCGAGCGGCACGCTCAGGTCGAAGATGGCCACGCCGGCCGAGATCGCGAGGCTGCCGATCTCCTGGAGCGAGCCGGCCGGGAACACCGGGTGCGAGGGCCCCTCGGTCAACGCCGCCGGGTCGTCGAGCACCAGGCTCCCGAGCGGCAGCGTCACGAGCCCCGGCCCGAGGTTGCCGGCCTCCACCAGCAACAGGTTGCCCGTGCGCAGCCCCGTGCCCGGATCGACGACGGTGTCCGGGTCGAGCTGATCCGAGAAGGTCACCGTCACCGCGCTGTCGACGGGAACGTCGAGGCTGCCGTCCGACGGGCTCACCTCGATGACGTTCGTGAACGGGATCTCGACGACCGCGAGCCCCGCCGCGCCGCCGGCCACCAGCGCCAGGTCGTCGAGCGTGTCGACTCCGAACACGTAGTCGTCGCCGTCGCCGATCGGCTGTCCCTGGGCGCCCGCCGCGAACTCGAAGCGGTACGGCTGGTTCGCCGACGCCTTCCGCACCGGCTGCTGCGGATCCGAGACGTCGATGACGTCGAGCAGGCTGCGGGCCGCCCGGCCCTCCTGGTCGACCAGGTCGACGCTGGCCAGCACGAAGCCGCCGACCGCGGCGACGCCGCCCGCCCCGTTGCTCGACAGGTCGGCGCGGCGCGGGTCGGTGCGGTGGCGCGCCAGCAGCACCGGCTCGGCCGAGTTGCGAATGTCGACCACGTTGACGAACCCGCCCGGTCCCTCGTCCGAGACGAACGCCAGGCCGCCCAGCAGGTCGAGGTCGTCCGCCACGCCGAACGTGTCGATGGCGCCGATCTCGAAGAAGTCGGGCGTCGCGAGGTCGAGGATGCGCAGGCCGCCCAGGCCGTCCGCCAGGTAGGCGAGCCCCTCGCGGATCTCGATGCCGAGCGCGCGATCCAGGCCGAGCTTGCGGTCGAAGATCACGCGCTGGGGCGCGAACGGATCGCTGGCCTCGTAGACGAGCACGCCCGCGTCGCCGGCGGCCACGAGCACGAGATCGCCCTGGGCTGCCACGTCGAGCGCGCGCTCCGACGGCAGATCGAGACTCGCGACCCGCACCGGCGCGAACGGGTTGCCGATGTCGATCACCTGGAGCGTGGCCGTCTCGCCGCCGTCGGCCGGGTCGGCCACGACGAAGGCCAGCGTGCCGCGCAGCGCCAACGCCCGGGCGTCGCCGTCGAGCGGCACCTCGCCGAACAGCACCGGGTCCTCGGGGCGGCTCGCGACCTCCAGGATCGCGAGGCTCGAACCGCTGTCGCGGCTGCCGATCCTGCCGTTGACCACGTACGCCAGGCGGTCCGCCTCGAGCACGTCGCGCGCCGCGAAGGTGTCGAGCGGATCCACGCGCCGGTACGTGCCCGTGGTGCGCAGGCCCACCTCGATGGTGACGTCGCTGGCCTCGCCCACGTTGCCCGAGGGATCGATCGCGCTGGCGCCGAGCACGATCTCGGAGCCCGGCACGCCGACCGGGACCTGGATCCCGTGGGTGAACGGGAAGATCGTGTCGCCGAGGCCGGGCACGATGACCTCGCCGTCGAGATCCGGCACCAGGCTCGTGAACACGAGCTGCCCGTTCTCGAAGAAGTCGGTCGACACCACGCCGGCCTGGTCGAAGGCCCGCACCCGCAGCTCGAGGCTCTCGCCGCCGGTCACGATGTCGAGGTCGGGCGGGTCGACGATCACGACCTCGGGCGGCACGTCGTCGTCGACCACCCCGATCACGACGGGCTCCGAGTCGGTCGGCTGGCCTGCGCTGTCGGTCGCGCGCGCCACGATCGTGAGCTGCTCGCCGGCCGAGTCCACCGGGATGCGGAAGCGGCCCTGGTAGATGTCCTCGGCGTCGAACTCGGGGAGCGGCAGCGGCGCCACGTCCACCACCACGCCGTTGACCAGGAACTCGACCGACTCGACCCGCACGTCGTCGCGAGCCGAGCTCAGGATCTGCACCTCGGCGCCCTGGAACACGGCCGCGCCGTCCGCGGGCAGGGTGATGGCGATCTCGGGCGCCTCGTCGGGCACGATCTCCACCGACACCACGTTCGAGCTCGCCTCCTGGCCGGCGGTGTCGACCGCCACCGCCTGGAGGAAGCGCTGCTCGCCCGCGGTGCCGACCGGCGGCCGCAGGAAGGCGTTGAACGGCAGCAGGTAGTCGACGAACAGCACGTCCGCCGCGGCCAGCCGCCCCTCGCCATCCAGGCTCGGGTCGTCGCTCACGAGGAAGCGGGTGGACACGATGTCCACGTCGTCCTCGCCGAGCGCGGTCACCAGCAGGCCCTCGGGGTCGCCCTCGACGACCGGCGCGCCGTCCGTGGGGCTCACCAGCCGGATCGTGGGCGCTCGGTCGTTGGCCACCGTCACGGTGACCGACTCGTCGCGCTGGTTGCCCGAGTTGTCGGTGGCCGTGACCGTGATCTCGATGGTGTCTCCTTCGGTGTCGGCGCCGATCGGGACGAAGATCTCGTAGGGCGCGGCGACGTCGATGCCCACCACACCGTCCTGGCCGACCACGCCGTCCGCGTCGGTGATGCGCAGGGCGAACGCCACCGACGAGACGTCGACGTTGTCGTTGGCCTCGGCGCGGATGCGCAGGGTGGCGCCCTCTACGACCTGCGAGAACGGCGCGGGCTCCTCGATCTCGAGCACCGGGGGCTCTTCGTCGCGGACGATGGCGACCCGCACGTCGCTGGCGCGCTGCTCGAGGCCAAGCGCGTCCCGCACGCTCGCACCGATCACGAGGCTCTGCCCCGCGGAGCCGAAGGGAAGCGCGCGCACGTACTGGAACGGACGCGTGAAGTCCGTGAACACCAGGTCGCCGTCCACGAAGAAGCGCACGAACGCGATGCCCTCGGGCTCGATGTCGTCGGTGGCGTCGACCTGCACCAGCAGCGGCGCACCCTCGAAGACGACGGACCCGTCGGGCGGCTGCGTGATGCTGGCCGTGGGCGGCGTGTTGTCGGCCGGGACGATCGTGACGAGGTTCGAGGCGGTGCGGTTGCCGAAGGTGTCGACCGCCGAGGCCACCAGCTCGAACTCCGTCGCCGTGGTGTCGGCGGGCACCTCGAACGAGAAGTTGAACGGCGGTACGCGATCGACGCCGAGCGGGTTCACCACCCCGTCGACGAGCAGGTCGACCGACGAGATCGGCCCCTCCGGATCGCTCACGTCCACCTGGATCGGGATTCGCGTGCCGCGCACCACCGACTCACCGCTCTGGGGCGACGCAATCTGCACCGAGGGCGGCCGGTCGAGCAGGATGTCGATCGGGAGCGGGACGATCGGGGTGGCGTTGCCGGACGCGTCGAAGGCCCGAGCCCCGAGGTGATAGGGAACCTTGTCGACGCCCGAGACCCCGAGGTCGGCCTGGAGCCGCGGGGCTGTGAAGGGGAGCTGGATCAGCTCCGTCTCGATGTTCTGGGTGGTCCCCTCGAGCGCGTCCAGCGCGGGCAGGTTGTCGACCAGCAGGATGCGCCCGTTCGCCAGGTCGGCCTCGTCGCGCGCCGCGAACAGCTCGACCCGGCGCACCAGCACGTTGTCGCTGCCGCGCACCTGGATCGTGAGCGTCGAGCCTTCGGTGACGTCGAAGTCGAAAGCCGGCGCGGCGAACTGCACGACCGGCGCGGTCGTGTCGGGGACAACCTCGAAGACCGTCTCGGAGAGCCGCGTGTTGCCCTGGTTGTCGGTGGCGATGGCGCCGATCCGGACCTGAGTGCCAACCTCGAGCAGCCCGACGGGCAGGTCGAGCCGGGTCGCGAAGACGCGGGCCCGACCCGGATCGTCGAAGGGCGCGGGGAATGCGTCGATCGCATTGCGTTCCTGCGCGTCGACCGGGACGCGCCGGCCGTCCGCATCGACCAGGAAGCCGTCGGCGTCGGTGCCCGCATCCCCGATCTGGCCCCGGGTGAGCGCCACCGCCTGGCTGCCGTGGACCGCCACCGCGCTGCCGAACGGCAGGCCGTTCACCAGGAAGGCCACCTGGGCGAGCGCGATGTCGTCGACGGCGACGGCCTCGACGTTGAGCCGGAAGCTGCCCGCGGCCAGCCCGATGCCGTCCTGGAGCTCGTCGCCCACCGGCGTGGTGAGCGCCACCTGCGGCGCCTCGTCTCCGACCACGCGCACCGTGGTCTCCGCGCTGCGGACCTGGCCCGCGACGTCGCGCACTGCGACCCGCACCACGAAGGCGTCGCCGGCGCTCCCCGAAGGGATCGGGAAGACGACGGCGTCGCCGCGCAGCCTCGCCCGCGAGTCGGGGCTGTCGAACAGCACCTGGGCCTCGGGCGGCAGCGCGTCGAGATCGGCCCCGCCGCCGGGCAGGGACGCGAAGTCCCCGAGCGTCGCGACCACCTTGGCGATCCCGGCGTCGTCGCTCGCCTGCGTGCGCACGACGAGCTCCGTGCCTTCGAGGACGAAGATGCCGCCCCCGGCCAGCGCTCCCCGGATGTCGCGGATCTCGCCGCCCACGAAGTTCAGGTTCTCGAGGCTCGTGATCTCGATGGCGGGCGCCTGGTCGGCCTGCACCACCAGGGTGACCGGGTCCGACTCGCTGGTGTTCCCGTTCACGTCGGTCGCACGCGCGAAGAGCGCGACGGCGCTGCCCACGTCGGCGCTGGCAACGCCGATGGTCTGACCCACCTGGAGCGTCGTGGCGGGTCCGAACTCGCTGGCGACGTTCGCGTTCTTGTAGAACAGCTCGAGCCGCTCGAGCGCCGCGTCGTCGGAGGCCGTGGCGGAGACGTCGATCGCGAGTCCGCCCACCACGACGTCGCCGTCGCGGAAGGGACCGACCGAGACGTCTGGCGGCTCGACGTCCGGCGCGATCTGGAGCACGGCGCTCCCGACGCCGCGCGCGCCCGCTGTGTCGGTGGCGACCGCCGCCAGCGCCACGCTGTCGGTGGCGTCGCTCTGGCGCGCCAACGGTCGTGTCTCGGAGGCCACCACCAGGGTCGTGCTCGCGGCGGCCGGCCGCGCAGTGAGCAGCGCGATCGCGGCGCTGCCCAGGTCGGCGGTGATCTCGCCGGGCTCGCCCGGCCGCAGCACCAGCGTCTCGACCCAGGCCGCGACCGCGGCGCCCGTGCCGTCGAGCAGCGTCACCTCGACCCGGCGCTCCATGTCACCCGGCGTCGCCGCGGGATCCGGGAGCACCACCTCGGCCGTGAGCGGCCCGGTGTTGACCGCACTCCCGTCCACGCGGAACTCGACGCCGAAGGCCGGGTCGGCGACCTCGGCCGTGAGCGAGACCGTGGCGCCAGCCCCCATCCCGACCCCGTGCAGCGGCACGACGGCGGCCACGTTGGGCTGGCCCGGCGCGTCGCGCCGCTCGAGGCGCGCCGCCCCGGCGCCGGCGTCGACGACCAGCGCCGTCAGGCTGCCGTCGTCGCTCAGGTCCGCCGCCCGGACCGCGAACTCGGTCCGGGTCGGACCCGAGTCGTCGATGGCCAGCAGCGCGCCGTCCGCCAGCAGCTCCAGCGCGCCCTGGGCGCGCACCAGCGTGGCGTCCACCACGCCGAAGTCGTCGCCGGACCGCGCCGTGAAGCGCGCCGAGCGGCCTTCGGGCTGGGAGCCGGCGGGCGTGAAGCTCTCGATCCGGGGCGCCCGGTCCGACTCCACGGTGAGGGTCACGGGCGTCGCCTCGCCCACGTTGCCGGCCAAATCGACGGCGCGCGCCTCGATCGTGAGCTCCGCATCGACCGCGGGCAGCAGCGTCGCGACCGGGAGCTCCGTCCCGAACCCGCTCACCGTGGTGACGCCGCCCGCGATCGCGTCGCCGCTGACCGTGATCTCCACCCGGGCCGCGAGATCCGCCTCGTCGTCGATGTTGTCGTAGGCGCGCACCCGGACGTCGAAGGAGTCGCCACCCGTGAACGCGTCGTCGTCCTTTGGCTGCGTGATCACGACGGTCGGCGGCTCGATGTCGGGCAGCACGTCCACGATCACCGGCAGCGAGTCGGTGCTGTTGCCCCCGGCGTCGAAGGCGCGGGCGACGATCCGCAGCGGGTCCTCCGATGAGTCCACGGTTCCCTGCGGAACCGTCACCAGGTAGCGGAAGCGGGCGCGCGACAGCGTCTCCACCACGAGGTCGCCGAAGCTGGCCGGGTTGGGAATCGTGCGCACCTCGACGTCGGGCCCCTCGAAGGGCGCGGTCACGGTCTCCGCCTCGACGTCGTTCACGAGGAAGGTGACGCCAGCCGTGCGCAGATCGTCGCGCGTCCGCGTGACCACGTGGAAGGAGTCGTTCTCGAACACCTGGAGGCCGGTCCGAGGGCTCTCGATCTCGATCGTCGGCGCCTCGAGGTCGTCGACGACGTCGAGCGTCACGCTCGCCAGCGCCGTCTGCCCGCCCGAGTCCTCGACCTCGACCGCCACGCTCAGGTCGCCCGGCGGGTCCTCGCGCACCGGAATCGGGACGTCGAAGGCGAGCACCCGCGTCGTGTCGACGAAGCCCGAGCCCGGCGCCAGCTCGAGCGCCGTGAGGGGCTGGCCGCCCGAGAGCGGCGTGACGCGCACGATGCCGACGTCGTCGTTCACCGTGGCCTTGAGGCGCACGGTCTCGCCCTCGGCGAAGCGCTCGCCCGCGCGCGGGAAGGTGATCGTGACGCTCGGGGGCGCGTCGTCGACGACGTCGAGACCCACGCTCGCGGGCGCTGCATTCCCGGCGGCATCGCGCGCCGCGGCCCGGATCTCGACGACGGCGTCGAGCAGCGAGGCGCCGAGGACCACGCCCGGCCACTCGAAGCGCTGGAACAGGTTGCTCTCGAGCGTGAAGCTCGTCACGGTCTGGCTCTGCACGGTGGCCCCGTCGGCGACCACCTCGAAGTCCACCGCGACGACCCCGACGTCGTCGGCCGACGAGACCACGAACGTCTGGGGGCGCCCGCGGAACACCCGGTCGCCGCTCCGGTGCGAGACGATCGAGAGCTGCGGGGGCGTCGTGTCCGCCACCACGGCCAGCGCCAGGCTCACCGGCGCAGACGTCTGCCCCGCCGAGTCGATCGCCACGGCTTCGAACGAGAGGGCGCTGGGCGCGTCGGGTGCCTGCCGCGTGAAGCGGAACGGCGCGAGATCGTCCACCAGCGCGGACCCGCCCGCCGGCGTGACCCGCACCTCGCGCAGGCCGACGTCGTCGGAGGCGTCCACGAACAGGTCGAAGGCGCGGCTCACCAGCACCTCGTTCGCGCTGCCCCCGGTCGAGGTGAAGCCGGTGATGACGGGCGGCGCGTCGGCGACCAGGTCGACGAGCAGCGGCTCGGTCGCGGTCTCGTTGCCCGCCGGGTCGAACGCGCGCGCCAGGAGCTGGATCGTCTGGCCCGCCGCCAGCTCGGCGGCCGGCAGCACGAACGACGTGAACACCCCGTTGGTGAGGTCGCTCACCTGGCCCGGATCGTCAGCGGCGAAACGCGTGACGCCGTCGACGTCGAGCTCGACGCGAGCCACGCGCACGTTGTCGCGGCCCGCCACCGAGATCAGCAGGTTCTGCGTCTCCGGGTGCTCGGTGAGCGGATCGGGATCGGCGATCCGGACCGTGGGAGCGGTCGTGTCGGCGACCACGCCCACCGTGGCGACCGGCCTCTCGGCCTCCGGAGTGGCGTTGCCGCCGTCGTCGTACGCAACCGCCGCGAACGCGAGCGCGGTGCCGGCGCGGTCCGGCGGCACCGTGTAGGGGAACGTGTAGGGCGCGCTGAAGTCGGTCAGGAACACCGCGCCGTCGACCAGGAAGTCGACCCGCGCCACGCGCCGGTCGTCGCGTGCCGCGGCGGCCACCCGGATCTCGTCGCCGGCCAGCACCTCGCCGCCGTCGATCGGGGCGGTGAGCGCCACGCTCGGAGGCTGGTCGCCGACCGCGGTCAGGCGCACGAGATCGGTGCGGGCCGCCTGGCCGCGGCTGTCGATGGCCTCGGCCAGGAAGAAGTACTGCGCGCCGAGCGGTGTCGCCGGTACGGCGAAGTCGGCCTCGCGCGCGACGCTGCCCCCTGCGCTCTCGCTCGAATCGGCGATGCGCACCACCTCGTCGAGCAGCAGCTCCGCCTCGCCGAGCACCGGGTCCGTGCCGCCGTAGAGGCGCACGCGAAGCCCGTTCGCGATCAGGTCGTCGAAGAAGCGCGCCCGGACCCGCAGCGTGGCGCCCGCCGTGACGCCCTCCCCGTCCCGCAGCGACACGAACTCGGCGACCGGACGCTGGTCGTTGATCACCCGGATGATCGCCGGGTCGGAGCGGGTGGCGTTGCCCTCGTCGTCCACGACCCGGGCCGCCACCGCCAGCGAGCGGCCCGCGGCCCCCACCTCGGGCGCCTGCACCCGGATCTCGAACACGTTGGCGAACGCGACCTCGGGCCCGTCCTCGGTTTCCTTCAGGATCTCGCGCGGTGTCGTGTCCACGCCCACCGGCGCGCCGTCGATCAGGAACTCGACCTCGCGCGTGCCGAAGCTCGCGTCGGCGGCCAGCACCAGGCTGCCGCCCTCGGTGACCCGCACGCCGGACGGCTGGAAGCCGAGGAAGGTCTCGTCCTCGCCGAGCAGGCTCTGTCCGGTCGGCGAGATCAGCTCGAGGCGCGCCGTCGCGCCGCCCCGCGGCGCGCTCACCGTCACCTCGACCGGCAGCGAACGGGTCACGTTCCCGACCCGGTCGACGGCCTCGGCTTCGATCCGGAGCACGAGCCCCGCGGTCCGCTCCGGCGCCTGGATCTGCGCCTCGTAGGGCGCGGCCCCGTCCTCGCTCACGGGGCTGCCGTTCACCAGGAAGCGGACCAGCTCGACGCCCTCCGGGCCGACGTCGTCGACCGCCTCGGCCGTCACCGCAAAGCTCAGGCCCTCGGGCACCGAGGTCTGGTCGACCGCGAGCGCGATCTCGGGCGGCCCGTCGAGCACCTCGACCTGCGCCGAGGCGAGCAGCCCGCCGCGCAGCTCGTTGCGGGCGGTGACGGTGGCGATGCCGACGCCCTCCGCCCGTAGCACGCCGTCGGCGCTCACCGTGAAGACGCTGGAGTCGCTGCTCTCGTAGATGGTGCCGAGCGCTCCGCGCGTCACGTCCTGGAGCCCGGCAGGAGGTGCACCCGGATCTGCCGAGCGCATCACCACGGCGACCGAGAGGCCGGCTTCGGCCCCGACCCGGTCCAGCAACACGGTCTCCGGCGACAGGGACAGGCCCGTTGCCTCGGCATTCACGTCCACGGTCACGGGCACGTCGACCGAGAGGCCCCCGTTCGTGGCGGTGATCACGGCGGAGCCCGAGAAGAACGCGAGCAGCCGACCGCCCGGATCGACGGAGACGACGTCCGGCGCGCTCGAGACGTAGGAGGTGCCGGTCGCGGCCGGGCTCAGATCGACGAGCGCCCCGTCCGCCAACACCCCGACCACCCGCAGCTCGATGGGCTCCCCAACGGCTCCGACGGCCAGGGTGGGCGGCTCGGCCTGCAGGTCAACGATCTGGGCCGGCGCTTCGCGGGCCAGCACGACCACGGCGCGCTCGGTCGCGAGGTTTCCGCTCGCGTCGCGGGCCGAAGCCTCGACCACGGCCAGCGCGTCGTCGGCGACCGCGCCCACGATGGGGAACGTGGCGTCCAGCGCGACGACGTCGCCGGGCGCCAGGTCCACGGACGCGGTCGACGTCTCGAGCGAGTTGTCCAGCCGCTCGATCACGCCACCCCGGGCTCGAATGACGGCCGCCGAAGCCAGGACCGCGCTCGCGCGAAGCTGGCGCACGTCGTCCTCGCTGCCCCGCACCGAGACCACGAGCACGGACCGGCCGAGCTCGTCCACAATCCGGGCCTCCACGGCCAACGTGCCCGAGGCCCCCGAGTCCACGGCGAGCACTCGCCGGACCGGCACGGACACGTTGCCCTCGTCGTCGAAAGCGACGGCTTCTGCCACCAAGACCGCATCCGCCGGCAGGCCGCCGGCGACGGGAAGCTCGGCCACGTAGCGCCCGGAGTCCCCGTCGGGCGTGGCGGCCAGGCTCCGGACGTCGAGGAACGCGCTCCCGGCGGCCGCCACCCGATCGGCTGCCCCCGAAGTGACCCCGACCTCGCGGATCGATTCCACGCCTCCCAGGGCCGAGATCAGGTCGTCGGCCCGGACGCCGATCGCGCTGAACTCGACCCGATCCACGGTGAAGTCGTCGGCCGCGAGGACCTCGAGACCGATCCGATCTCCGTCCGTCACCGGCGGGAACGAGAAGTCGAGCCCGCTCACGGTCGGCGGCGCCGTCAGCTGCGCCTGGACGGGACCCGCGAGCCCGAGTGCGAGGAGCACCAGGACCGGCAGCACGGCGAAGGCGCGACTGCGCATGTCAGCTCGACTCGACAAAGAGAATGACCGTCTCTTCCTCGGGCTCGCAGAAGCCCGTGTCGGGCGTCCAGGTCACCTTGACCCGCACCGTGGTAGAGGGATCCGTGATCCTCACGTTCGCGCGACGAAGCGTTCCCGGGTGCTGCTCGGTCGCCGTCCCGGCGGTGAGCTGCGCCGTGCCCTGCACGACCTCGAACTCGAGCGTCCCCGTCAGCGGCCCACCCTTCGCTTCGATGACGACGTCTTCGCCGACGCGCACGGTGTCGAAGTCGGGTGAGACGGTGAGCGTCGGGTGACGCCCGACGAACGAATTCTCCGAGCGCTGCTTCGCGGCATTCACGACCTCGGCGCGGATCTCGAACTCGGGGCTGGAGGACGAGCCGAAGAACCTCACGTTCTCCGCGACGCAGCGTGCCTGCGTGTCGGGGAGAGCCGGGTCGGGCTCGATCCGGCCCTCGAACTCGCGGAACCTGCTCGTGAACACGCACTCCACCGGCTCGGCACAGGCTTCCGGCACTTCGAGGATGGCCTCGAGCTTCGAGAACTGGGCCGACTGGGGCACGCAGCCGCGGCGCGGGACCTCGGTACCGTCCGGTCCGAATGCCTTCAACGACTGCTGCTCCGCCGGGGCGGCCGCGTCCGCGATGAAGCGCGGCGGGGCCTGCCGGACGCGCAGCGGAACAGCCGCGATCGCCTCCTCGGTGGTCCCGCCGCCGGGCGCCGACAGCGTCGTCCCCACCTCGAGCGTGTAGCTCCCGGGCGGGATCTCCGTCTCGTTCAGATCCAGGGACGCGCCCCACTCGCCCGGCCTGAGCTGCGTGAGCGGTCCCTCGCGCCCGGCGAGCACGGCCCCGGCCGCCACCGAGCCCGGGCGCTTGCCCGTTGCGAGGGCCGCGAGATAGGTGTCGTGGTCGACCTCGAGCAGCCGGTAGCGCGCGTCCGGCGCGAACTCCACCGTCGTCGCCACGATGTCGGTGCGATCAGCTACGCAGTCGTTCCAACCCGGCGACGTCAGACCGATGATCGGCTCGAGCTCGAGCTGCTCGAGCCCCTCCACGTCCTGCAAGGGACCCGCGCCGTCGACGAGGATCGGATCGCTCAAGTCGTCGCTGTCGAGCTCGATCCCGCCGTTCACGTCCCCATCGCCCCCGAGGCAGGTTCCAGCCAGGGGCTGGCCGCTCTCGGCCTGGGCGTAGCACTCGAGCGCGAGGTCACGGAGGGTATTGCGGTCGCTGGTCTCCTCGCGATCGTCGTCCACGATCGCCCGGGCCGCGTCCGCGCGCACGACCACGATGTCCCCCTTGGTCGTGGTGCCCTGGAAGCGCGTCGCGACCGCGAACTCACCGTTCTGGCTCATCGTGATGTTGCGCGGCAACGTGAGCCCTTCGATCAGGCTCAGGCGCAGCTGGGGATCGACCGTCTGGAAGCACAAGAAGGTGCTGCCATCGATGCAGCTCTGGTTGTCCGCGATCTGGATGTCGAGCCGGTTGTCGGATCGCGAGACCGCACGGATCCCGATCTCTCTGACCGTGAACTCCTCGGGCTCGTACTCGTAGACCGCCACGTTGCCTGTGCTGCTCCCCGTGGCATACGCGAGCTGTCGCACGCCCGTATTCGTGGGGTCGAAGGCAATGTCGATGGCGCCGTCGAAGTTGACGTCGTGATTCGTCGAACCCTGGGGTACGGACGCGAAGTCGTTCGGCACCGCCTGGACCCGGGCGGCCTTGGTGCTCGTCGGGAGTCCGATCTCGCCGCCGGCCTCGATCTTCCAGGGCTCGATCTGCGCTCGGAAGGTGGTCCTATCGCCCTTCGACAATACGAAGAGCGTCCTCTGATCGCGCACCCGGACGTTCACCGCCTCGTCCGACCCGAACAGCTTCTGCAGCTCTCCGACCTGTCTCCCGAAGCTCTCGGGCGGAGCGTCCGCGTCGATGTCGATCGCGGCGAGGAAGCCACCCTGCTTCCCGCCGACACCGCTACGGTCCGCGATCAGCACGTACGCACGCTTCGAGTTCGGATGCGCGTCCACCGAGACCAACAGGTGGTTCGCAGTGACCCCGTCCCCGCTCGGCACGTACGAGGCAACGCCCTTGAGTGTCGTGGCGTCGAGAATCGATAGCTGCGTGCCGGCAGCGACCAGCAGGTAGCGGCCGTCCGGCGTGACCCGCAGATCGCGCGGCTGCCGGCGACCCTGGGGATCCGTGTAGCCGGTGACCTGCCCCGGGGCTTCGGACAGCTCAGTGCCGATCCGCGCCGAGGTGGCTACCAGCCGGTTGCTCCGAACGTCGATCTGGTGCACCACATTGTTTCCGGTGTCCGTCACGTAGGCGAACTGCCGGTTCGGGTGCACCGCCACGGCCCACGGCGTGGCGGCGCGCTTGGGCGAGAAGTTGGCGTTGGACTGGACGAAGCCCGAGACATCTAGAGTCTTCGTCTGCCCACTCGGCATGAAGCCGTCGTTCACCACGTCGCCCATCGAGCTGAACGAGGGAACGGTCACCTTGCCGTTGCCGCGGCTGCTCGCGTAGGACCGGATCCCGGTGCCGACACGGGCGACCTGCAGGGTGCGCGGAAGCACGCCGAGGCTCCCGCGCACCCGGTACGCGACCGTTCCTGCTCCCAGGTCCTCCGACGGAACACGCAGGTGGACCCTGCGGAAGCACTCGTCCCGCACCAGCGGCTCTTCCGAAGTGCAATTCGGATCGGAGGGTTCCGGCTCGGAGTGCGTGTACTTCGCGACAACGACCGGCTGCGGCGGATCCGTCTCGTCGCGGCGCGCTGGGAACGCGATGAAGTGCTGGCCCTTCTTGGACGCGTACTCGACCAGCTGCGCCAACCCGATGATGCGCGTCCTCGTGCCCCGCGCGTCGATGCTGTAGAGCAGTTCCAGGTCCGAGTCCGATGGGTCGACGAAGCGGTCGTCGGGGTTCTGGGGGTTGACCGGCACGTTCCTGCCCACGACGGTGACCGGGATCCACCGGAACGACTCGCCCTCGTCGTCGTCCCCGACCACGGCCCCGGGCGGGATCTCGAGCGCGGTGAGCGCTTCCGGCGTCAGCACGCCCGAGGGCTCCATCTGATCCTTCCACTCGACGTCCGCGTAGAAGAGGTCGTACTCCATCTTGGCATCGAAGGCGTTCACGCTGAAGTATGCGAAGCCGAGATTCCCGAACACCACGACCTTGTTCCAACGGGCCAGTCGATCCTCGATTCTCTTGAGCTTCTCCTTGACCTTCTCCTTGCCCCCTTCCTTGATGCTGTTGGTGAGCGCGTCGACCACCTTCTGCAGCGATAGCTTGGCCGTCGTGGTCGCGATCGGCTCGGTCTCGCCGTTCAGCTCGACGTAGAACCCCACGATCGGCCCGACCCCGAAGATCTCGAACATCTCCCGCAGGTTCTCGATCGACTGTCCCCGCAGAGCGTCCGCGATCTCGCCCGCGAGCAGGTCGTGGATGAGACCGCGGAAGTCCGCCTCTTCCTTCGTCAGGAAGTTGACGATCGCCTCGCGGAGGGCGAGGCACAGCGGTCCGGGCTCCCCGCCCGAGGACGGCAGTCCCACGGCCCCGAGGATGCACTGGGCCTTCGGGCTGAGCTTCACCCCGTCGTCCGCCTCCGTGACCTTCCCCAGCAAGGCGTCGACCCCGGGCAAGATCATGTGGGTCCAGACGGTCATGAGCCCGGTGTTCGTCCACGCTGCGCAGCTCACCGGGTCCCAGCCCTCCTGGGGCATTGGGCAGAAATCGGTCCGCGGGTTGCCTTGGGAGTCGACGTAGGTCCTGGGCTTCGGCCTGCCGAACTGGCCCATGCTGACCAGCTCGATCTTGTAGGGACCCTCGTTCAGCCGAATCGGTCCACCGTTGGCCGCCTTCACCGG
>JASJBO010000371.1 GCA_030066475.1 Myxococcota bacterium
GTCTCGGGGGGCTCCCCAGCCACTAGCACATCGCGCTGCGCAGGGGCAGGCGTCCGAGGTCTTGGAGAGCTCCGCGCGGCAGAAGCCCCCTGCAAGCGCCCGCAGGGCGCGCGCAGCGAGCCGTAGGCGAGCGAAGTCCACCAGCTAGCGGCAGGCACCCTCGGGGCACGGCTGCAGGTTGAACGCATCCAGGTCGAAGACGTGGATGCCGTAGCGGCCCGCGGCGAAGAGGATCTCGCGGTCGTCGACCAGGATGTCCCGAGGCCAGCCGAGGGTGGGGAAGTAGGCCTGCGGGTAGGGGCGCGAGGCGTCGTCGAGGTTGAACACGAGCAGGCCGCCCGGCACCTGGAAGAGGGCGCGGCCCGCCCGCGCGTCGCGCAGCAGGGCCCAGTCGTCGACCTCGACCGCGCTCTCGACGGTCAGCTTCGCGGCGTCGAGCAACGTCATCGACTGGACGTTCGGGGTCACGCCGCGCTCGTGGGCGAGCTGCCAGGCGAGGCGGTGGCTCACGACGACGTGGCCGGCGCCGTCGAGGGCCACGTTCTCGACGAGCTGCTCCGGGAACGCCCGCCGCGCCAGCGGGTACGCCCGCCCGTCGGCCAGCAGCACGCGCGCGATCGAGGTCTCGATGAAGCGTTCTCCCCAGACCGCGTCGCGCGTGTAGATCGTCGCGCCCTCGACGGCGAGCAGCTGGCCGGGCACGTTGATCGGCGTGTCCGCGCGCGGCTCGCCCGGCACGGCGAGGTCGATGCGCGTGACGTAGTGGCGCGCGTGGGGCCGGGCGTCGCCCTCGACCTCGGCGGGCTCGCGATGGCTGACCCAGACGTCCGAGCCGTCGGTCAGCAGGCCCACGCCGTGCTTCTCGCGACCCAGCTCGATCGTCTCCGCCAGCCGCGGCGCGTCGGGGTCGGTCAGGTCCAGGACCTCGAGCTCGAAGCTCTGCCAGTAGCGGTACACGCCGTCCGACGCCTGCTCGTGGCGGCGCTGGAGGAACACCAGGCCGCCGGGCACCGCCTCCACCTCGTCCCACGCGTCTCCGGGCCAGATCGAGAGGCGGCCGCAGTCGAAGCAGCCGAGCGGGATCGGGCCGTAGCCGTAGCTCGGGCGGAGCCGGTCGGTCTCCAGCCGGCCAGCCGGCCGCGGGTGCGTGGGATCGCTCAGGTCGTAGACCGTCAGCACCGATTCGTACGCCTCGGTCCCGCTCGCCCCCGTCGTTCGCGCGTGCGCGACGAGCAGGTCGCCGGTCTGGTGGAGCTGCGCGTGGGCCGGCACCTCGAAGCGGGCCACCGGCTCGCCGCTGTCCGGATCCTCGCTGCGGGGGACGATCTCGACGCTCGCGGACAGGAGCTCGCTGCGCTCGCCCCACCACAGCCAGTAGCGCTCGCGGCCGTTCTTCACGCGGGCGCGGTGGTCGCCGAAGACGAACACGTCGGTATAGCTCGGCGCCAGCTCGATGCGCCCCTGCTCCTTGGGGGCGTCGGGATCCGAGCTGTCGAACAGGCTCAGCTCGGCCTCGGAGAGGTTGGCGGTGAGATCGCGCTCGGGCTGGAAGCTGCGGCGTACCGGGGTGCCGTGCTCCATGGCGCCCCGGCGGGTCAGGCTCTCGCTCGAGAACGTGTAGATCTGGACCCCGGCCGTGTACCGCCCGGACGCGTCGTCCCAGCCGGAGAACGGGAGCAGCACCAGGCCGGTCTCGCGCGCGCCGCCCGCTCCCCGCACCGCGACGGCGTCTTCGAGCACCGAGAAGGCGCGATGGTCCCAGCTCGCCTCCGACCAGCTGTGGTCGGCCGCGACGTCCGCGCGCGCCAGGAGCGGCTCCGGGTTCTCGAGGTCGGTGATGTCGTAGAGACTCACCGACAGGGTCCGGCCGGCCTCGTCGTTCGTCCCGATGCCGATCAGGCGCGTCTCGCCCTGGACGGGTCGGAAGAAGTCGTTCCAGCCCGACACGATGAACTCCGCCTTCTCCGTGATCGTGCCGTCGTCGGCGATCTCGAAGGCGTGGAAGGGGTCGACGCGCAGGTAGGTGACGAAGAAGGCCTTGTTGCCCAGGAACAGGGTCGCGAACAGCTGCTCGCCGTCTCCGAAGGTCGCGTGGTCGATGGGCTTCAGCTCGCGGAGGTCGCGGGCGTCGAAGGTCTCGACGTGGTTCGTGTTCGACCCGTTCCAGCGGCTGCCCGAGACGATGCGGACGACGTCGCCGTCGTGGTCCATGTTGAACTGGGTCTCGACGAAGCCCGCCACGGTCACCTGGTCGCCTTCCAGCATGGCGCCGGCGGGGTCGCGGATGTCGATGATCGACACCTGGCTGCGCCCGTCCCCGGTGGTCCAGTCGTAGCGGGCGACCAGCAGGGAGTCGGTCGTGGCCTGGACGTCCGAGACGTACCCGCCGAGGTCGAGCTGGCTCCGTTCCAGCAGCCGGCCGCTCGAGACGTCGAAGCTCTTCACGACCGTGCGCGTCTCCCACACCCAGTCGCCGGACCCGGTCTCCCACTGGCTCCAGCCGCCCGTCACCACGTACAGCGCCGCCTGGCTGCCGCCCCGCGTGAGCCGGCTGGTCCGGATGGAGCCCGGGACGTGGGCGCGATCGACGACGACCGGGCGCTCCCGATCGCGGAGGTCCACGGACAGCACGAGCCCGCCGTGCCGGGTCTCGAGCGCCTCTTCGTAGCGGCTGCCGTAGTAGCCGCGCCAGTCGTTCAACAGCACGAACGCGCGATCGCCCGCGACGTACATCTCGACCGGCGTGCCGCTGATCCGGACCCGGCCGACGATCTCGGGGTCGGCGACGTCGCCGACGTCGATGACCTGGAGCCCGCGGTAGGCGTTGAGGTTGAGGATGTGTCCGTCCGCGAGGACGCGATAGATGTCGCCTTCCTCGACGCTGCGCTCGCCCGCTCCCGAGTCGTTCGACGTGAGCGCGGCGTCGTCGAGCTCCGGAGCCGGACCCTCGAAGGCCACCGCCTGGCCTTCGTCCGCCGAGACGAAGTCGGTGTTCCAGAGGTCGTCCCCGGTGCAGCCCGCCGTCGCGAGGAGGACGCCCGCGAGGATCGCGAGCCAGGGCCGAGCCGAGCGTCGAAGGGGTCGCCGGTCCATCGTGGATTCCTCCGCGCGCGTCCGAGAGGGAGCGATCGAACGCGGCGGCGAGCCTCCTGCCGCGAGGAGGAGTCTACCGGACCGGTGCCGGCCCGCGCCGCCTCAGCGACGCGCGCCGAGCCGCGGCCTGGGCGCGCTGCAAGCCGCTCTGGTACCAACCCGGGAGAGGAGGGCGGCATCGTGTCGGAGGCGATCGAGCAGGAGGCGCGCGAGACCTATCGGCGCTTCGTCGCGCTGCGCGATCGGATCGACGTGGGCGAGCGCGCGTGGGCGGAGCTGGCGGACTTCTTCACCGAGGACGCGGCGTACATCGATCCGGCCTGGGGCCGCATCGAGGGCCGCGAGGGCATCCGCGAGTTCTTCGAGCGCTCGATGGCGGGGCTTACGGGCTACGGCTGGTCGACGCCGGAGAACTGGACCATGGTGGACGGCCACCGCGTCGTGAGCCAGTGGGACCAGATCCTCGGCGAGCGCGCGGACGGCACGCCGTGGCGCGTCCCCGGCCTGTCGATCCTGTACTACGCCGGCGACGGCCGCTTCTGCTACAGCCACGACATGCTCAACATGACGCACGTCGGCGAGACGCTGAAGGCGATGCAGTGGAAGCCGCCCGCGGTGTTCAACCTGCCGCCGCGCCGGCCCGACCGCGACGTCTCGCTGCCCGCCGCCTGGGCCCATCTCGAGAAGAGCCGCGCCCGCTGACGGGAGCGCCGCCGGCGCGAGCGCGGAGCCGCCACATGGCCGAATACCAGCTCGACCCGGCGCACTGGCCCGAGCTGCCCGGAGCCCACCGGAGCTTCCTGGACCAGGCGCTCCCGCGCCTGCGGGCCGAGGCGCGCCTGCTCGGCGTCCTGGCCGGCGGCTCCTTTGCGCGCGGCGGCCTCGACGAGCACTCGGACCTCGACCTGGTCCTGGTCGGTGCGCCGGAGCACTGGCGCGACGCCCTGCGCGACGCGCAGCCGCTGGCATCCGAGCTCGGTCCGCTGCTGGCCGGGTTCACGGGCGAGCACGTCGGCGAGCCGCGGCTGCTGATCTGCCTGTACGGCCCCCCGCTCCTGCACGTCGATCTCAAGTTCGTGTCGTGCGACGACCTCGCCACGCGCGACGAGGAGCCGGTGGTGCTGTGGGATCGCGACGGCCGCACGCGCGCCGGCCTGGCACGCGGGCGGGCCCGGCCGGTGCGGCCCGATCTCCAGTGGATCGAGGACCGCTTCTGGGTCTGGGTGCACTATTTGGCGGCGAAGATCGCGCGCGGCGAGCTGTTCGAGGCGATCGGGTCGTTCTCGTTCCTGCGCGACCGGGTGCTGGGGCCGCTCGCGCTCGCCGCCGCGAGCCAGCCGCCGTACGGCGTCCGCCGCCTGGAGGTGCACGCGCCCGAGCAGGTGGCACCGCTCGCGGTCACGATCGGCGCCCACGACCCGGCTGCCGCCCGCCGCGCCCTGGACGCTGCGGTCGCGCTCTACCTCGAGCTGCGCGAGCGCGTCGCGCCGCCCGAGCTGGTGCGCCACCGCGCTGCCGAGCGCGCCGCCCGGGAGTTCGTGCAGGCCACGCTGGGAGATCGCGAGGGTTGAGCGCGGCGCCGCGGCTCTCGATCGTGGTGTGCACGCGTGACCGTCCCGCCCTGCTGTCGGACGCCCTCGCGTCGCTGGAGGCGCAGACGCTCGACGGGCAGCTCTGGGAGCTGCTGGTCGTCGACAACGGCGTGGGCGACGGCACGCGGGAGGTCGTTGCCCGCCATCCCACGGCCCGGCTCGTGGCGGAGCCGCGCACCGGCATCTCGCACGCGCGCAACACGGGATGGCGCGCGGCGCGCGGCGACTACGTCGGTTACCTCGACGACGACGTGCGCGCGCCGGCCTGCTGGCTCGCGGCGGCGCGTGCGGTCGCGGACGGTCCCTCGCCGCCGGTGTTCGGCGGGCCCTACACGCCGGTGTTCGGCGCGGCGCGCCCCGTCTGGTTCCGAGACGGATACGCCTCGCTCGACCTGGGGCCGCGTGCCCGCTGGCTCGGCGCGCAGGAGTTCCTGAGCGGCGCCAACCTGTTCGTGCGGCGCGACCTGCTCGCCGCCTGCGGCGGCTTCGACCCGACGCTCGGGATGCGCGGCGCGCGGCTCGGCTACGGCGAGGAGCCCGAGCTGCAGCTGCGGCTGCGCCGGCGCGGGTGCGGTGTCTACTTCGACCCCGGCCTGTGCGTCGAGCACCTGGTGCGGCCCGAGCAGCTGCGGGTGGTCTGGTTCGCGCGCCGCTCCCTCGCCGAGGGCCGCGACCATGAGCGCGCGCTGCGCGCGGGTGACGCCCCCCGCCCGCCGGTCTGGCGGCTCCTCGCGCGTCTCGGCCAGCACGCCGCCCTGCTCCCGCTCGAATGCCTGTGCGGGGCGCTGGCGCGCGATCGCCGCCGCCATCCCCACCTCGCCAACCATCTGGTGGAGCGAGCCTTCGATCACCTGCGCGGGATCGCTGCGGCGCTCGCGGGGCTGCGCCGCCGCGGCCCCGGGCCGCGGGAAGCCGCGTGAGCGCGCCGCGCGTCTCGTTCGGCGTGATCGTGCTCAACGGCGAGCCGTTCACCCGCTACTGCCTGCGCGCGCTCTACCCCCACGCGCACGAGCTCCTCGTGGTGGAGGGTGCGGTGCGGGCCGCCGCCGCTTGCGCGACGCCCGACGGGCACTCGCGCGACGGCACGCTCGAGGTGCTGAAGCGCTTCCAGCGCGAGGAGGACCCCGAGGGCAAGGTCCGCGTGATCACGCGCGAGGGCCTCTGGAGCGAGAAGGATGCGCAGTCGCGCGCCTGGGCCGAGCGCGCCACCGGCGACTGGATCTGGCAGGTGGACGTCGACGAGTTCTATCGCGAGCGCGACCTGCGCCGGGTGCTCGCGATCCTGGGTGGGCCCGATCCCCCGTCGATGCTGTCGTTCCGCCAGCGCACGTTCTGGGGCGGCTTCGACGCGAGCGTGGATGGCTGGTACCTGCGGCGCGGCGCCGACGCCTACGACCGGGTCTTCCGCTGGGGCCCCGAGCACCGCTATGCGGGTCACCGGCCGCCGACGGTGCACGACGCGCGGGGACGCGACCTGCGCGAGGGCGACTGGCTGCGCGCGGCGGATACCGAGCGGCTGGGCATTCGCCTCTACCACTACTCGCTGGTGTTCCCGCAGCAGGTGCGCGACAAGTGCTGCTACTACCAGGCCGCGGACTGGGCCGAGCGCCCCGGAGCCGTCCGCTGGGCCGAGGAGGTCTTCGAGCGGCTGCGCTCGCCCTACCGGGTGCACAACGTCTACCAGCTGCCGAGCTGGCTCGAGCGCTTCGCGGGCGATCACCCCGGCGCCATCGACTCGCTCCGCGCGGATCTGGGCGCCGGGCGCGTGATGGCGGCACAGCGCCCGCGTGCCGACGTCGACCGGCTGCTCGCCTCGCGCCGCTACCGCCTGGGTCGCGCGGCGTTGCGGCTCGCCGCCCGGGTCGACGCGCCGCTGTGGCGGCTCCGGCGTCGGCTGCGCGCCCGCCTGCGCCTCGCTCTGGGGCGGACGTGACGCCCCGGGACGGCAGGCTGCGGGTGCTGCAGCTCAACACGAGCGACCGCGGCGGCGGCGCAGAGGCCGTGGCCTGGAACCTGCACCGGCGGCTCGCCGAGCGCGGCGTGGCGAGCCGGCTCGCGGTCGGGCGGCGCCGCTCCGGAGCGCCCGACGTCACGGCGCTGCCGCGCTCCCCGCTGCGCGATCCGGGGGCGCGGCTGGCTGCGCAGCTCGATCGGCTGCGCGGTCGCGAGGACTTCCGCTTCCCCGCCAGCGCCCGGCTGCTGCGTCGCCCGGGGCTCGCGATCGACGTCGTCCACGCCCACAACCTGCACGGTGGCTACTTCGACCTGCGCCTGCTGCCCGAGCTCTCGCAGCGCCGGCCGACGCTGGTCACCCTGCACGATGGCTGGCTGCTGAGCGGGCACTGCGCGTACTCGCTGGGCTGCGAGCGTTGGCGGCAGGGCTGCGGGTCCTGCCCGCACCTCGACGTCTACCCG
>JASJBO010000372.1 GCA_030066475.1 Myxococcota bacterium
GGTCCCTGCGGCCGACGCCTGTGGAGCCGCCGCCGTCGTGTAGCTGGCGTCACGCGCGGCGGCTCCGCCGAGGAAGTATGCGGTGCCGAGCGCGCCGATGCTCGTGCACAGCACGGCCAGGCCGAGGCCCGCCGCCAGCGCGGCCGGTCGCGACCAGCCGCCCCGCCCGCGGCCGGGTCGCGCCGGCGCCGCGGGTCGCGTGACGGCAGACGCTGGCATCGCTCGGGATGGGCCCTCGACCCCGTCGTCCTCGATCCGCGCCAGCACCTGCGCGAACACGCGCTCGGCGTCGGGCAGCTCGATCGTCGGCGCGGCGCTCCCCTGGAGCACGGAGATCTCCTCCCGACATGCCGTGCATCCGGCCGCGTGGGCCTCGACGGCGCCGCGCTGGCTCGGCGTCAGCCCCTGGTCGGGGTACCAGGGGATCCACTCCAGGATCTCGTCCGGACAGGTCGAGTTCGATCGGTTCCTCATGAACCACCTTCCTGGCGCTGGAGCCGGCGCAGCGTGTCGCGCAGCCGCGCGCGGGCGCGCGACACGCGCGTCTTCACGGTGCCTTCGGGAACGCCGAGGCGCCGCCCGATCTCCTGGTACGGGAGGCCCTCGACGATGGCGAGCTCGAGCACCTCGCGTTGCTCCTCGGGCAGCGCCTCGATCACCTGCCTCACCAGGCGCAGCTCGCGGCGCGTCCCGATCTCCCGCTCGAGGTCCCGGTCGTCCGCGACCCGGTGCAGCGACTCGACGTTGGTCGGCACCACCGAGGCGCGCTTCAGGCGGCTGCGGTCGCGGTGGGCGCCGGCGCACTTGAAGTGCGCGATGCCGAAGATCCAGGTGGAGACCCGCGAGGCACCCGCGAAGCTGTCGGCACTGCGCCAGACCTCGAAGAACACGTCCGCCACGACCTCCTCGGCGAGGCCGGGATCGCGGAGCCGCCGCTGCACGAAGTAGAACACGCGGCCGTAGTAGCGCTGGAACAGCGTGCGCAGCGCAGCGCTGTCCTGCGCCCGCACGCGCTCGATCAGCTCGTCGTCCGCGAGCTGCTCCGAGTAGGAAGGGTCGTGAGGGCGCGCCACGATCTCCATTCTCGCCTACTTGGGTGGCTGCGCCCGGCGTCGAGGTTCCCCCCGGTGGGTCAGGGAAGTGAAACCCCCGGGGGCGGAACCGGCACCACCGGCGGCTCGATCACGCCGGGCGTGTCCGCCAGCTGCGGCACCGCCGGCTCCCCGCAGACGTCGCCGGCGCTCTGACAGGGTCCGGGTCCGTCGAACAGGTCCTGGCTCGGCGGCGCGATCCCCTGGCGGGTCTCTCCGGGGCCCGAGGCGACGTCCACCGGGTCGAAGTGGCTGCGCGCGGGCCGCGCGCTCGCGCCACAGCTGGCGCCCGAGCAGCCCTGGAGCGGCGGCAGCTTCGCGCAGGTTCCGGCCGGCGCGACTCGATGGCGGAGATCCGAATCCGCCTCGGCCGAGCCGGCGGCGGCCGGCGCCGCCGCGAGCAGGGCGGCGGCGAGCGCGAGTGAGAGGTCTCGGGTTGCGGGCATGGGAGGCTCCCCGGCCGCTCGGCCTCAGTTGCCGATCGCGACGGTCAGGTACACGCCGAAGACGTGACGGTTGTAGGAGTACAGGTCCGCCGTCGACTGGTTGATGCGATAGCGGTAGGCGAACGAGGCGGTCATGCGGTCGGTGAGCGAGCGTTCCAGCACCGCGTCCACGGCCGTGGTGCGCTCGCGCCTCCGGTTGCTGTCGAGCTCGTACGGGCCCATCGCCTCGATCGCGTCCGCGACCTGGCCCTTGTCGGGCAGGATCGTCGGGTGCCGATAGGGCCGGTAGGCGTAGCTGGCGCTCACGTCGAGCGCGAGCCGGTAGGGAAGCGGCGCGCGCACCCCGCCCTCGATGCGGTGGCTCTGATAGCTGTACTCGGTCCCGCGCGCCGAGTAGCGGTCGTACTCGTAGCCGACGCGCAGCGCGATTCCGCCGAGCCAGCCCAGGATCAGCGAGTGCTCGACGCCGAAGGTCAGGCCGTTTGCGTCGCGGTTCAGCGCGCTCGACTCGTTCGTCCCGGCGGGACTGCAGAACTCGAAGCCGCCGCAGTCACCGTTCTCGTCGGCGTCGACGATGTTGCGGTTCGTGATCAGGTAGTTGGTGCGGTAGAACTGCCCGTAGAGCGCCGTCGTCCCCGCCCGCTCCCAGTTGCGGAAGAACGAGAGTCCCCAGCGCTGCGTCAGGTTGAACGAGTCCTTGTCGACCCAGGCGAACGCGATGTCGTACTGGAAGCGCGCGATGTCGGACTCGCCCACGCGGCGGTCGAGCCAGCCCGAGAACGACGGGTAGTGCGTGTCGTACTCGTCGATGTCCCGGTGCAGGTTGCCGCCGTAGGCCACCAGGGCGCCGGCCGCCCAGCCGGCGTTGCGGAACAGCTCGGCGCCCAGCTCGACGTTCCAGACCAGCCGCTCGTCGCCCTTGCCCGAGATCTGGTTGGGCTGCAGGGAGGCGTCGCCGAGCAGGATCGCGTTGTCGTCGCGCTCGCCGCCCAGGGTGAGCGTTCCCCACCAGCGCGAGATCCGGCGCGAGAGCCGCGCGTCGATGCGCGCCGCCTCCGTGGCCCAGCTCGTGCCCGGCCACTCCGCCACCACGCGCGCGAGCGCCGCGCGCGCCGCGGCGCGCTCGCCCGCGGCGGCCCACGCCAGACCCGCGTAGTACGACGCCATCGGCTCCACCGCGGCGGCGTCGAGCAGCCGCGCCTGCTGCAGCGCCCCGGCGGCCGCGAGGCTCTCGCGCTCGGCCAGGTGCACCAGCCCGCGGTAGAGGTGCCAGGTCGCGGCCGTTCCCGCGAGGGCCGGCGCGGCGGCCTCGAGCGCCTCCCGCGCGCCGGCGGTCTCGCCCGCGTGGTAGCGGGCGATGCCGAGCTCGAGCTGGATCTCTGCGTCGTGCGGCGCCAGCTCCGCGGCCGCTTCGAGCACGGTCGTGGCCTCGGCGTACTCGGCGCGGTCGATCCGGCAGCGCCCGGAGAGCAGCATCGGGGCGGGGTCGCGCGGCCGGCTGCGGCGGGCGCGCTCGAGCTCCGGCAGCGCGGCGGCACAGCGGCCCTCGCGCACCAGCCGTTCGAGCTGCACCGGCTCGAGCTCCAGCGGCGCCTGCGCGGACGCAGGAGCCGCGGCGATCATCCCGATGCCGGCGAGGAGCGTCGCCGCGCGCCGCCCAGGCAGAGCAGGCCTACTCCGAGCGCCAGCGCGGTGCCGGGCTCCGGTACGAGGAGGGTCGAGACTCCGAGGGTCGGGAGGGTCAGGGCGCCCGAGCCGGAGTCCAAGAGCAGGTTCCCGGCGACCACGTAGCGCACGAGGAAGCTCGTCGATTGGCCCGCCCCCAGATCGGCCAGCGCAACCGCCCCGAAGAAGTAGTCGGGAACGCCGCTGCCGTCCGAGGAATACTCCACGATCTCCATGAGATCGCCATCGAGTCCCAGCGGGACGCCCGGCAGCAGCCCGCTCGGGTCGGCGACGGTATAGACGAGCCACGCGTCTAGCAGAGGCGCCCCGCTGTCGTTGCGAACCGTCCAGATCGAGTCGGCGATCAACGGGTCGTCCAGGGATGCGCGCCGGCCGTCGGCCTGGGGATTGGCGTGGATCGTGGTCAGCTGCTGGCTGATCGAGACCGGCAGGCCCAGCGAGGCCGGGCCGGCCGCCAGCCAGGTCTGGAGGCTGCTCGCGCGGAGCCTCGGGACGAGTCCCGCCTCGATCAGCTCGCTCTGGCTGAAGCCGAACTCGCCGCCACCACCGCCACCTGCGCTGCCACCGAAGTAGAGCGGGGTCAGGTCGGTGATGGTCAGCGCGGTCGCCGCGCGCGGAGCGGCGCTGCAGAGACCGATGACGGCGAGCAGGACGGCGAGCCGCAGGCCCGCCCCGAGGCGGCCCGGCGTTCGGCCGGACGATCGATGCACTTGGACTCCTCCGACCCCCCCAGGGGTGCGGACGCGATGGGTTGCCTCTACTAGGTGGCCCGGGAGGTCGTTCGGGTCGCAGGGTTTTTCCGAACGGGGCGAGAGGGGAACCCCGAGCGGGTGGGCGGCGACCCAGCGTGCGGGACCGATGCAGCGCAGGCGACGCGAGCAGTCTGTCCGAGCCGAGATGAGAGGTCGGGAGCCCGGAACGCGTCGGCCGGGCCGGCCTCGGAGGTAGCAGCGTCCCCCGAGGGGTCTCCCGACTGGTTCGGAGGCGACCCCTCGGCCAGAAGACTCCCCCGAATCGGGTGGTCTGCCAGGAGGGGGGCGTCGCGGTGCATCCCGCGGCGCCCCCTGACTGCGTGCGGGGGCCTGCTCGCGGGCGGGGCGCGAAGCGTTACCGTCGCCCGCCGATGAAGGCCGTCCTGATCGACCAGCCGGGCGACGAGACCGTGCTGCGCGTGGGCGACGCCCCCGCGCCCCCCATGCGCGACGACGCGCTGCGCCTGCGCGTCGCGGCCAGCGCCGTCAACCGCGCCGACCTGCTCCAGCGCCAGGGCCTGTATCCGCCGCCGCCGGGCGCGTCGGACATCCTGGGTCTCGAGTGCGCCGGCGAGGTCGTCGAGGTGGGCGCGCGGGTCGAGGGCTGGCGTCCCGGCGACCGCGCCATGGCGCTGCTGCCCGGCGGCGGTCACGCGGCCGAGGTGGTGGTGCACGCCGGCTCGGCGATGCCGATCCCGGCCTCGCTCGGGACCGAGGAGGCGGCTGCCGTGCCGGAGGTCTTCCTGACCGTCTTCCTCAACGTGTTCCTGCTGGGCGCACTTCCGGACGGGGGCAGCGCGCTGGTGCACGGGGGCGGCAGCGGGATCGGAACGGCTGCCATCCAGCTCGTGAAGGCCGCGGGGGGCCATGTGGTCGTCACGGCCGGCAGCGACGAGAAGTGCGCGCGCTGTCGCGAGCTGGGCGCCGACGCGGCGGCCAACTACCGCGAGGCCGACTTCGTCGAGGTCGTCCACGAGGCCACCGGCGGCCGCGGGGTCGACGTCGTGCTCGACTCGATCGGCGCGCCGTACCTGGGCAAGAACCTCGAGGCCCTCGCCGTCGGCGGCCGCCTGGTGCTGATCGGACTGATGGGCGGGGCGAAGAGCGAGATCCACCTCGGGGCGCTGCTCGCGCGGCGCCTGTCGGTGATCGGGTCGACGCTGCGCGCCCGGCCCGAGGCCGAGAAGGCCGAGATCGTCGCGGCCTTCCTGACGCGTTTCGGCGACGCCCTGGCCAGCGGTCGGATCCGCCCCATCGTGGACCGCGTGCTTCCCCTGGATCGGATCGCCGACGCGCACCGTGCCATGAAGGCCAGCGAGCACTTCGGCAAGATCGTGTTGAAGCTCTGACGGGCGCCGCTAGCTTCCCGCGCCCGGAACACCGTACCCAACCCAGGAGGGCCGCCATGGCCACCGAGCGCACGCTCTCGATCATCAAGCCCGACGCCGTCGAGAAGGACGCCATCGGCGGCATCCTCGCCCACTTCCAGGACGCCGGCCTGCGCCTCGTCGCGCTCAAGATGATCCAGCTCACCGACCAGCAGGCGCGCGGCTTCTACGCCGTCCACAAGGAGCGCCCGTTCTTCGACTCGCTGGTGAAGTTCATGACCTCGGGTCCGGTGGTGGTGAGCGTGCTCGAGGGCGACGACGCGATCGCCCGCAACCGCGAGCTGATGGGCGCCACCGACTCGGAGCAAGCGGCCCCCGGCACCATCCGCGCGCGGTGGGGCACCGACATCGAGCGCAACGCGGTGCACGGCTCCGACGCGCCGGAGACGGCACGCATCGAGATCTCCTACTTCTTCAACGCCAGCGAGATCCAGGCGCTGGTCGAGGCGCTGCCGTGAAGCCCGAGGAGTGCGTGCTCTACAGCGGCGCCGCCAGCGGGGCCGAGGCGGCCTTCGGCGCCGCGGCCGAGCGTCACGGGATCGCCGAGGTCAACTTCACGTTCGAGGGCCACAACGACGCCCGCACCCGCGGCATCCGCGTGCTCACTCCCGAGGAGCTCGCGCAGGGCGACGTCAGCCTGGCCTACGTGAGTCGCCTGATGCACCGCGAGTACCGCGACACGCCGCTGTTCCGGCGCGTGCTGCAGAGCATCTGGCACCAGATCAACCACGGTCAGGAGATCTACGTCGTCGGGCGCATCCTCGACGACGACACCGTGAAGGGCGGCACCGGCTGGGGCGCCGAGTTCGCGAAGCTCTGCAACAAGCCGCTCTTCGTGTTCGACCAGGAGCGCGAGCGCTGGCACCGCTGGACCGGCGACTCCTGGGACGAGCACGCCGATCCGGTCGTCCAGCACCCGCACTTCGCCGGCACCGGGACCCGCTTCCTCCAGGAGAGCGGCCAGCGGGCGATCGACGAGCTGCTCGAGCGCTCGTTCAGGTAGGGTGGACTTCGCTCGCCTTCGGCTCGCTGCGCGCGCCGCCGCTTCGCGGCTGCGCTTGCGGGGTGCCGGCAAGCGGCTCGTTGCGGGCGTGGGCGCGTCTTGGTGGACTTCGCTCGCCTGCGGCTCGCTGCGCGCGCCGCCGGAGGAACCGGCGGCGCTTGCGGGGTGGCCGGGTAGGGACTGGGTGCGGGCGCGGGCGCGTCTTGGTGGACTTCGCTCGCCTGCGGCTCGCTGCGCGCGCCTTCGGCGCTTGCGGGCGTGCCGGGAAGTGGCTCGTTGCTGGCGCGGAGGCGGCCTGATGGACTTCGCTCGCCTGCGGCTCGCTGCGCGCGCCGCCGGAGGAACCGGCGGCGCTTGCGGGTGTGCTGCGAGCGCCGGGGGCCGCGGGTGTGCTCCGGGCGCCCGGCGTCTGGTGTGCGGGTGATGGCGAGGCCGACGCTAGGCGTAGGCGCGGGCGAGCAGCAGCAGGACGCCCACGTAGCCGACGGTCAGCCAGAGCTGGTGGCTCTTGATGGCGCGGGACATGACCCCCCCAGAAATCCGTCCATGGTTCATTCGACCGGAAACCCCGACTCCTTGAGCGCCGCCACCCCACCGGCAGGCTCTCACCCCTCAGCGACCCTCGAAGCGGGGATCGCGACGCTCGCGGGCCGCAGCGAGGCCCTCGGCGAGGTCCGCACTTTCGTAACAAATGGCCTGCTGTTCCGCCTCGTA
>JASJBO010000373.1 GCA_030066475.1 Myxococcota bacterium
CGCCCGTCGTGGCGCGACGGGCAGCGGCGCGCCCGGGCGCCTTCGTCCTGCTGGCGAGCGGCGCCGCGCTGCTCGCGGCGCGCGGGCGCGCGAAGCGGCGCTAGCGCCGCCTCCCCCCGCCCGCTTCGGCTTGACGGTCTCCTTTTTCGACAGTATTGTCGAAAACAAGCGAGGGGTCGATGCCGAAGCTGGTCGACGCCGCCACCCAGCGCAGCGAGATTCGCCACGCGGCGCGCCGCGTCTTCGCGCGGCGCGGGGTGCGCGCCACGGGGCTCGCCCACGTGGCCGACGCTGCGGGACTCGCCCGCTCGAGCCTGTACCACTACTACCCCGACAAGAAGGCACTGATCCGCGACCTCGCGCGGGAGCTGCTCGCCGACGAGGAGCGCCTGTTCGCGCGCGCCGCGCAGGCGCCCGGCGCGCCGCTCGACCGTGTCGCCGAGCTCGCGGGCACCGCCACGCGCCTGTTCGACGAGTGGGCGGCGCTGGGCCGCGTCGTGTTCGACCTGCGCATGCTCGAGAGCGCCCGCTTCCGCAGCTACTTCCATCGCATCCGCGAGCACCTGGCGGCCGTCGTCCGCGCGGGACAGGCCGGCGGCGAGATCGACGCGACGCTCGAGCCGGAGCTGGCCGCGGCCGCCGTGATCGGGCTGATCGACGGCCTGCTGCTCCAGCACTTCGCCGATCCGCATGTCTTCGAGGACCGCGAGGCGCTGGCCGCGCAGGTGGAGCGCCTGGTGCGCAAGGCGTTGAGCTCGTGAGCTCGCTCGCCCTGATGCGCCTGCTCGAGTCGGGACCGCAGCGCTACGACGCCGGCATGCGCGCGGTGACGCTGGGCCGTGTCGCCCGGCTGCACGACGCGGTGGCCGCAGCCGCCGCGCCGCGCCCGGGTGCGCGCGTACTCGAGATCGGCTGCGGCACCGGGGCCGTCACCGCGCGCCTGGTGGCGCGGGGCGCGCGGGTCACCGCCCTCGACCAGAGCCCGGACATGCTCGAGCAGGCGCGTCACCGGCTCGACGGACGGGACGACGTCGAATGGCTCGAGCGCACCGCGGCCGAGATCGACGCGCTTCCGGCTGCCGGCTACGACGCCGTCGTGCTCTGCCTGGTCCTCTCCGACATGTCCGCCGCGGAGCGTCGCTTCGTGCTGCGCGAGTGCGCGCGGCGCCTGGCGCCGGGGGGCGTGCTCGTCGTGGGCGACGAGGTGCGGCCCGCACGCCGCGCGCAGCGCTGGCTCCAGTCGCTCGCCCGCGCGCCCCAGGCGGCGCTCGGCTGGGTGCTGGTGGGCTCCGTCTCGCGTCCCCTGGCAGACCTGCCCGCCGAGCTGCGCGAGGCCGGCTTCACGGGGTACCCCGGGGAGAGCTGGCTGCTCGGCAGCCTGGCAACGTATACGGCCCGCCTCGAAGGGCGAGCGCCGTGACCGCCCGGGAGCTGGCGCTCGAGGTGCTCCAGACGGCGTTCCGGCTGGTCCCGTGGCCGACCGAGCCGGGCCTGCGGCGGGTGGGCGAGCCGGGGCCGCTCTCGCCGGTGCTGATCACGGGGAACTTCGACCTCACCGTGCGGCGCCTGCTGCGCGCGCTGGAGGGCCTCGACGTCTGGGTGGTCGTGGCGCCCTCCTCCGGCATCAACGTCTGGTGCGCCGCCTCGGGCGGCCATCTCGGCACCCATCAGGTGGTGACGGCGCTCAAGACCTCGGGCGTGGAGGACGTCGTGCGCCACCGGCGCGCGATCCTGCCGCAGCTCGCCGCCACCGGCGTGCGCGGCCGCGACGTCGGGCGCCGCTGCGGCTGGCGCGTGCGCTTCGGGCCGGTGGACGCGCGCGATCTCCCCGCCTACCTGGCCGCGGACGCGCGCAAGACCGAGGCGATGCGGCGCGTGCGCTTCGGGCCGCTGCAGCGGCTCGAGATGGCCGCCGTGTGGGCCGCTCCCACGGCGCTGTTGCTGGGCGGCGTGACGGCCCTGCTGCGGCCCGCCTGGGCCCTGCCCCTGGCCGGGCTCGCGTGCGTCCTGGCCGCGTTCGTGTTCCTCGCCTACGACCGCATCCCCGGGCCGCGTCGCGTCCTGCTCGGCGCCGGCGCGGCGTGCGCGGCGGCCGCCGTGGCGGCACTGGCCGGCGGCGGCCTCCCCGCGGTCGGCGTGGCGGCCGCCTGCGGCGCCTTCCTCACGGGTGTGCTGACCTACGACTACGCCGGCTCGACGCCCGTCGAGGGCGGCAGCCACTTCGCCGAGCGGAGCTGGCACGTGACGCTCGACCGCGAGCGCTGCCGGGGCGTGTTCACGTGCTGGGAGGTGTGCCCCGAGGCCTGCTTCGAGAGACGGCCCGAGGCGAGGCAGGTGGAGCTGGTCCACGGCGAGCGCTGCGTGCGCTGTGGCGCCTGTGTGGTGCAGTGTCCCATGGACGCGCTCGCCTTCGAGGACGACGCCGGCCGGCGCATCGACCCCGAGGAGATCCGCCGCTTCAAGCTCAACCTGCTGGGTCGACGGCGCGTCGCCGCCGGCGATCCGTCGGCAACCTGACTTCACGGAGTCGTCGCCCGGCTGTACCATGGGCCGCCTGGGACGGAGGTGCGATGGCCGAGCTCGTGAGCCTCGAGCGCCCGCGCGAAGGCGTGGCGCTGGTCACCATGACCAACCCCGCGATCCGCAACCATGGCTCCTGGCAGGCGATCGAGGCGCTCGCGGCGGCGCTCAGCGAGGCGCGCGAAGGCGGCGCGCGCATCACGGTGCTCGCCTCGGGCGTCGAGGGGCACTGGCTCGAGCACGCCTGGCTCACCGACCTGTCGCGCGCGGTCGAGGGCAAGCCGACCAGCGGCGACGGCGCCGCCTGGTTCCGCGCGCTCGACGAGATCGCCCGCAAGCCGGTCGTGACGATCGCGGCGATCTCGGGCGACTGCTCGGGGGGCGGTGCGGAGCTGGGCTGGGCCTGCGACCTGCGCATCGCCGAGGAGCAGGCTTGCTTCTCGCAGCCCGAAGTGATGATCGGCGTCGCGACCGGCGTGGGCGGGACCTGCCGGCTGGCGCGCCTGATCGGACGCACCGCCACTGCGGAGATGGTGCTCGACGGGGCGCCGTTGACGGCGCGACGCATCTACGAGCTCGGAGGCGTGAACCGCGTGGTGCCCACGGGCCAGGCACGCGCCGCGGCGCTCGCCTGGGCCGAGCGGCTCGCCGAGCGACCCGCCCACTCGCTGGCCGCCCTCAAGCAGATGCTGGTGGAGAGTGACGACCTGCACCTGACCGACGCGCTGGCGAACGAGCAGAAGCGCTTCCAGGGCGTCGTCACCCGGCCCGAGGCGCTGGAGGGCATGCAGCGCACCCAGGCCCGCTTCGACGCCGGCGAGACCCTGCGCGAGGTCTACGGATCGCCGCGGGATTGAGTGCCGTGGACGCGCGCGACGCCGCCATCCGCACCGAGTGGATCGACACCGCCGGCCTGCGCTTCGAGGTCGACACCTGCGGCGACCCGGGCAGCGACCGGCTCGCCCTGCTGCTGCACGGCTTCCCCGAGCTCGCCTGCTCCTGGCGTCACCAGATGCCGCTGCTGGCGCGGCTCGGCTACCGCGTCTGGGCGCCCAACCAGCGCGGCTACGGGCGCTCGCCGCGCCCACTCGACATCGCGAGCTACCGGCTCGAGCGCCTGGTCGAGGACGTCGGGCACCTGATCGACGCCTCGGGCAGCGGCGCGGTGACGCTCGTCGGCCACGACTGGGGCGGCGCCGTGGCCTGGTTCCTCGCGCTCGCCAAGGCGCGCTCGCTCGAGCGCCTGGTCGCGATGAACTTCCCCCATCCGACCCGCTTCCGGGAGGGCCTGCGCACCTGGCGGCAGATGCGGCGCTCCTGGTACGCCTTCTTCTTCCAGGTGCCGCGGCTGCCCGAGTGGCTGCTGGGCCGGCGCGACGCACACGCGATCGGCGAGATGTTCCGCCGCGGCGCGGCCGATCCGAGCCGCTTCCCCGACGAGGTGCTCGAGGTCTACCGCACGCACGCCTGCCAGCCGGGTGCGCTGCGGGCCATGCTCAACTGGTACCGCGCGGCGCTGCAGCAGCCCGGCCCGCTCTCCGATCTCTCGCTCGAGCCGCCGCCGATCGACGTCCCCACGCTGCTGCTGTGGGGCGATCGCGATCTGGCGCTGGGCGCCGAGCTCGCCGACGACACCGAGCGCTTCGTGCGCGACCTCACCGTGCGTCACCTGCCGGACGCGTCGCACTGGGTGCAGCAGGACGCGCCGGAGCTCGTGAACGAGCTGCTCGAGGCCTGGCTGCTCGACCGCCCGGTGCCCGAGGTAGGCCCCGACGGATCGCTCCAGCCGCCCGCGGCGGGCGCGCTCCCCGTCTGAGCCCATACTGGACCAGACGCAGAGGGCGCCTGGCGCTCCATTGGATCGGGAAGGTGGCGGGCCCGAACGCTGGGCGTGCCACCCGGACCCTGCGCGCGTCCACCTCCTTCCGGGCCCGGGAGGGCGGCGGAGGCACGGCGCGGTGCGGCAGTGGATGTGCAGGCGAATGGCGGCGGCTGTGGTGGGCGCCACCGTCCTGGCCTGGGGCGGCGCGACTGCCGTCGCCCTCCCGGTCACCTTGATCGACGGCAGCTCGGTCGTCACGGTCGACCCCGAGTCCGAGCAGGGCCTCTCGGCCTGGACCGTGAACGGCGTGGTCCACGTGCGCGAGCAGGGCTTCTGGGTGCGCGTCGGCGACACCGGGCCCGAGGCCTCGCTGGCCGGCCTCGTCCTCGACAGCCAGCTCGCGAGCGACGTCGACCGGGACGGCCACGACGAGACCCTGGTCGCCATGCTGGCGGACCCGCTCGGACGCTTCGGGCTGGAGCTGCGCTGGAGCGTGCTGGGCAGCCGGATCGGCGTCGGCTCGACGGCGGCCTCGGACATCGCCGTGCAGATCGCCCTCACCAATCTGACGGACGCGCCGCTCGCGGTCAGCCTGTTCGAGTACACGGACGTCGACGTCCTGGGCAGCTTCGCGGACGACGTCGCCGAGTTCTCGGGCACGCCCCCCAACACGCTGCGCGCGGGCGACGCCAGCGGGCTGGCCCGCTACGAGTCGGTCTGGACCGCGGCGCCCGGCGCCGTGGAGGCCGCGCTCTTCGACGACACGCTCGCGAGCCTGCGCGACACCGCGCCGACCGAGCTCGACGGCACGCTCGCGGCCGCGGGCGACGTCACCGGCACCGTACAGTGGGACCTGCGGCTCGAGCCCGGGGCGACCCGCATCCTGAGCCAGGATCAGGGCGTGGACGTGCTACCCGTTCCGGAATCCGCCACGAGCTGGCTGCTGGGGTTGGCCGCGCTGCGCGCCCTCCGGCGCCGGGGAGTCCGCGCTTGAGCTCGAGCCGCCTGTCCCGCCGCCACTTCCTCCAGCTCGCCGCCGCCAGCGCCGCCACCGCGGCGGTGCGCTGCGGGTCGGGCGAGTCGCAGCTGCCGGACTGGCCGTTCCGGCTGGGCGTCGCCTCGGGCGACCCCCTGCCCGATCGCGTCGTGCTCTGGACCCGCCTCGCCCCCGATCCGCTGGCGCCGCGCGGCGGCATGCCGGACGCGCCCGTCCCGGTGTTCTGGGAGGTGGCGAACGACGAGGGCTTCTCGCTGATCGTGCGCACCGGCCTCGCGGTCGCCTCGCCCACCCTGGCGCACTCCGTACACGTCGACGTGAACGGGCTCGAGCCCGACCGCTGGTACTACTACCGGTTCTGGGCGGCCGGGCACGCGAGCGAGGTGGGGCGCACGCGCACCATGCCCGCGGCGGACGGCGCCCCTGCGCGCCTGCGCTTCGCGAGCGCCTCGTGCCAGAACTTCAAGGAGGGCTTCTACACCGCCTACGCCAACCTGGTCGAGGAGGACCTCGACCTCGTGGTGTTCCTCGGCGACTACATCTACGAGTCGGGCATGGACGGTCCCGTGCGCCAGCACGACGCCGGTCGCATCCAGGATCTCACCGGCTACCGGAACCGCTACGCGCACTACCGCAGCGACCCGAACCTGCGCGAGGCCCACGCCCGCTTCCCGTGGATCGTCACCTGGGACGACCACGAGGTCTCGAACAACTACGCGGGGCTGCTGCCGGACGAGAACGCCCCGTCCTCGGCGCCCCCGCCCGAGCGCTTCCCCGCGCTGCGCGGCGAGGCCTACCTGGCCTGGTACGAGCACATGCCGGTGCGCCTGCTGCCGCCCAAGACCAACGCGCTGCGCATCTACCGCCAGCTCGACTTCGGCGACCTGGCCTCGTTCCTGGTGCTCGACACGCGCCAGTACCGCACCGACCAGGACTGCATGGACGAAGCGCTGGCGCCGATCTGCCCGGAGTTCCCGAATCCCGACGGCGACATGCTGGGTCCGGCCCAGGAGAGCTGGATGACCGCCCGGCTCGGGGCGTCGAGCGCGATCTGGAACGTGCTCGCCCAGCAGGTGGTGTTCTCGCCGACGCCGCTGGGCGTCGCGCTCAACTACGACCAGTGGGACGGCTACCCGATCGCGCGCCAGCGGGTGATCGACTTCCTCGACCAGGCCGCGATCCGCAACCCGGTGGTGCTGACCGGCGACGTGCACGCGTCGGGAGCCAGCTTCGTGCCGCGGGACGTGGCCGGCTTCACGGGCCCGCTGGCCGCGGAGTTCGTGGCCACCGGCATCTCGTCGGGCGGCCTCGACGAATCGACCGCCCAGCTGGTCGAGACCATCCTGCAGGGCTACCCGCACGTGAAGTACTTCGACGCGGTGCTGCGCGGCTACATCCGCCACGAGGTGACGCGCGAGACCTGGCGCGCCGACTTCCGACTGGTCGAGACCACCGCGCAGGAGAGCTCGCCGATCGCCACGGCCGCGAGCTTCGTGGTCGAGGACGGCAACCCGGACCCGCAGCCCGCCTGAGTCAGAGGTAGCCGCCCTGCCCCGGCTTCGTGGGCGGGACCTCGTGGCGCGTGCGCCCGGTCACCACCTCCTGGTAGGTCGCGCCGCCGAACATCTGCTTCAGGCGGTCGTCCCACTCGTCGGCGGTGCGCGCCACCACGTCGATCGCGAAGCGCAGCTCCTCGTCCACGAAGTGGTCGCCGAGCAG
>JASJBO010000004.1 GCA_030066475.1 Myxococcota bacterium
GCGGTCGACGGCATGCGGATCGGGCCCGACACGGCGCCGAGCTGGGAGGCGCCGGAGGGGATCCGCATCCCGGGCCTCGAGCCGACCCTGCCCGCGGGCCGCAACGCGCTGCGCAACACGCTGGCGCGTGCCTGGATGCACCGCCGCCTGTGGCTCAACGATCCCGACTGCCTGCTGGCGCGCTCGCGCGAGTCGGAGCTGACGCGCGACGAGGCGCGGGGGCTGGCCGCGTCGATCGCGGCGACCGGCGGCATGACGGTGTTCTCGGACGACTGCGCCGCGCTCGCGCCCGCCGACCGCGCTCTGGTGCGCGACACCATCGAGTGGGCGCGGCGCGTCGACGAATCGGGCCAGAGCGGCACGGTGCGCACCCGCTCGCTGCTCTCCGACGAGATCGCGCCCGCCGCGGTGGCGCACGCGCGCGGCGACGCGCTGGTCGCGCTGTGGAACCCAGCGGACCGCAGCGGCCGGGTCGGCCTCGGGGCCGACGAGCTGGGGGACGAGGGCGCCGCGGCGCCGGAGCCGCTGCTGGGCTCGCCCAAGCCCGGAGAGCGGCGCGACGGGCGGCTCGAGCTGTCGCTGCCCGAGCACGGCGGCGCGCTCTACCGGCGGCGCGGCCGCCCGCCGCTGGCCGTGTTCTGCGACTTCGACGGGACCTTCGCCGTGCAGGACGTGGGCGCCACGCTGGCGCGCCGCCACGCCAGCGACCGTCGCCCGGCGCTGTGGGAGCGGCTGACGCGCGGCGAGCTCACGCCCTGGGACTACAACCTCGAGCTGCTCGACGGACTCGCGCTGCCGGAGTCGACGCTCGACGAGTTCCTGCACAGCGTCGAGCTGAGCGACGGCGCGGCCGAGCTGGTGGATTGGTGCGAGGCGCACGGCGTGCCGTTCCGCGTGCTGTCGGACGGCTTCGACCGCAACCTCGACCGGCTCCAGCAGCTGCACGGCGTGCGCTTCGCGTACGACGCCAACCACCTGCACTACGAGAACGGAGCCTGGCGGCTCGCCCCGGGTCGCCGCAACCCCGCGTGCGGCTGCGGCACCGGCGTGTGCAAGCGCGGCCGTATCGAGGCGTTCCGCGCCGAGCATCCCGGGGTGCCGGTGGTGCACATCGGCAACGGGCGCGTCTCCGACCTGTGCGGCGCGCGCGCCGCCGACCGCGTGTACGCGAAGGACACGCTGGCGGAGGAGCTCGAGGCGCAGGGCATCCCCTACCGGCCCTTCGCCGCGCTGCGCGAGGTGCGCGACGACCTCGCGAGCTGGCTGGAGCGGGGCGGCGCCGGCGCCGGCTGAGCGGTCCGGGGTGCCGGGCCGGTCTGCGCCCCCGCGCCAGGTTCCCTAGCTTCTGCGCCCGGATGACCCCCCCGAAGCGACACGTTGCCGTCGTGGGTGCGGGCTTCGCCGGCCTCGCTGCCGCCTGGCGGCTCGGCCGCAGCGGGCTGCGCGTGACGCTGCTCGACGCCGGCGCGGAGGCCGGCGGGCGGGCGCTGGCCCCCTGGGCGCCGCGCCTGCTGACGACGGACCACCGGCTCGCGGCGCTCGCGGGCGAGGCGGGGGCGGCCGGCGAGCTGCTGCCGCTGCGCCCCTGGGTCTCGGCGCAGGTCGCCGACGGGCGCATCGAGCCGATCGGCGGTTGGCGGCGGGCCCCCGGCGTGCGGGCGCTCGAGGCGCTGCGACTGGTCCGGCTCGGGCGCCTGCTACGGCGCTACGGGCCGCAGCTCGATCCCTCTGCGCCCGAGCGGGCTGCCGCGCTCGACGATCGCTCGCTCTACGACTTCGGGCGGCTCTACTTCGGGACGGGCGTCGTCGAGCGCTGGATCGAGCCCCTGCTCGCCGACGCGGCTCCCCTGGACGAGCGCGACGCCAGCCGAGTCGCGTTCCTGGTGCCCGAACGGGCTCGGCAGGGCGCGACCGCGGCCGCACCGCGGAAGTCGCTCGCCCCGCTGGCTGCCGCGCTCGCCGCGCGCCTGGCGCTGCGCGGTGGCGCGGCCGTCCGGCGCGTGGAGCCCGCCGCCGGGCACCTGTGCGTCGCGCTGGCCGACGAGTCGCTCGAGGCGGACGCGGTGGTGGTCGCGACGCCCGCCGCGGCGGCGCTGGAGATCTGCGCCCCGCTGCTCACTACGGCCGAGCGCGAGCACCTGGCGTCGACGCGCTACGACGCGGCGCTGGTCTGGCGCGTGGCCGCGGAGCCCGCTCGGCTGGGCGCGCGGGCGCGGACCCGGGTGCGGGTGCCGCGCTGCGAGGCGCTGCCGTTCTCGAGCCTGGCGCTGCTGCCGGACTCCGCGGAGATCGTGGCCACGGTGCGCGAGCCCTGGAGCCGCCACTGGATCGACGCGCCCGACGACGCGCTGCAGAAGGATCTGGGCGCCGCGCTCGAGCGCCTGCTCCCGGGCGCCGCGCGCCCCGAGCGCGCCAGCCGCATCGCCCGCATCCCCGCCGCCTGGCCGCGCTTCGACGTCGGCCGCTACCGCGCCATCGCCCGCTTCCGCCGCGTGGGCGCCGACCGCCGCGCCGCCGGCCGCCGCCTCTACTTCGCCGGCGACCACCTCGTCGCCCCCACCGTAGAAGCCGCCATCACCTCCGGCGAACGCGCCGCCACCGCCCTCCTCGGGGACGTTGGTTAAGAAGTTCAGAAGTTCCCTCTGGGGAACTTCTGATCTTCTTAACCAACGTCCCCCCCTTCCAGGTGGACTTCGGTGAGGCCGTCGCCACCGGCTTCGGGGGGGCCGGGGGTGAAGGAGGCGACGTAGGGGGAGTCGGCGAGGTGGGTGCGGATGGCGTCGCGGAGGGCGCCCGTGCCCAGGCCGTGGATCAGGACGAGTCGCGCCCGGCCTGATGCCGCGGCGTCGTCGAGCAGCTCGGCGACGCGGTGCAGGGCCTCCTCGACGCGCAGACCCCGCAGGTCGCAGCGCGACTCGCCGGCTCCCGAGCGCGGCGGGCGCGCCTCGACCGTGACGTGCGGCTTCGGCCGGCTCCGCTCGGGCGTCGGTTCGGCCGCGGGCTGGGCGACGCGCTCGGCGGGCACGACGAGGCGGGCGGCGCCCACGCGTACGGCGACGCGGCCGCGACGGTCGGGCAGGGCGAGCAGGGCGCCGTCGCCGCCGCCGACGACTCGCACGAGGTCGCCCGGCCGGGCGCGGCTCCAGTCGACCGGCGCGGCATCGGCCGGGCGCGCGGGCCGCGCGCCGGACTCGGCCTCGGTGCGGCGCGCCCGCGCCTCGATCTCGAGCAGCTCCTCGCGCGCCCGGGCGGCGGCGCGTGCACCGCCGCCGCGCTGCAGCTCGCGGATCACTCGCGCCACCTCGCCGTGGGCGCGGCGGAACGACTGGTCGAGGTCGCGGCGCATGCTCTCGTAGAGCTTGTCGCGGCGCGCCTGCAGGCGCTCCAGCTTGTGACGCAGCGCGTCGCGGTCGCTCTCGCTCTCGGCGCGCGCCTGTTCCGCCGCGCGCCGCTCGCGCTCGAGGGCCATGCGGCTCTCGGACAGCTCGGCCAGCATCCGCTCGAGCTGACGGTCCTCGCGCTCGAGCAGCTGGTTGGCGCGCTCCAGCACGTCGCCGCGCAGTCCCATGCGCGCGGCCACCGCGGTTGCCGACGACGCTCCCGGCGTGCCGAGCCGGATCCGGTAGGTGGGCGCCAGCGTCTCCGCGTCGAACTCGAAGCTCCCGTTCTCGAAGCGCGGATCGACGCCGGCCATCTCCTTGAGCAGGTTGTAGTGGGTCGTCGCCACGACGCGCGCGCCGGCGTCGGCGAGCGCCTCGAGCACCGCCTGCGCCAGCGCCGCGCCCTCGCCAGGGTCGGTGCCGTCGCCGATCTCGTCGAGCACCACCAGGGTGCGCGGTCCCGCCCGCTCGACGATGTGGGCCAGGTTGGCGAGGTGGGCCGAGAACGTGGAGAGGCTCTCGCGCAGGCTCTGGGCGTCGCCGATGTCGGCCAGCAAGGCGTCCATCCAGTCGACACGGGCCCCCGGCGCTGCCGTCACGTGGAGCCCCGCGCGCGCGTAGAGCACGGCCAGCGCCAGCGCCTTCATCGCCACCGTCTTGCCGCCGGCATTCGGGCCGGAGAGCACCAGCACCTGGAAGCCGGCGCCCACGCCGAGGTCGTTCGCCACCGACGTTTCGCATGGCAGCAGCGGGTGGCGGAGCTGGGGCGCGCGCAGCGTGCCCGCGTCGCCGACCTCGGGCGCCACCGCCTCCTGCTCGCGGGCCAGCGCCGCGCGCGCGAACGCCAGGTCGAGCGCCTCGAGCACCGCCAGGCTGGCGCGCAGCCCGCTGGCCTCGCGGCCCACCTGCTCCGACAGCTCGCGCACCACCCGCGCCGCCTCGCGCTCGATGCGCAGCTCGGCCTCCTTCAGCCGGTTGTTCAGGTCGACGACGGCCTGCGGCTCGACGAACAGCGTGGTGCCCGAGGCGGAGGCGTCGTGGACGATGCCGCGCACCTGCCCGCGGGCGTCGGCGCGCACCGGCAGCACGTAGCGGTCGTGGCGCACGGTCACGAACGAGTCGGAGAGGTGGGGCGCCACCTGGGGATCGCGCAGCGCGGCCTCGAGCCGGCGCTGGACCTCGCCGCCCAGCCTCCGCGCCGAGCCGCGCGCCTCCGCGATCTCCGGCGACGCGGCGTCGGTGACCTGGCCCTCCGAGTCGATCGAGAAGCGGATCGCGGCGGCGAGGTCGCCGTGGGCGCCCAGCGAGGACGCGAGCGCCGCCAGCCGCGGCGCCTCCTCGGCCCGCGGCACGAGGCCCCGCGCGGCCTCGTCCACCGCCTCGATCGTCGCGGCCACGTCGAACAGCGCGCCCGGGTCGAGCCTGCCGCCGCGCTCGGCGCGCCGCAGCGCCGGCTCGATCTCGTGCACCGGACCGACGGGCGCGGCGCCGGCCTCGAGCACGGCGCACGCCTCGCTCGTCTCGGCCAGCGCCTCGCGCATCGCGTCGGCGTCGTCGACGAACAGCCCCGCACCGCCGTCCCCGCGACAGCGCTGCTGCGCGCCCGGCGTGCGGGCGTGCGTCGCCAGCCGCTCGGCCACGAGCGGCCAGTCGAGCGCCTCGAGCGTGCGGCGGGAGACGCGCACCGGCCGTCGCTGGGGCCGCGCGGGCCCGGCTCAGATCCCTCGCATCCCGGTGATCTGCTCGCCCAGGATCAGGGTGTGGATGTCGTGGGTGCCCTCGTAGGTGCGCACGGTCTCGAGGTTCATCATGTGGCGCATCGCCGCGTAGTCGTCGACGATGCCGTTCGCGCCCAGCAGGTCGCGCGCCCGGCGCGCGATGCGCAGCGCCACGTCCACGTTGTTGCGCTTGGCGAGCGACACCATCGCGGGCTCGAGCTTGCCCTCGTCCTTGATGCGGCCGAGCCGCCAGGCGACCAGCTGGGCCTTGGTGATCTCGGTCAGCATGAAGACGAGCTTCTCCTGCGTCAGCTGCTTCGCAGCCAGCGGCCCGCCGTCGACCACGCGCTCCTTGGTGTACTCGAGCGCCTCGTCGTAGCAGCCCATCGCCGCCCCGATCGCGCCCCAGGCGATGCCGTAGCGCGCCTGGGTCAGGCACGAGAGCGGCCCCTTGAGTCCGCGCGCCTCGGGCAGGCGGCTCTCGTCGGGCACCTCCACGTCCGTGAGGAACAGCTCCGACGTCACCGAGGCCCGCAGCGACATCTTGCCCTTGATGTCGCGCGCCTCGAAGCCCGGCCGGTCGGTCTCGACCAGGAAGCCGCGCACGCCCTCGTCGGTCGAGGCCCAGATCACCGCCAGCTGCGAGACCGAGCCGTTGGTGATCCAGCGTTTGGTGCCGTTCAGCACCCAGCCGTCGCCGCGCCGCTCGGCGCGCGTGCGCATGCCCGAGACGTGGCTGCCGAAGTCCGGCTCGGTGAGGCCGAAGCAGCCGATCGCCCGGCCCTCGGCGAGGGCAGGCAGCCAGCGCTCCTTCTGCGCCTCCGAGCCGTAGGTGCGGATCGGGTACATCACCAGCGAGCCCTGCACCGAGGCAAACGAGCGCAGCCCGGAGTCGCCGCGCTCGAGCTCCTGCATCACCAGCCCGTAGGCGACGTTGTTCATGCCGGCGCAGCCGTAGCCCTCGAGGTTGGCGCCGAACAGGCCCAGCTCGGCCATGCGCGGCACCAGCTGCATTGGGAAGGCGCCGTCCTGGCGGGCGTACTCCTGCACCAGCGGCAGGAACTCCTTCGAGACGAAGTCGCGCACGCTGTCGCGGGCCAGGATCTCCTCCTCGGCGAGCAGGTCGTCGAGGCGCAGGAAGTCGACGGCGCGGAAGTCGGCCACGGGGATGCCCTCCGGGAGGCTGCTGCTGCGTCAAGCTAGCGTAGGAAGGCGAAGAGCCCGGGGGGTCCCCCCGGGCTCTCTCTCACCCCTGCCGCGACGGGGTCGCTCAGGCCGCGTTGGCCCGCTCGAGCTCCCGCAGCTTGCGGTTGATGGAGTTGAGCTTGCGGTCGATCTTGGCGACCTCGCGCTTGGTGGCGACGGGCAGCGCGTCGACCAGCTGGTCCACGCTCTTCTCCCACTGCTTGGTCGCATCCTTGCGCAGCGTCTCGGCGCGCTTCACCAGCGGCTGCTTCTGGAACTCCTTCTGGATGCGCTTCATCTCGCGATTGGCCCGCTTCTCGAACGCCTTGCGGCGGGTCTCCACGCGCTTCTGGATCTTCTTGAACTCGCGCTCCACGCCGCGGACCGTCTTGCGGACCTGATCGATGCCGTCCTGGATCGCGTTGGCCTGCTGAGCCATGGGATTTCCTCCTGGGTTCGTCGCGCCCGGCCGCTACGGCCTCCGTGGCGTCCCGTTCCCTCCCGGGCCATTGGAGCCGGGGGGCCGCGAGGCCCGGTACGCGCGAAACGCTGCCAAACCTAACACGGCGCGTTATCGCGTCAAGGGTACCGCCCGAAAGGTGTTTATCCCTTATATTGCGATACTTTCCGTCTCGAATAGCGAATCTGATCCGGCGTCAGTTGGACGCGGCGCGGCATGGGGAGGCTACCAGCGCGCGACGGCGCTGGCCCAGGTGAAGCCGGACCCGAAGGCGGTCATCGCCACGAGCTGGCCGGGCTGGAGCCGGCCGTCGCGCGCCACCTCGTCGAGCAGCATCGGGATCGAGGCCGCCGAGCAGTTGCCGTAGCGCTCGATGTTGCTCGGACAGCGCTCGGGCGCGATGCCGAGCTGGTTCGCGACGAATTCGTTGATGCGCAGGTTGGCCTGGTGGAACAGGAACAGGTCGACGTCGTCCAGCTTGATGCCGGACGCGTCGAGCGTCTCCCGCAGCACCTCCGGCATCCGGGTGACCGCGTGCTTGAAGACGTAGCGGCCCTCCATCTGCGGGAAGTGGCGCTTCTGCTCGATCATCTCGGTGGTGATCCGCACCGGCCAGGCCGCGGAGCTGGGCGCCTCGATCCACAGCCGCCTGGCGTGCCGGCCCTCGGCGTGCATGCGGATGCCCAGGATGCCGGCCCGGTCGTCGGCGTCCTCGTTGGCCTCGAGCACCACCGCGCCCGCGCCGTCGCCGAACAGCACGGCCACGTCGCGGCCCTCGGTCGAGATGTCGATCCCGGTCGAGTGGACCTCGCAGCCCACGACCAGCACGCGCCGCATCTGCCCCGAGCGGATGAAGCCGTCCGCCACCGACAGCGAGTAGAGGAAGCCGCTGCACTGGGCGCGCAGGTCGAAGCACGGGATCTCGGGCGCACCGAGCCGCTCGTGCAGGAAGAAGGAGGTGCCGGGGAACTCGTGCTGGGCCGACAGGGTGGCCAGCACGATGGCGTCGACGTCGCCGATCTCGAGCCCGGCGCTCTCGAGGGCGCGGCGCGAGGCCTGCTCGGCCAGCCCGGCCGGGTCCTCGCCCGCCACGATGTGGCGGCGCTCGCCGATCCCCGAGCGCTGCCGGATCCACTCGTCGCTGGTGTCCATCCGCTGCTCGAGGTCGTGGTTCGTCACCACGTTCTCGGGCACGTGGAACCCGGTCCCGACGATCTTGCTCCGAATGCTCATCCCCCACCCCCCTCGGCCGCGAGTGCGGTCACGCGCTCGCGAAGCCAGTCGGTCGCGTCCTCGCGCCACAGCGCCTTCTCGACCTGCTCGAGCAGCTCGCGCAGGCCGCGCCGCTGCAGCGCGGACACCGCTACCCCGCCGGCGCGCGAGGCCATCGCCTCGCCCACGCCCGACTCGAGGCGGTCGATCTGGTTGAAGACCAGCAGCTCGGGCGTGTCGCCCAGGCCGATCTCGTCGAGCACGCCGCGCACGGTCTCGATGCGGCGCTCGGCCTCCGGCGCGGCGGCGTCCACCACGTGCAGGAACAGGTCCGCGTCGCGCAGCTCCTCGAGCGTGGCGCGGAAGGCCTGCTTCAGGTCCGGCGGCAGGTCGCGGATGAAGCCCACCGTGTCGGTCACGATCACCTCGCGCTCGCGCGGGAAGCGCAGCCGCCGCGAGGTCGGGTCGAGCGTCGCGAACATCTTGTCCTCGACGTGCACGTCGGCACGGGTGAGCGCGCGCAGCAGCGTGCTCTTGCCGGCGTTCGTGTAGCCGACGATCGAGAGCACCGGCACGCCGCGCCGGTTGCGCCGGCTGCGGCGGCCCTCGCGCTCCTTGCGCAGGCGCCCCAGCTCGCGCTCGAGCCGGGCAATCCGCTCGCGCACGCGCCGCCGGTCGACCTCGAGGCGCTGCTCGCCCGGGCCGCGCCCGCCGATGCCGCCGGCCAGGCGCGACAGGCCCTCGTCGCGCTGCGCCAGGCGCGGCAGCCGGTAGCGCAGCTGGGCCAGCTCGACCTGGAGCTTGCCGTCCCGGCTGCGGGCGTGCTGGGCGAAGATGTCGAGGATCAGCTGGGTGCGGTCGATCACGCGCAGGTCGAGCCGCTCGCCCAGGTTGCGCGCCTGCGCTGGGGTCAGGTCGCGGTCGAAGATCACCAGATCGGCGTCGTGGCGGAAGGCGAGCACCACGAGGTCCTGGAGCCGGCCGGCGCCCACCAGGGTGCGCGGGTCGGGGCGCGAGCGCTGCTGCACCATCACCTCGACCACCTCGACGCCGGCCGAGCGCGCCAGCTCGCGCAGCTCCGCCACCGAGTCCTCGGTCTCGCTGCGCGAGCGACCGGCGCCGATCGCGACCAGCACGGCGCGCTCGCCCTCGCCCACCTCGCGAGTGCGTACCGCGCGCGACAGCTCCTCTTCGAGCGCCGCGATCCAGGCGGTGAAGTCGAGGTCGAGCCGGGCGGGCGGCGTCGGGGCGAGCCGCTCGACCACGGTGCCGTCCTCGCGCGCCGGCCGCAGGTGGGCCACGCGCGCCTCGGTCGGCAGTCCGCCGTCGTCGAGCCCGATCGTCACCATCGCGTCGAGGCGCAGCAGCGTCAGGTCGGCGACATCGTCGGCGCTGAGCGCCTCGGACTCGCTGCGCGCCAGGTGGGTGTGGATGCAGCGCAGGCCGCGCAGGCGGCCGGAGCCCGCGCGCAGCCGGCCCCAGTCCGGCAGCTCGATCGAACGGCCGTCACCCACCATCACGTGTGTGACGGTGCCCCGGCGATCGACCAGCACGCCCACCTGGCGGCGGATCTCGTGAGAGATCTCGGTCAGCTGGCGGGCGAGCTCCTGGGTGATCAGCCGGTCGGGGGGAAGGCGGCGACGGTAGAGGCGTTCGAGGGCGCGGACCTGGCTCGCCTTCAGTCCCTGACTGTTGCCGTGGATGCGGATGGGGCCACTCCTGTCGCGGGCAGCGGGTGCCGCCGAGCGTAACCCACCCGAGGCAGCCCAGCCCCGCAATCGCCCCCTCGGGGGCCCAGGATTCCGTGCCCGAGACGTCGCGCCGCGGGTGTACCCCCAGCCAATGGCCGAGGTACCCTGCCGGGCTCTCCGGCCACGGCTCGGGCTTCACGAGCAGGCAGCTGGCGACGATAGGGAGAGGCGATGGAGGCGAACGAGCGGCCGCTGGCCGTGGTGATCCTGGCCGCCGGCCAGGGCACCCGGATGAAGTCGGACCTGGTCAAGGTGCTGCACCCGGTCGCCGGCCGGCCCATGCTGGGCTACCCGCTGGCGCTGGCGGAGCTGCTGGAGCCGGAGCACCTGGCGGTGGTGATCGGGCGCCACGCCGAACAGGTGCGCCAGGCGTTCGCCGGCCGGGCGTGCTTCGTCGAGCAGCCGGAGCAGCGCGGCACCGGGCACGCCGTGCTGATGGCGAAGCCCCTGCTCGAGGGCTTCGCCGGCGACGTGCTCGTGCTCTACGGCGACACCCCCCTGCTGCGGGCCGAGACGCTCCAGGCGCTGCGCGACGCCAAGGCGCGCAGCGGCGCCGACCTGCTGATCCTCTCGGCGCGCGAGCCGCTGCCCGGCCGTATCGTGCGCGACGCCGAGGGGCGCGTGGTGCGCATCGTCGAGACGACCGACGCCACGCCCGAAGAGCTGGCGATCGAGGAGGGCAACACCGGGGTCTACCTCGTGGATGCCGACCTGCTCTGGAAGTCGCTCGGGCAGCTCGAGGCCGGCAACGCGCAGGGCGAGCTGTACCTGACCGACGTCGTGGGCATCGCCGTCGCGGAGGGGCGGGCGATCGACGCCATGCTGGTCGACGATGCCGAGGAGGCGCTGGGCATCAACTCGCGCGCCGAGCTGGCGCGCGCCTCCGCGGTGCAGCGCCGCCGGGTTGCCGACCGGCTGCTGGCCTCCGGCGTCACCCTGATCGACCCGGACGCCACCTACCTGGATACCGATGTCGAGGTCGGCCGCGACACCGTGATCGAGCCCGGCTGCGTGATCCAGGGGCCGACGCGGATCGGGGCGCGCTGCCATCTGAAGGCGCACACCACGATCGAGTCGTCGGAGCTCGGGGACGACGTGGTGATCGGGCCGTGCGCGCACCTGCGGCCCGGCAGCCGGCTCGGGGCGGGCGTCCGGATCGGCAACTTCGTCGAGGTCAAGAACAGCGTGCTGGGAGACGGCGTGAAGGCCGACCACCTGTCCTACATCGGGGATGCCGACGTCGGCGCCGGCGCGAGCTTCGGCTGTGGCGCGATCACGGTGAACTACGACTGGCAGGCCAAGCACCGCACCGAGGTGGGCGAGGACTCCTTGGTCGGCTGCAACGCCAATTTGATCGCCCCGGTCACCGTGGCGCGCAACGCCAACGTGGCGGCCGGCTCGACGGTGACCCACGACGTCCCGGAGGACGCCCTCGCCGTCGCCCGCGCCAAGCAGCGCAACATCGAAGGCTGGCGACACCGCCGCCGCACAGCAACCTCCTCCCTGCCCGGCACCCCCGCAAGCGCCGAAGGCGCGCGCAGCGAGCCGCAGGCGAGCGAAGTCCCCCAAGGCCGGCCCGCAAGCGCCGAAGGCGCGCGCAGCGAGCCGCAGGCGAGCGAAGTCCCCCAAGGCCGGCCCGCAGGCGCGCGCAGCGAGCCGCAGGCGAGCGAAGTCCCCCAAAGCCGGCCCGCAGGCGCGCGCAGCGAGCCGCAGGCGAGCGAAGTCCCCCAAGGCCGGCCCGAAGGCGCGCGCAGCGAGCCGCAGGCGAGCGAAGTCGACAAGGACGAGAAGGAATAGCGGAACATGTGCGGAATCGTCGGCTACGTGGGAGCGGAGCGGCGCGCGATGGACGTGCTGCTCGACGGGCTGCGGCGGCTCGAGTACCGCGGCTACGACTCGGCTGGCGTGGCCGTCTTCGAGGACGGCGCCGTGGCGCTGCGCCGGGCCGTGGGCAAGCTGCGCGCGCTCGAGGACATCCTCAAGGACGAGCCGCTGCCCGGCAGCGTCGGGATCGGCCACACCCGCTGGGCCACCCACGGCAAGCCGTCGGTGACCAACGCCCACCCGCACCGCGCCGGCGGCGTCGTGGTGGTGCACAACGGCATCATCGAGAACTACCGGGCGATCCGGCAGGAGCTCGAGGGCGCGGGGCGCACGATCGAGTCGGAGACGGACACCGAGCTGATCGCCCACCTGGTCGACCGCGAGGTGCAGGGCGGCCGGGCGCTTCCCGAGGCGGTGCGCGCGGCCACCCGCCAGCTGGTCGGCTCCTACGCCATCGGCGTGCTGAGCGAGAGCGATCCCTCCACGCTGGTCGCCGCCAAGAACGGCGGCAGCCCGATCATCCTGGGGCTCGGCGAGGGCGAGTCGTTCCTGGCCAGCGACATCCCCGCGATCCTGCCCTACACGCGCCGGATGGTGTTCATCCAGGACGGCGAGTACGCCGTGCTGCGCGCCGACGGCGTCGAGCTCCAGGACGTCGAGGGCGGCGCGATCCAGCGCGACCCGCGCACGATCCCCTGGGATCCGGTCTCCGCCGAGAAAGGTGGCTACGACCGCTTCATGCAGAAGGAGATCTACGAGCAGCCGCGCGCGATCACCGACACGATCGGCACCCGGGTGACCGAGGACGGCCGCGTCGATCTCGACGGCATCGACCTCTCGCCCGAGCGCGTGCGCGGGATCGACCGCGTGCACCTGCTGGCCTGCGGCACCGCCTACTACGCCTGCCTGGTGGCCAAGACCATGATCGAGCAGATCGCCCGGATCCCGGTCGAGGCGGACCTGGCGAGCGAGTACCGCTACCGCCGCCCGCTCGTGGACGAGCGGGTGCTGATCGTGCCCGTCTCGCAGTCGGGCGAGACCGCCGACACGCTGGCGGCGCTGCGCGAGGGCCGCGAGCAGGGCGCGCGCGTGCTCGCGATCTGCAACGTGCGCGAGGCGACCATCGCGCGCGAGAGCGACGACGTGCTCTACACGCACGCGGGGCCCGAGATCGGCGTGGCGTCGACCAAGGCCTTCACCACCCAGATCGTGGCGCTCTACCTGCTGGCGCTGAAGCTGGGCCACGCCCGCGGCACGCTGTCCGACAGCGACCTCGCGGCCCGGCTCGACGACCTGATGAAGCTGCGGCGCCTGGTCGAGCAGACCCTCGCGCTCGACGACGACGTGCGCCGCATCGCCGCGCGCCACAAGGACGCCGCCAACTTCCTCTACCTCGGCCGCGGCATCATGTTTCCGATCGCGCTCGAGGGCGCCCTCAAGCTCAAGGAGATCTCCTACATCCACGCCGAGGGCTACGCCGCCGGCGAGATGAAGCACGGGCCGATCGCGCTGATCGACGAGAACATGCCGGTGGTGGTGATCGCCGAGAAGAGCCCCGTGTACGAGAAGGTCGTCTCGAACATGGAAGAGGTGCTGTCGCGCGAGGGCCAGGTGATCGCGCTGGCCAGCGAGAGCGACGTCGAGATCCGCGAGAAGGCGAGCGAAGTGATCGCGATCCCCGAGCTGGGCGAGTACCTCACGGCAATCCTCGCGGTGGTGCCGCTCCAGCTGCTCGCGTACCACGTCGCGATGCTGAAGGGCACCGACGTCGACCAGCCGCGCAACCTCGCCAAGAGCGTCACCGTCGAGTAGCGCGCCGGCGCGCGCACGGGGGAGGGGATGATCGAGGACGGCCGCGCCGCGTCCCCGCCCGGGCCGAAGCGCCTGCTGTTCGCCGCGCTGCTGGCCGCCGGCATCGCGCTGCTGGCCGAGGCCGGCGCCTTCGCCGCGTTCTGGGCGCTCGACGGCGAGCCGTTCGGCTGGGCGCGGCTGCGCGCCGAGCAGGCGGGCGTCGCCGCGCTCCGGCCTCCCGACGCCGAGTCCCCCGAGCCGCCCGCCGGCTACGCGGGTGTCGCGGGGCGCGCCACGCGACGCCAGGTCGTCCACCCCTACCAGGGCTACGTCTACGATCCGGCCCAGAGCACGGCCGCCGATCCGATCTCGGCCTGGGGCTTTCGGGACGACGCGCCGCCCTTCTACCGGCGTGCGTCCGACCGGCTGATCGTCGCCGTCACCGGCGGCTCGTTCGCGATGCACTTCACGCGCGAGGCCGGCGAGCGGCTGGCCCGGCGCCTCGAGCAGAGCGAGCGCTTCGCCGGGCGCGAGGTGGTGATCGCGAACCTGGCGCTCTCGGGATACAAGCAGCCGCAGCAGGTCGCGACGCTGGCCTGGCTGTTGGCGCTGGGCGCCGAGTTCGACGTGCTGGTGAACCTGGACGGCTTCAACGAGGTGGCGCTGCACGGCTACGAGAACGCGCCCAACGGCGTGCACCCCGCCTACCCGCGCGCCTGGTTCCTGCGCACCCTGCGCGTGCCCGACCCCGCCCGTCACGCGCGCCTCGGCGAGGTCGCCTACCTGACGCGCGCGCGCGCGCGCGCCGCCGAGCGAGTGCTCGCCTCGCCGCTGCGGGCGTCGGTGCTCGCCAACCTGGTCTGGCGTGCCTGGGACCGCCGTCTGCAGCACCACCTGGCCGCCGCCGAGCGCGCGGCGCGGGCCCCGGCGGGAGCGGGTGGCTACCAGAACACCGGCCCGCCGTTCGCGGCGCGTCCCGTGCCCGAGCTGTTCGACGCGCTGGTGCGCCTCTGGTCGGAGGGCTCGCGCCAGCTCGAGCGGCTCGCGCGGGCCAACGGCATCGCCTACTACCACTTCCTCCAGCCCACCCAGCACGTCCCCGACTCGAAGCCGATGGGGCCCGACGAGCGGCGCGTGGCCTTCGGCGGCAGTCCCTACGCGCCCGGCGCCCGCACCGGCTACCCGCTGCTGATCCGCGCCGGCGCCGAGCTGGCGGCGTCCGGGGTGGCGTTCCGCGATCTCACGGCCGTCTTCGCCGAGGTGGAGGAGCCGCTCTACCGCGACGCCTGCTGCCACGTCAACGAGCGGGGCAACCGGATCGTGGCGGACGCCATCGCCGACTTCATCCTGGCGAGCGAGCCGGCTCGTCCGCGGGGCGCCATGCCATGAGCGCCGTCACGCCGAACGCGAACGCCACGCACGCGACGCTGATCCAGCCGTAGGCGAGGTCGCGCCAGCCGGCCGCCGCGTAGATCCACCAGCCGGCCGCGGAGAGCCCGCACAGGAGCGCGCCGATGCCCGGGTGGCGTCCGGACAGCAGCCCGTAGAGCAGCAGCAGGGCGTAGTAGTAGGAGCCGATCTGCGCGCCCACCACGACGAGCCCGCAGCCGAGCACCGCCGCGACCCAGTCGTCGTGCCGGGGCTGCCGGCTCACGGCGCGTGCGAGCAGCGCCACGAAGGCCGCCAGCCCCAGCCAGAACCAGGGCTCGCGCGCGGCGAAGGTCGCGCGCTGGGCCTCGTACCAGGGCTCGACCGGGTCGACCCGCGACGGGTCGCGCAGCCGGTGCTGGGGCTGGGCGGGGTCGAGCGAGAGCGCCGTCTTCCAGCCCACGAAGTTGCCGAGCGGCGTGGCCAGGTGCATGCGGCTGTTCTCGTAGAAGCCGAGCCAGGCCCCGCTTCCCCCGCTCACGCGCGCCGCCAGCGGCAGCGCCACCGCCAGCATCAGCAGCGCCCCGGCCGCGAAGCGCAGGTGCTCGGGCGCCGGCCGCAGCGAGCGGCGCCGCCACAGGTCGGCGCCCGCGCGCAGCACGAGCGCCGCCACCAGCAGGCCCGGGAACACGCGCAGCAGCGTGGCGGCCGTCAGCGCGGCCCCGGCGCCGGCCGGGTGGCCGCGCCGCAGCAGGCAGACCCCCAGGACGGAGGCGGCCAGCCAGTCCAGCCGCAGGTACGCCCCGCCGACCCAGCCGAAGTGGCCGGGCTGGTTGGTGCCCCAGAAGATCACGGCCGCGGCGGCCACGCGCCAGCCGAACGCCCACACCACGCCGGCCCACATCGCGACCAGCAGCGCCGGATCGAGCAGCGCCAGCCGGCCGATGCGCTGCGCAGTGGCCGGGCCGGCGTCGGCCAGCATCGAGCCGGCGATCAGCCAGGCGGGCGTCGCGTTCATGCCGTGGTCGGTCAGCGCCTTGGCCCAGCGGCGGGGTGGCAGGCGCGTGCGGAACCAGCGCACGTCGCGGCGGAACGACTCCCAGCGCGCCGGCGTGAAGTGCTCCTTGCAGGCGTCCGGCTCGGCGAGCACCTCCGTCGCGAAGGCCACCTCGTTGGTGGCGAGCCGCCGCACCGGCCGGCGCTCGGGTCGGATCGCGAAGTCGTCTTCGTAGTCCGCGATCAGGGCGCAGTCGTAGAGGCGCGTGTAGCCGAGCTCCGGGAAGTACTTCGCGCCGACGAAGTGGTGGAAGAACTCCCAGACGTGCAGGTGGCGCCCTTGATGGAGCTGGCCGAAGTTCCACCACGCCGCCGCCGCCGCCAGCGCCACGACGCCCAGCGCGAGGTCGCGCGCGCGGCGCAGGCGCCTCGGCGTCCCCGCCCGGCGCAGCCACCACTCCGCGGCGAGCAGCAGCGCGCCGGCCAGCGCCAGCCCGATCTTCCACTCGTCGAGGTGCTCCGTCGCGATGACGTCGGCGCTCACGGCTCGACGTATCCCAGGGCCTCGAGCATCGCCTCGACGCCGGGGTCGCCGCGCAGCGCCTCGCCCTCCACGGCCTGCTCGGGCGGGACCTTGCGCACCGGCGTCCGCTCCAGCCACGCCGCCAGCTCGGCGCGCAGGGCCGTGGCCACGAGCGGGTTGCGCGCGTACACGTCGTGCTCCTCGCCCGGGTCGCTGCGCAGGTCGAACAGCTCGAACTCGGGTCGGCCGCTCTCGTGGCGCTCGCGCTGCGAGCGGCGATGCACCAGCTTCCAGGGCCCGTGGCGCACGCTCGCCGCGAACGGCAGGCCGTGGCCCGAGCCCAGGAACACGGGGCGCGGTCCGCCCTCGTCGTCGCCCCGCGCGGTGGCCACCAGACTCTGGCCCTCCCACTGCGGCGGGGCCTCCACGCCGGCCAGCTCGAGCAGGGTGGGGGCCAGGTCCACCAGGCCCACGGGCGCGTTCACGACGCGACCCGCGGGCAGGCGGCCCTCCAGCACCAGCAGCAGCGGCACGCGCGCGGTGGGCTCGTAGGGCAGCCGGCCGTGCTCCAGGTAGTAGTCGTGCTCGCCCAGGCTCTCGCCGTGGTCGGCGGTCAGGGCGATCGCGAGCGGCCGCGGGCGCTCCAGCGCGTCGAGTGCGCGCACCAGCCGCGCGAGCTGGTCGTCCAGGTAGCGGATCAGCGCGTCGTAGCGCGCCTTGTAGACGCCCACGTCCTCGATCAGGAGGCCGTCGGGACCGTAGCGGCGCTGGTAGCCCGGCAGCTCTCGCCAGCTCACCGGCTGCTCGGGATGCGTGCCCTGGAAGCGGTCCTCGTAGCCCTCGGGCGGGTCGTAGGGACCGTGCGGATCCATGTAGTGCAGCCAGAGGAAGAACGGGGCCTCGTCCTCGAAGGCCGCCAGCCAGCGCAGGGCCTGGTCGGTGACGAGGGTCGCGTCCGTGTAGCTCTTGACCCAGCCGGGCGTGCTCACGAAGGTCTTCTGGCCCCGCCGCTCCAGCTCCTCCCACCAGGACTCCAGGTACGAGTCGAAGCCCTGGTCGAAGCCCATGTCGCGGCGCAGGTTCACGTTGGTCACGACGGCGGACGTGCGGTAGCCGGCGGCGCCCAGCACCTCCGCCAGGGTCAGGTTGTCGGCGACCAGGCGGTGCTGCCGCTCCACCACGCCGGTGGTGGCCGGATAGGTGCCGGTCAGCATCGAGGCCATGCTCGGCCACGTCCGGGTCCACTGCACCGCGGCCTGGTCGAAGCGCACGCCGCGCGCCGCCAGCGCATCGATGGTGGGGGTGGTGTCGTTGTGGTGCCCGTAGACCCCGACGTGGTCCGCGCGCAGCGTGTCGACCGTGATCAGCACGAGATCGGGCCGCATCGAGGCGTCCGGACCGCAGCCGAGGGCGCCGAGCAGCAGCAGGGCGGCGGCGCGTCTCACGATTCCCCGCCGTCCTCGCGAGCCCCATCGCGACGATCCCGGCGATCCGGTTGGAACGGCCGGCCGGCCGCGAAGAGGGCGCGGCGCTCGCGCAGGACCGGCAGCAGCTCCGACGCCTCGCCTGACGCCGCGATGGCGCGGTCGAGCACGGCGACCGCCTCGTCGAAGCGGCCGGCGGCCGCCAGGCTCACGGCGAGCGTGTCGAGCAGGATCGGGTCGGCCCCTTCGCCGGCGTCCGTCGCCCGTCGCGCCAGCCGCACGGCCTCGTCCGCGTCGCGCAACGCCGGGTCGCGGGCCGTGGCCAGGAGCCAGGCCAGGTTGTTGGCGGCCTGCGGATTGGTGTCGTCGAGCGCCAGCGCGCGCCGGTAGTGCCCGGCCGCCTCCGCCTCGCGGCCGCGCGCCGCCAGGGCGGTGGCGAGCGCCACGTGTAGCCCGGCGTTCCCGTGGCCGGCCTCGATCGCGGCGCCGAGGGCCCGCACGGCGTCCTCGTCGTCGCCCAGCTGCAGCCGCGCCAGGGCGAGGTTGGCGCGCGCCTCGACGAAGTCGGGCTCGAGGGCCAGCGCCCGCTCGTAGCTCGCGGCGGCCAGCTCCGGCTCGCCCCGCTCCATGCGCACCGCCCCGACCAGCGCGTGGATGCGCGCCGCCTCCGAGCCGTCGTCGTGGCGCAGCGCGGCGGCGTAGTGGCCCAGCGCCTCGTCGGTCCAGCCCCGCTGCGTCAGCGCGCGAGCCGCTCCGACGCGCAGCCGCACGTCGTCCGGCCTGGCGCGCACTGCCTCCCCCAGGTTGAGGATCGCGTCGTCCACCCGCCCGGCCTCGAGCAGGGCGTCGCCGAGGCTGCCGCGGGCGGCCGCCCAGTGGGGGCGCAGCCGTACGGCCTCGGCCAGGTGCTCCAGCGCCCCGTCGACGTCGCCCTGCTCGAGCAGCGACCGGCCGTAGGTGTGGTGGGCCAGGAAGTTGTCCTCCGTGACGCGCAGCGCGTGCAGGAAGAGCGTGCTCGTGTCGCGCCAGTGCCGGAGCTGGGCGGCACAGAGCCAGGCAAGCGCGGCGAGCGTTCCGATCGCGAGCGCCGGCGCCGTCACGCGGCCCAGGCGGCCGCGGCCGAGCAGCGCGCGTCCACCCCAGGCCGCCGCGATCGAGACGCCGATCATCGGGACGTAGGTGTAGCGGTCCGCCAGTCCCTGCATGCCGACCTGTACGATGCCGATCATCGGCACCAGCGTGCCGAGGTACCAGAGCCAGCCCATCGCCAGGTACGGCGCACGCCGCGCCAGGGCGAGCGTCCCGGCGGTCACCCCCGCGAGCCCCGCGCCGGCCGCGAGGGGCCGCAGGTCCCGGATCGACTCCATCGGGTGCGGATAGAACACGGCCAGGTCGACCGGCCAGAGCGTCTTGCCGAGGTACTCGACGTAGGCCACCGCCGCGTTGAGCGCGCGGACGTCGAGCGGGATGTGCTCGAAGCTCGACATCGCGCCCTTCTCGAGCTGCACCACGTAGGTCACCACCGCGAAGGCCCCGATCAACGGGAGCATCGGCAGCTTCTCGAGCAGCGCGCGGCGCACCCGGACCCGATCGAGGCCGCCGTCTTCGCCCCGCAGGCGGCCGAGCGGCCAGAAGTCGAGCAGCAGCAGCGCGAACGGCAGCGTCACCAGCAGCGCCTTGGCCAGCAGGCCGAGCGCCAGGCAGCCGAGCGCCAGCGCGTAGCGACCCACGCCGGGCCGCTCGGCATAGCGCACCCAGGCGCACAGGCCGAGCATCCAGAACAGGCCGGCCAGCGCGTCCTTGCGCTCCGAGATCCAGGCCACCGACTCGACGTGGAGCGGGTGCAGCGCGAACACGGCCGCCACGAACGCGCTGCGGCCGAGTGCGCCCGTGGCGCGCGCCAGCGCCCAGAACAGCAGCAGCGCGCTGGCGGCGTGCAGCGCGACGTTGGTCCACTTGTAGCCGGCCGGATCGAGGCCGTGCAGCTCGTAGCTCACCAGCAGCGAGAGCCAGGTCAGCGGGATCCAGTTGGTCTCGTAGGGCTCCAGGAAGGCCCAGCGCAGCCCCGCGGCGGAGAGCCCGGCGGGCAGGTGCGGGTTCTGGGTGACGTAGATCGGGTCGTCGTAGCCGACGAAGTCCTGCCGGCCCACGTCGGCGTACACCGCGAACGTCGTCGCGACGAGCAGCAGGGCGTAGAGCGCGCGACGTCCGGTCTGCGTCACGGCGCAGACGATACCGGCTGGCTGCTGGACTTCGCTCGCCTACGGCTCGCTGGCGGCCTGATTGACTTCGCTCGCCTTCGGCTCGCTGCGCGCGCCGGCTTTGCCGGCGCTTGCGGGGGTGCCGTCGAGGGGATTGGTTGCCGGCGCGCTGGCGGCCCTATTGACTTCGCTCGCCTTCGGCTCGCTGCGCGCGCCTTCGGCGCTTGCGGGGTGCCTGCGTAGGGACCCGTTGCTGGCTCGGTGGCGGCCTTATTGACTTCGCTCGCCTCCGGCTCGCTGCGCGCCGCCTGCGGCGGCTTGCGATGCACTTCGCTCGCCTGCGGTTCGCAGCTCCCATTGACGCCGCCGCGGCGCCTGCGTAGGGTTCGCGCGCATGCAGCTGCGCCGGCCCTCGCTCCCGCGGCTCGGCGCGCGCGCCGTGTCGGCCGTCCGCGTCGGTCTTGCGCTGGCGCTGCTCCTCGCGACCGGGTGCGGCGGGCCGGCCCGGCTCGACGGCGCCGTGCTGATCGTGCTCGACACGCTGCGCGCCGACCACGTCTCGGCCAGCGGTCACCCGCGCCCGACGAGCCCGGCGCTCGACGCGCTGGCGGCGCGCGGGGTGCTGTTCGAGAACGCCGTCAGCAACTCGAGCTGGACGCTGCCGGCGCTCTCGGGACTGCTCTCCGGCCGCTACCTCACCCGAGCCGTGTTCGACCGCGGACTGCGGGTGTCGCTGGTCGAGACGCTGCGCGACGCCGGCGTCCACACCGCCGCCTTCACCGAGGGCGCCTACGCCTCCCGGCAGTTCGGCCTCGACCTCGGCTTCGAGCGCTTCGAGGAGGTGACCGGGCCGGTCCAGGTGCTCGGTGCGGGGGGCGCGGCGCGCCCCGAGCAGGGCGGCATCGAGGAGACCTTCGCGCGCGCCGAGCGCTGGCTGCGCGAGGAGGCCCGGGCGCCGTTCTTCGTGATGATCCACACCTACGAGGTGCACACGCCCTATCGCCGCCTCGACTTCGCCGGCGGCGTGCCGCGCGGCGCGTTGCCCGAGCGCTTCGAGATCGCCGACATGCTGCGCGTGCGCGAGGGCGAGCTGGCCGTCGGGGAGACCGAGCGCGCCTACCTGGCCCACCTCTACGACGGGGGCGTGCGCGAGGCCGACCGCCACGTCGGCTCCCTGCTCGAGACGCTCGATCGGCTCGGTCTGGCGGGCCGCACCCTGATCGCGGTCACCAGCGACCACGGCGAGGACTTCGGCGGGCGCGATCCGCGCTGGGCCGGCGACCACGGCCACACGCTCTACGACGAGCAGCTGCGCATCCCGCTGATCTGGCTCGACCCGCGCGATCCCGGGCCCGGGCGGCGCGTGGCGACCCAGGTGCGCAACCTCGACGTGCTCCCCAGCATCGTGGAGGCGCTGGGCGTGGCGCCGCCCCCGGGCGGCGAGGGGCGCAGCTTCGCGCCGCTGCTGCGCGGCGAAGAGCGGGCCGACCGGCCGCTGCTGGCGCGGCTGTTCCCGCGCGGCGGCAACGGCATCGGCCCCACCCGCACCGCGCTGCGGGTCGACGGGCGCAAGCTCGTGGTGAACCTCCCGTTCGTCGAGCCGGCCGCCCCGGTCGTGGAGCTCTACGACCTGGCCGCCGACCCCGCGGAGCGCGACAACCGCGCCGAGGCCGAGAGCGAGCGGGGGGCGCGCGAGGCGCTGACCGCCCGGATGCGCGAGCGGGCCGAGTCGCTGGCGCGCGCCGGCTACCCCGACCTGCGCCCCGCCGCCGGCGACACGGAGGCGCTGCGCGAGCGCCTCGAGTCGCTGGGCTACGTCGAGTAGCGCGGCTACCATCCGCCGACCCCTCCTCCCATCTGCAACCGATTCCTCCGGAGCTCCGCGTTCGGTGATCGCCGAGACGATTCTCGAAGGCCTGAATCCCGAGCAGCGCCGGGCGGTCGAGACCACCGAGGGTCCGCTGCTGGTGCTGGCCGGCGCCGGCAGCGGCAAGACCCGGGTGCTGGTGCACCGCATCGCCTACCTGATCGGCGGCTGCGGCATTCCGCCCGAGCAGCTCCTGGCCGTCACCTTCACCAACAAGGCGGCCGGCGAGATGCGCGAGCGCGTCGAGAAGCTGCTCGGCCCCGAGGCCGCGGGCCTGTGGGTGTCGACCTTCCACGCCTCCTGCGTGCGCATCCTGCGCCGCGACATCTCGCACCTGGGCATGTCGCGCGGCTTCGGCATCTACGACGTGGACGACGCGCTCGGGGTGGTGAAGGAGGCGCTGCGGCGGCACGGGCTCGATCCCAAACAATCCGATCCGCGCCAGTTCCGCTGGCGGATCGACCAGTGGAAGAACGCCGGGCTGCTGCCGGCGGCGGCCGCCGCGCAGGCCGAGGACCTCGAGGCCGAGCAGGCCGCCGAGATCTACGCCACCTACCAGAAGCTGCTGCGGGAGGCCGACGCGCTCGACTTCGGCGACCTGATCCTCCAGACCGTGGAGCTGTTCGAGCGCTTCCCGGAGGTGCTGGCGCACTACCGGCGCCGCTGGCAGTACGTGCTGGTCGACGAGTACCAGGACACCAACCGGGTGCAGTACCGGCTGGTGAACCAGCTCGCGGGCGAGCACCAGAACCTGTGCGTGGTGGGCGATCCCGACCAGTCGGTGTACGCGTGGCGCGGCGCCGACATCCGCAACATCCTCGACTTCGAGCGCGACTTCGCCGACGCGCGGGTCGTGAAGCTCGAGCGCAACTACCGCTCCACGCGCTCGATCCTCGACGGCGCCTCCGCCGTGGTGGCCAACAACACGGCGCGCAAGGACAAGCGCATGCTGGCCGAGCGCGGCGCCGGCGAGCCGATCCGCTTCTTCGAGGCCGGGGACGAGCGCGACGAGGCGCAGTTCGTCGTGCGCGAGATCCTGACCGCCGCGCGCCGCGACGGTCGTCCGCACCGCGACGTGGCGATCTTCTACCGCACCAACGCGCAGTCGCGGCCCTTCGAGGAGGAGCTGCTCAAGTACGACGTCCCCTACGCGGTGATCGGGGGCGTGCGCTTCTACGAGCGGGCCGAGGTGAAGGACGCGCTCGCCTACCTGCGCGTGATGGTGAACCCGGCCGACGGCGCGGCGCTGCGGCGCATCGTCAACAACCCGCCGCGCGGCATCGGCAAGACCACGCTCGAGCGCGCCGCCGCGCTGGCCGAGCGCGACGACGTGCCGCTGATCGAGGGTCTGCGCCGGCTCGCGGCCGAGGGCGGCGCCGGGCGCTCGGGCGCGCGCATCCGCGAGTTCCTGGCGCTGCGCGAGGAGCTGGCGGCGGACGTGCACGGGCGGAGCCCCGGCGAGCTGATCGCGCACCTGCTGGCGCGCAGCGGCTACGTCGCACACCTCGAGCGCGAGGGCACGCCCGAGGCCGAGAGCCGGCTCGAGAACCTGCGCGAGCTGGTGGGCGCGGCCGAGGACTTCAGCGCGGCGAACGCCGAGGTCCCCGACGAGGAGCGCACGCCGCTCGAGCTGTTCCTCGACCAGGTGGCGCTGGTCTCCGACGTGGACTCGTGGGACGCGCGCGCCGACCGGGTGTCGCTGATGACTGCCCACTCGGCCAAGGGCCTCGAGTTCCCCCTGGTGTTCCTGGTGGGGCTCGAGGAGGGCATCTTCCCGCACGCCGCCTCCTCGCGCGACGCCAACGGCATCGAGGAGGAGCGGCGCCTGTTCTACGTGGGCATGACGCGCGCGATGGAGCGGCTGTTCCTGACCTGTGCGCAGGAGCGCCGGCGCTACGGAACGCGCCACTACGGCGTGCCGTCGCGCTTCCTGCGCGAGATCCCCGACGAGGTGCTCTGCGGCGACGACCCGTCGGGCGCCGCCCCGGCCGCGGGCGGTGAGCCCTCGCTCGACTACTCCTACGCCCAGGACGCGGGCGGCTCCGAGATTCCGATCGGCATGCGGGTGCGCCATCCGGTGTTCGGGGTCGGCAGCGTGATCGGCACCAGCGGCAGCGGTCCGTCGCAGAAGCTGCGGATCCGCTTCGACCGGGTCGGCGTGAAGACGATCCTGGTGCGCTTCGCCAATCTGGAGCCGGCGTAGATGGAGCCCGCCTGGATGGAGCCCGCGTAGTCCGTGCCGTCGCCGTTCGAGAGCGCCCGCCACGGCCGCCGCCTCGCCGCCGCCGTGGACGCGTTCGCGCAGGTGCCGCTCCTGCGCACGGGTCTGCGGCTCGGTCTGTTCGAGGCGCTGCGCCAGCCGCACGCGCCCGACGAGCTGGCGCACCGCCTGGGGCTCGAGCCCGATCTGGTGGCCGCGTGGGCCCGCATGCTCCACGCCCAGGGCTGGCTCCAGCGCAAGGGCGAGGCGTATCGCATCGCGCCCCCGATGGCCTGGCTGCTCGACGCGCCCGAGTCGGCCTCGCTCCAGGCGCTGCTCGACCTGGCGGTCGAGACCATGGCGCCGAGCCTGGGCGCACTGCCCGAGCTGCTCAAGGGGGGCGAGCGACCGCCCTTCGGCGAGCACGGCGAGGCGCCGCGCGTCGCCGCGATCACGCGCCTGGTGGAGCCGCGCGCGCTGCGCGCGCTCGAGAAGATCCCCGGCGTGCGTCGCGCGCGGCGCGTGCTCGACATCGGCTGCGGGCAGGGCACCTATCTCGCCCGCTTCCTGACGCACTACCGCGACGCCCGCGGTCTGGGCATCGAGCTCGACCCCGAAGTGGCGGAGGAGGCGCGCCGCCGGCTGGCAGAGGCCGACGTCACCCGGCGCGGCGAGATCCACGTGGGCGACTTCCTGGTGGCCGAGCTGCCGGGCGGCAGCTTCGATCTGGTGCTGCTCAACCACAACCTGCACTACTTCGCGCCCGCCCAGCGGCCGGCCCTGCTGCGGCGTGCCCGCGAGCGGCTGGCGCCGGGCGGCGCGCTCGCGATCCAGACGCTGGTGATCTCGGAGGGCCTGCTGCCCGGGCTCATGGGACTGCGCGCCGGGGCGGCGCTCTTCGACCTGCTCCAGCGCGCCCACCGCAACCTGCACGGGCTGCCCGAGCTGGACGAGGTGCACCGCCTGCTCGAGGAGGCGGGCTTCGCCCGCACCGGCGAGGTCTCGGTGCTGCCCGGCGGTGCCGTCCGCTACGTCTGGGGCAGCGACGAGGCGGAGGGCGACGAGGCGCGGCGTGGCGCCGGTCCGGGCTGAGGCGGGGCCCTCGCGCGCGCTCGCCGTCGGACTCGGCGCGCTGCTGCTCGTCGCGACCGCGGCCGCCTACCACGGCGTCCTGCAAAACGACTTCGTCAACTACGACGACGACCTGTACCTGACCGACAACGCGGCGCTGGAGCAGGGGCTCTCGCCCGCCGGCATCCGCTGGGCGTTCACCACCGGGCACGGCGCCAACTGGTTCCCGCTCACCTGGATCTCCTGGCTGCTCGACCAGGAGCTGCACGGCCTCGACCCCCGCGGCGTGCACGCGGGCAACCTGCTGCTGCACGCCGGCGCGGTGCTGCTGCTGTTCGCCGCCCTGGTCCGGATGACCGGAGCGCTCGGGCGCAGCGCCGCCGTGGCGGGGATCTTCGCGCTCCACCCGCTGCACGTGGAGTCGGTGGCGTGGGCGGCGGCGCGCAAGGACGTGCTGTCGGGGGTCTGCTTCGCGGCGGCTCTGCTCGCCTGGACGCGCTACGTCCAGTCGCGCGCCCGCGCCGCGCGCCCCGCCGCGGCGCGCGCCTATGCCGCCACCGCGCTGTGCCTGGCGCTGGGGCTGATGGCCAAGCCGGTGCTGGTCACGCTGCCCTTCGTGCTGCTGCTGCTCGACGTCTGGCCGCTGCGGCGCGTGGAGCGCCTCGGCGGACCGGCGCTGCGCGCGGCGCTGCTCGACAAGCTGCCCCTGCTGGCGCTGTCGGCCGCCTCGAGTGCGGTCACCTATCTGGTGCAGGACGCCGGCGGCGCCGTCACGGTCGGCCACTATCCGCTGGACGTGCGGCTCTCGAACGCCGCCGTCGCGCTGGTCGGCTACCTCGAGCAGGCGTTCTGGCCGGTCGGGCTCGCCGTCTTCTATCCGCATCCCCGCGACACGCTCCCCGCCGGCACGATCGCCCTCAGCGCCGGCCTGGTCCTGCTGCTGACCCTGGCGGCGCTCGCCTGCTGGCGCCGCTGGCCGCCGTGGTTCACGGGCTGGCTGTGGTTCGCCGGGATGCTGGTGCCGATGCTCGGGATCGTGCAGGTGGGCCAGCAGGCGGCGGCCGACCGCTATACCTACCTGCCCCTGATCGGTCTCTCGCTCCCGGTCGTTTGGGGGCTGCACCGGCTGCTGGTCCGCGGTCGGCTCGGCGGCGCCCTGGTCGGTGCGGCGGCCGTCGCCGCGGGGATCGCGCTGGGGCTCGCGACCGACGCGCAGGTGCGAACCTGGCGCGACGGCGAGACGCTGTTCTCGCACGCGCTGCGCGTGACGCGCGACAACCACGTCGCCCACACCAACCTGGCGGTCAACCTGATGCGGCGCGGCCGCGACGACCTGGCCGAGCTGAACCTGCGCGAGGCGCTGCGTCTGCGGCCGCGCATGGCGCAGGCCCACGCCCTGCTCGGCGACGTGCTGCTGCGCCAGGAGCGCACGCAGGAGGCGATGCAGCACTACCGCGTCGCGCTGCGGCTCGACCCGGCGCTACACCGCAGCCAGGCCGCGCTCGGCAACGCGCTGCTGTCCGAGGGGCGTCTCGACGAGGCGATCGCGCACTACCGCGCCGCCGCGGAGGCGCGGCCCGGGGCGGCCGGGCCACGCGCGAACCTGGGGCTCGCGCTGTTCCGCGCCGGCCGCAGCGAGGAGGCGCTCGCGGCGCTGCGCGAGGCGCGTCGGCTCGATCCGGAGCTGGCTCAGGCCCACGGCTACCTGGGCCTGGTGCGGCTCGAGCGCGGCGAGCGGGCGGAGGCGCTGGCCGACTTCGAGGCCGCGCTGGCGCTCGACGGATCGCAGCTCGTGTTTCGCGTCGCGCGCGCCGGCCTGCTGCTCGACGCCGGCCGCGAGCGCGAGGCCGCGTCCGACTACCGCGCGGTGGTCGCGGCGGCGCCCGACCACGTCGAGGCGCTCAACAACCTCGCCTGGCTGCTCGCCACCGCGAGCGACCCCGCCCTGCGCGACCCCGCCGAGGCGGTGCGGCTCGCCGAGCGCGCCGTGGCGCTGGCGGAGCCCGCCCCGCCCGAGCTGCTCGACACCCTGGCGCGCGCGCGCGCGGAGGCGGCCGCGCAGGCGCCTTAGTCGCGGCCCGGATGCCGTGAGCGGGATCACCCCGCCGCGCCGGCGCCGCGCCGAAACCGACTGCCAGGGGGAACCATGGGGCTCTTCGCGCGGCGCCGCGAGGCGTACGACCGATCGCGCATCCTGACCGAGGCGTCGCGCGCGCGCGGACGCGGCCGCCTGCGCCGCGCGATCCGGCTGTACCGCTGGGTGCTCGCCGCGGAGCCCCGCAATCCCGACCTGCACGCGAAGCTCGCGCCGCTGCTGGCGCGCACCGGCCGGCGCTTCGACGCGTGGGTGCACTTCCGCGCCGCCGCGCGCGGCTACCAGCGCGCGGGCTCCCCGGATCGCGTCGGAGCGGTCCACCTCGAGGCGGTTCGCAGCCTGCCGCGCGAGGCCGAGGCGTGGCTCCAGCTCGCCCGCTTCCAGCGCGGCCAGGGCCGCACCGAGGACGCGGTCCGAACGCTGCTCGAAGGGCGCGGTCGCCAGCGCGGGCGTCGCGCGCGCGCCCAGGCCATCCATCTGCTGCGTCAGGCCACGGCGCTCGATCCGGCACAGGTCGCGGCGACCCTGGACCTGGCGCGCCTGCTGGCGCGCAGCGACCAGCGCGCCGAGGCGCTGCTGCGTCTCGAGCGGCTGATCGATCGCTGCGAGCCGGGCGAGCTGCCGCGCGTGCTGGCGGCGCGCTTCCGCCTGACGCTCGACCTGGCCCACGGCTGGCAGTGGCTGCGGTCGGTCGCCGGCCGCGGCCCGGTGCTCAGTCCGGAGGGCCCTTGAGCTCGACGACGTTGCCGTCCGGATCGCGCACGTACATCGACGGTCCGTTGCCCTCGGCCCCGTAGCGGGGTGCCACGTCGCCGGGCTCGACGCCGTGCGCCAGCAGGTGGCGGCCGATCTCCGCCTCGTCGAATGCCTCCAGCGTCAGGGCGACGTGATCGACGTTGCGCGCCTGTGCGCCGGGCGCGGGCCCTCCGGCGCGGCCGAGCGGGCCGTCGACCGGCACCAGGTCGATCAGGCTGCGGCCCGCACGCAGCTGGTAGAGCCCCAGCGCCTCGACGCGCCGCTCCTCGACGCAGCCCAGCACCTCGCCGTAGAAGCGCAGCGACGCCTCGAGGTCGGCGACGCGCAGCACGACGTGGTCGATGCCTCGGATCCGGATCGGGTTCATTCGGGCTCGTCCGGCCGCGGGACGACGCCCCGCGCGCGCAGCCGCTCCGCCGTGCGCCGCGTCCATCTCACGTCGTGGTGGGCGGGCGTCAGGCGCAGCGATTCCTCCGCATCGTACAGCGCCAGCCGCAGCCGGCGCTGCGCCACCCGCACGCGGGCGAGCAGATGGCGCACGTGGCCGTCCTCGCGATGGACGCGCAGCGAGCCCAGGTAGGCCTGCGCGGCCCCGTCCAGGTCGCCGCGCGCGTGTCGCAGCGCGCCCAGGCCGGTCCAGCCGGTGCGCCCGCTCGGGTAGGCCGCGACGGCCTCGGCGTAGAGCGCCTCGGGGTCGGCCCACAGCGCCGCCCGCCCCGCGCTCAGCGCGGTTAGGCCGAGGGCCCAGGCCAGCGCGACGACCCCCACGGCCAGGCGCAGCCGGCTCCCCCTCGCCGCGACACGCGCTCCCAGCGCGGCCAGCCCGGCGAGCGCGGCCGGGAGCGCCATGTAGAGGTAGCGGTCGGCGAACAGGTTGATCATCGGAACGATCTGGAGCACCGGCGCCAGCATCAGCAGGAACCAGGCCGGGGCGAGCCAGCCCTCGCGTCGCGTCCGGCAGGCGAGGGTGACGCCCACAGCCACCGCGAGCAGCCCCGCGCTGGGCCCCAGCACGCGGCCCGACAGCCAGCCGTCGATTGGCTCGGGGTGGACGCCGTGCACCAGGTCGACCGGCAGGACCACGAGCCGCACGTAGCGCCACAGCAGCTCGGGAAGCACGCGCGCGGTGGCCACGGGCGAGCCCCCGAACCAGGCCGCGACGCCGCCCTGGGCCGCCTGCGCCAGCAGGCCCAGCCAGAACGCGACGGCGCTGGCGAAGGCCAGCGGCAGCAGGTCTGCGGCCGCGCGGCGCAGGCTCGCCCCCTTCAAGGCGGTCGCGACCCCGAGGATCGCGATCAGCGGCAGGGCGGCGGGCTTGACCAGCACCGCGGCCCCGCCGGCCAGGTTCGCGCCCAGCAGCCGCGACGCCGCGGGCGCCGCCAGGTGCGCCAGCCAGCGCTCGGTGGCGATCAGGCACAGCAGCGCCGCCAGCAGCGTCTTCGACTGGTTGATCCAGCCCACCGGCTCGGCCGCGACGGGATGCACCAGGAACAGCCCCGCCGCCACCCACGCCGCCCGCCGCCCCAGCCCTACGCGGCGCGCTGCGGCGCCCATCGCGAGCGCGACCCCCGCGTGCAGCAGGGCGTTCACCACGCGGTACGGCAGTGGGCTCTCGCCGAAGGCGTTCCACTCGATCCACAGGAAGAGCTGGTGCAGCGGGGACCAGTTGCCCACCACGAAGTAGCCGGTCGAGAACGCTCGGCGCAACGCCCCGGCGAGCGGCAGCGCCAGCGCCTCGTTGTGGGTCAGGTAGAGCAGGTCGTCCGAGACGAACGGGCCGTCGAAGCCCGCTGCGTGCAGGCCGAGGGCCACGAGTGCGGCAACCGGCGCCGCGACCGAGAGCTCGCGGTGCAGCGAACTGATCCGATTGACGGGCGTCCGCTTCCTGGTCACGATACCGCGCTCCGATGCAGTCTCAGTCGAGCACAGCTGGCGGGCAGCAAGGCCTGTACGACCGCCCGGTCCTTCCCGCTGCGGGTCGCGAGCACGTCGGGGTCTCTCCGTGCCCGGTGTGCGCCGCCACCGGGGCGTGGCCTCGATTCGAGGTGCAGGGCCTCGAGCTCCAGGTCGTGGAGTGCAAGGGGTGTGGCCTCGGCCGGCTGGATCCCCTTCCCAGCGACGCGGATCTCGACGCCCTGTACCCGGCCGCCTACTACGGCGACCTCGGCAGCAAGTTCCGCGAGCCGATCGAGAGCCTGGTGCGTGCGGTCGGATCGCGTCATCTCCGGTTCCTGGTGGCGGGGCTGCGCGCTGACGCTCGCGTGCTCGACGTGGGCTGCGGGCGCGGCTTGCTGCTCGGCGCGCTGGCCGATCGCGGCTTCGAGGCACACGGCTTCGAGATCCACGAGGCCGCCGTGCGCGGCGCCGATCCGCGCGCCACGATCCGCGTGGCTCGCGAGCTCCCCGACGCGGGCTTCCCGTCCGGCTGGTTCGACAGCGCCGTGCTCTGGCACGTGCTCGAACACATGCGCGACCCGCGGGCCGTGGTGACCGATCTCCACCGCATCCTCGCTCCCGGAGGCCGGCTCGTCGTCGCCGTGCCGAACTTCGCGAGCTTCCAGGCGCGCTGGGCCGGGCCGGCGTGGTTCCATCTCGATCTGCCCAGGCATCTCTACCAGTTCCCGCTCCGCGCGCTGACGCGCCTGCTCGCGCAGGGCGGCTTCCGCATCGAGTCGGTCCACCACTTCTCGCTGCGCCAGAACCCGTTCGGTTGGATCCAGAGCCGCCAGAACATGCGGCCCGACCTGCCCCGCAACGGACTCTACACGCTCCTCTATCGGCGCACCTCCGGCGAGCCGCAGCCGTTCGATGCCCGCACCCGCCGCCGCATGCTCGCGGGCCTCGTCCTCGGCGCCCTCCCGGCACTCGCGCTCTCGGTCGCCGCCGCCCTGCTGCGCTCCGGCGCCACGGTCCACGTCGTGGCGACGAAGGTCTAGTCCACGGACTTCGTTCGGCTTCGCCTCACTGCGCGCGCCCTTCGGGCGCTTGCGGTTCGACTTCGTTCGGCTTCGCCTCGCTGCGCGCGCCCTTCGGGCGCTTGCAGGGGGCTTCTGCCGCGAGACGCCGCCGTTAGCGCTTTCTCCGCACCTGCTCGAGATCCTGCTCCAGTCGATCGTCGAGCGGGCCGCCGGTCTCGATGGCCCGCTCGAGCGCTCGGATCGCGCGTTCGCGGTCGTTGCGCGCCAGGTGGGCGATGGCCAGCGTGCGCAGCTCGATCTGGGTCGGTGCGGGCTTCGCCTGCAGCTGCGTGACCCACCAGCCCGCGATCTCGCGGATCAGCGCGCGGAAGCGCGGGTCGCCCGACAGCCGCGCGAACGCCGGATCGTTCTGCAGCTGCTCGAAGCGGTTGAAGCCGCGCTCCCAGGCGGCGCGCAGCGCCTCGATCGCGGCGTCGGTGTCGCCGCGCTGGACGGCGCGGCGCGCGCGCAGCACGTGCGCGGCGCGGCCGTCGGGGTAGTGCAGGGCGGCGTCGGCCATCAGCCGGGCCGGCGCCTTCCACAGCTGGGCGCGCGCGTGCGCGCGGGCACCGAACAGCGCCGCGAGCACGAGTCCGGCAGCCAGGGCGGCGCGTCCGGCCCGCGCGGCCGTGCCCGGCTCGAGGCGGCGCCGTCCGAGCGCGATGGCCATGAACAGCGTCCCGCCCAGCAGGCCGGGCAGGATGAAGTAGAGGTAGCGGTCGGCCAGCGGGTGCAGGAACGGGAAGACCTGCGACACGGGGACGAACGAGACCGCGGCCCAGGCCCAGAACGCGACCTCGGGCGAGGTCCGGCGCAGCACGTGGAGCGCGCGCCAGCCGAGCGCCACGAGCAGCGCGAGCCCGCTCCACCACCACGGGTCGAGCCAGGACGGCGAGGGGCCCGGCTCGTGGAAGGCGGAGACGCCCAGCGAGGTGGCCGACATCCACAGGTAGCGCGCGGCGAAGCCGACGATCGTACGCAGCCGCACCAGCGCGTCGGGATGAATCGGCTCGGCCGCGCCGGAGCGCTGGTGCGTCCAGAACTCGACCACGGCGAAGCTCGCCAGCAGGACGGTCCAGAGCGCGAGCCAGCGCCAGCGGATCCGGTCGCGGCGCGCGAAGTCGAGCAGAAAGGCCACCGGCAGCGCGAAGGCAGCAGTGGGCTTGGCCAGCAGCGCCAGCGCGAAGGCCAGCGCGCCCCAGCCGGGCCGGCGCGGGTGGAGCAGCAGCGCGCCCATGGCGAGCGCGAAGGCCGACGACGTCTTGAGCTGCGAGACCCAGGCCACCGCCTCGACGTTCGCGGGGTGGAGCAGGAAGAGCAGGCCGCCCAGCACGGCGGCCGCGAGCGCCAGGCCGGCGTCCGCGAACGCCCAGACCAGGAGCGCCGAGCCCAGCGCGTGGAGCAGCACGTTGATCACGTGGTGGCCGGTGGTCGACTCGCCGAACGCCTGCCAGGCGAGATTGTGCACCGTGAGCTGCACCGGCGAGTAGTTGACCACGAAGACGGTGGCCGCGCTGGTGGGGTTCCAGATCGCCGCGAGCATCGCCGGCGACAGCTCGTGCACGTAGGGGTTGGTCGCCACGTAGTGGAGATCGTCCGAGACGAACGGGCCGTCGAACGCCGGCGCGTACACCCACAGCGCGAGCGCGGTGAACGCGGCCCACAGCAGCGCGAAGCTCCGCAGCGCACCCACGGAGCCCGGTCCGACGAAGAAGCGACGCCGAGGCTCGGGACGGGCGCGCGCCATCAGCCCCCGTCGCTCCGCCGCGCGGCCCGCTCCGCGCGGATCCGCTGGACGCGCACCTCGGCCAGGTCCGCCCGCACCTGCGAGGCGTTGGGCCCGTCCGCGGCGAGCGCCTGCTCGAGGCGCGCGAAGGCCGGCTCCCACTCGCCGCGCGCCGCGTGGGCGAGCCCGAGCATGCGCAGCTCCATCGGCGTCGGATCGGCGCGCCCCTCGACGCGCGAGATCCACAGCGCGGCCACCTCGCGCAGCTCGGCCTGGAAGCGCGCGTCCTCGCGGACCGGGGCGAAGCCGGGATCGCGCTGGAGGTCGATGAAGCGGTCGAAGCCGCGCGCGCGCGCGCCACGGATCTCCTCGACCGCGCTCTCGACGTCGCCGCGCCGGGCGGCGCCGCGGGCGCGCAGCAGGGTCGCCGGAATGCCGTGCGGGTAGCGGCGCTCCGAGTCGCGGGCGATCGTCAGCTCCGACTTCCAGATCGCGGCGCGGGCCCGGGCGTGGAGCCCGAACGGCACCAGGACCGCCGCGGCGAGGCCGACCGCCAGCGCGCGCGGGAGCGCCGGCCCGGTCGCCGCGACGCGCGCCCCCAGCCGGCCCAGCAGCACCAGCAGTCCGCCGATCAGCCCCGGGAGCACGGTGTACAGATAGCGGTCCGCCATCGGATACAGGAAGGGCAGGAGCTGCGACACGGGCAGGAAGGCCGCTGCGGCCCACGTCCACCAGAGGCACTCGGGGTCCCGGCGCCACAGCGTGACCAGGCCGCGCGCCGCCACGGCGGCGGCCGCCGCGATCCCCAGCAGGCACCACGGGTCGAGCCAGGACGCGGGCGGCTCGGGCTGGTGGAACGTCGAGACGCCCCACGAGGTGAACGCCATCGCCACGTAGCGTCCGACGATCGCCGCCGTCGCGCGCGCGCGCGCGGCCGCGTCGAGCGCCACCGGGTCGGCCTGGCCCAGGCGCTCGAAGGCCAGCAGCTCGGGCGCGAAGGCGAGCCCGAGCGCGACGACCCAGCCCGCCAGCCACGCGAGCCGGCGCGCGGACACCGGGCGGGGGCCGGTCCACAGCGCGACGGCGGCCACCGGCAGCGCGAACGCCGACGTGATCTTGGTGAGCAGCGCGAGCGCGAACAGCAGCAGGGCGAGCCCGGGCCGCTGCGGCTCGAGCCACAGCGCCGCCATGGCGAGGATCAGCGCCACCACGGTCTTCAGCTGGAAGATCCAGGCGACCGCCTCGACGTTCGCCGGGTGGAGCAGGAAGACGCCACCGCCGAGCGCGGCGGCCCCCAGCGGCACGCCCGCGCGCGCGAACAGCGCCACCAGCAGGGCCGCGGCGAGCGCGTGCAGCAGCACGTTCGTGACGTGGTGACCCAGCGTGGCGCGCCCGTAGAGCTGCCAGTTGACGGCGTGCAGCAGCAGGTGGACCGGCGCGTAGTTGGCGGTGTGCGAGGCCGCCGGGCCGGTCGGGTCGAGGATCGCGCGCAGACTGTCCGCATCGAGCGCGTGGACGTAGGGGTTCGAGAGGACGTAACCGATGTCGTCCGAGACGAAGTGGCCGCGCAGCGCGGGCGCGTACACCGCGAGCGCGACCCCCGCGAACACCGCGAGCAGGGCGGCCATCGTTGCCAGCGAGGGCAGGCGCGCGTCGGAGCCGCTCATCGGCGCGCGAGTGTACCAGTCCGTCGCGCACCTCCCCGCTGTGCCTATACTCGCCGCGCCCATGACGCGAGCGCGGCGCGGCGATCCCCGACTCCGACTCCGGACTGCGCGCCTGCTGCTGGCCACCTGCGCGGGAATTGCCGGCGCCTGCGGTCCCGCGCCGACCGAGCGCGCACTGCGCGGGACGGCCTCCGACGGCCTCGTCTTCGTGCGCGTCGCCGCCGGAGACGGCGACCTGTATCGAGCGCGCGTGCGCGACGGCGCCGTGCGGCCCTTCCTCGTGAGTCGCGATCGCGAGGAGACCTGGCCGTACTGGAGCGACGCCGCCCGCGCCCTGGTGTTCCAGGCGCGCCCGCGCGGGAGCCGGTCCTTCGACCTGTGGGGCTGGACCCCGGCTGGCGGCGAGCCGCGGCCGCTCACCCGCACGCCCGCACGCGACGAGCGCTGGCCGAGCTGGCGCCCCGACGGACGCGGCCTCGTGTTCGCGTTCCTCGGCGGCCCCGGGCGGGGAGGGCTGGCCACGATCGACCTCGACGGACGCGAGGAGCTGCTGGTTCGCGGCGAGCCGCCCGCCTACTTCCTCCGCCCCGGCTTCCGCCCGGCCGGGGACGTCCTGGTCGCGCAGCGACGCGGTCCGGACGGCAAGGGCTCGCGCGTCTGGTGGATCGAGCCCGGCGCCGCCCCGCGTCAGCTCTCGTCCGAGCCGGACTGGTTCGAGCAGAAGCCCTTCTTCACGCCCGACGGCGACCGGCTCGTCGTGAGCCGCTCGCGCACCCGCGACGCGCCGCGCGAGGTCGTGCTGCTCGACCGCGAGGGCCGCGCGACCCGGCTCGCCCCGAGTGGACCCGAGGTCGACGACCACTCGGCCAAGCACTCGCCGACCCGCGACGAGCTCGTCTTCGTGTCGGACCGCGACGGCAGCCGCGACGTCTTCCTGATGGATCTGCCCGACGGCACTCCGCGCAACCTCACGCGCACACCGGACCGCGACGAGGTCGCGCCGCGCTGGTCCCCGGACGGCGAACGCCTGGTCCTGACCACGGCGCCCGCCGGCGACCCGGGGCGGGCCGGCGAGCGCTTCGAGCGCGACACCGCCGGACTCCTGGTGATCGACCGGCAGGGCACGCCGCTCATGGAGACGACCGGCCTGATGGCCGACTGGATGCCGGCGTTCTGATGGACTTCGCTCGCCTGCGGCTCGCTGCGCGCGCCTGCGGCGCTTGCGGGGTGCTTCGGAGGGGCGGGTTGCTGGGCGGGAGACGGCCTTATGGACTTCGCTCGCCTGCGGCTCGCTGCGCGCTGCGCCGCTGCGCGGCTTCGCTTGCGCGGGGGCGGCGGGGCATCTTCCAGCGGAAGGTGCAGCGGTCGACTTCGAGGTGCTCGAGGTCGGCGAGGGTTCGCTCGCGCACGAAGCAGGCGTTCGGGGCGACGCTGAGGGCCGAGCCGGCCAGGTAGAGCGCCAGGACCAGCAGGGCGGGAGCCCGCCAGCTCGGGCGCGCGGCCAGGGCGAGGCCGCCGGCGATGGCCACCGGAATGGCCAGCAGCGAGAGCCCGCGGAACAGGTCGAGCGAGAGTCGCATCGGGAACGGCGCGAGCCAGATCTCGCTGGTGTAGAGCGCCAGCATCGCGACGCACATCCAGGCCAGGGCGCGCCCGGTCCGCCACAGCGCGCCCGCTCCGGCCGCCGCGATCGCCAGCGCCCACGGACTCGAGAGCAGCAGGATCTCGCGCCAGAGCTGGAGCGAGATCGAGTCGCCGCTCGCACGCAGGTAGTCGTCGCGCGAGAGCATCAGCGCCTGTCCCCAGCTGCAGCCGTCCAGCACGTGCATCCAGGCCAGCGGCAGCGCGAGCGCGGTCCCGGCCGCGAGCGCCGCGAGCGCCCGCACGTCGCGGCGCGCCAGCGCGAGCACCCCCGCCGAGAACCCGAGCAGGATCGCGGAGGCCGTGTGGACCCAGAAGGCGGCCGCGAGCGCGAGCGCGAGCGCGACCCGCCAGCCCCGCAGCAGGCAGCCGAGTGCGATCAGCAGCAGGGCGTAGCCGGTCGCCTCCACCTTCGGCATGCAGGTGGAGAACAGCAGGAAGTAGGGGGTGCAGGCGTACACGGCCAGCGCGGCGTCGGGCAGGCCGGCGGAGCGCTGGAAGAACCGGAAGCTCGCGAGCAGTGCGGGGACGCTGAGCAGCGCGAACACCTTCGGGAAGCTCAGCAGGCCGACCAGCGGAGCGAGCCAGGCGCCCAGCACGTGATAGGCCGGCGCGTAGACCGAGTGGAGCCCGGGCGCCTCGCCCATCTGCTGGATCAGGCGCAGGTGCGGCAGGATGTCGGCCCCGCCCAGCAGACCCGGCCGCGCCAGCAGCACGGCGTGCAGCAGCATCGGGCCGAAGACGCACGCCGCGACCCCCCAGCGCGGCAGGCGCCAGTCGGTGTCGGGTCGTTCCGGCGTGGCACTCATCGCCCGCTGGCTCGAGGCGTGCTCCCGCCCTCGAGGGCCGCGGCGACCAGCGGTGCCAGCGCGCGGGCCACCAGCCGGTGGCCCAAGGGATTGGGATGACAGGCGTCGGGCAGGAAGGCGAGCAGCTGGGGCGTGGTGCGCAGCGCTTCGCGGCCGTAGCGCGCGGCGATCCGCTCGCGCTCCCCGCGTCGCTCGGGGTCGCCCATCAGCCGCGGGATCCAGGCGTCGAGCAGGGCCGTGGCGTCGAGGAACGGTACCCCGGTCTCGGCGGCGACGTCGGCGAGCACACGCGCGGGCAAGCCCCGCACGCACTGCGCGAGCAGCACGATCGGCACGCCCGCGTCCCGCGCCGCGGCGACGGCGTCGCGCACGTTCCGGGCCGCGTCGGCATAGCTCGCGACGTTGCGCTGGCCGGGGTCGTTCGGGTCGGGCGGCGCGGCCGGCTCGAGCCGCGCGCGCGCCACCGCCGCCCACGCCTCGAGTGCCTCGAACGCCCGGCTGCGGTGCAGCCACTCCAGCAGCGCTCCCATGGCGCCGCTCCGCTGGGCGTAGGCAGCCCGGTCGCTCTCGCCGGTGGCGAGACCGTCGTTCGACAGGAAGCTCCACACCACCACGTCGGGTGCCAGCTTCAGGGCGACGTGCTCGAGCAGCACCCGGCCCTGGAAGCTCGAGTAGCCGGGCACGCCGAGGTTCAGCACCTCGAACTGGTCGTCGGGCAGGTCGCCGAGCGCGGCCAGGGCGGGACCGAGCCGCTCCGGATAGGCCTCGAACTGCTCCACCCCCCACCCGAACGTCGAGGAATCGCCCAGCACCGCGATGCGCGTGCGCCGGGGCTCGGGTGCCGCTGCGAACTCCGCACCGCGAAAGCCGCGCGCGTTGGTGTGGACGCTCCAGCGGGTGCGCTCGCGCGCCTCGGGTGCCGCGAACACGTCGACCAGCGACAGGTGCGCGTCGGGGCGCAGGCGGAAGAAGAGGAAGCGATCCCACTGGTACAGCTCGTAGTAGCGCGCGAGCTGGCCCGCCTGGGCCATCTCGTCGCGATAGCTAGCGCGCAGCATCCAGCGGTCGCCGAGCCAGGGCGGATTGGCGAGCGCGGTGCCGGCGGCGGGTCGCAGGTCGACCCAGCGTGCCAGGCCCTCGCAGGCGCCCAGGAACAGCAGCAGCGAGAGCGCCGCCAGCGCCAGGTTGCCGCGCAGGCCGCTCATGGTCGCGCGCTCCCGACCGCGATGCGCGCGCCGCGGCGCACGTCGGCCTCGCTCACCTGCGCGCTCGCCGCGTCGTCGGCCCCGGACACCCGCACCCGATACGGGCCGGTCGCCCGCACCGGGGCCGCGGGCTCGGTCGGATAGGGGACGCGCAGCGGGGCGATGCCGTCCGGCCGGGCGCGGGCCTCGGCGGTGTAGACGAAGCGCCGGCCGCCGGGGGTGCGCAGCTCCAGCGCGGCCTCGACCTCGGCTCCCGGCGGCGCGGGCACCTCGAGGACCGCTCCCGGCACGACCTCGAACAGCTTGTACGGCACGGCGCCCGCCTCGGCCGGGAGGCGGCCGAACAGGTCGGTGAGCGGGCGCCCGCCGCGCGGTCCCTCGGTCACCAGGCGGAAGTGCGCCCAGGCCGGGGCGTCTCCGCGCGCCCGGCCGTCCTCGCGATGGAGCCGGCTCGCCAGCGCCCACGGCCCCCCACGCTGACCCCAGTGCATCGTCACCACGTAGCGAGAGCCCAGCGAGCGCGCTGCGCGCAGCGCCCTTCGCTCGTCGCGCAGCTCGAAGAACCTGCGCGCCTGGGCGAAGCGCTGCGAGCCGGCGTAGGGACCGAAGTTGTCCGCCGGCGTGGCGCGGCGCGCCACGTAGTGGATCGCGTGCCCGATGTTCGGCGGCGTCAGCACGGCGTACTCGGGTGGCGTCCCCACATCGAAGAAGCCCGAGGTCTCCGGCGTGACGCTCCGGATCTCCTCGGCGAAGCGGTAGAGCGAGCCGGCCGGCGTCGCGAGCGCCGGGTCGCGCAGCTCGAGCCGGTGGCGGGCGCGCCAGGTGGTGATGCCGCGGCCCGCGTGCATCGCCAGCAGCGGCACCACCGCCGCCGCGACCGCGACCCACACGGCGAGCCGCGCGGCCAGCGGGGAGCCCCGCTCGCCGAGCGCGCGTCCCAGCAGCGCGATCCCGAGTGCCATCGTCACGGCGGCGGCGGGGGCGAAGTCGCTGCCGTAGCGCACCTGCAGGGCGGCGAGCGCGCCGAACGCCGCCGACCAGAGCGTCAGCACCAGGGCGGGCTCGCGCAGGTCGGGCGCGGTGCGGGCCCGCCACAGGGCGGCGAGGGGAAGCAGCGGCAGCAGGTAGCCCAGCCCGCCGTAGTAGCGCAGCGGACCCAGCCAGCCGCCCGCGACCCCGGGCTGCAGCAGCGCGAGCTGCTCGGCGTTGAGCGCCGACCAGGGCTCGTTCTGACCCACGAACAGCAGCGCGCTCGCGACGGCCTCGCGCGGGCTGGGGAACGCCAGCACCGCCGCCGCGACCCCGAGTGCGATGCCGGCGCTGCGCCGGACGAGCCGGAGCGGCTCCTCGGTGGGCCTCAGGTGCTGGACGAGCGCACACCCGAGCGCCGTGATCGCGAGGGCGACGAGGGCGGTCGGGTGCAGCCAGGACAGCGCGATCGCGGAGTACGGCCCTCCGACGGGTGGGCCGAGTGGCGCCACGAAGCCGCCGATCGCCGCGGCGCTGAGGGCGAGCGCGGCGGCCTGGCCGGCGAGGCGCGCGGCCCGTCCGCACAGCGCCAGCACCGCCACCAGGCTGCCGTCCGCGATCGCGACGTAGAGCACGCTGCCGGGCCACACCAGCAGCAGCGCGAGCCGGGCGCCGACCAGCAGCGCGCTGGCCGCCTTCACGGCACGCGGGCTCGCCCCGGTCCGGCTCACCGCGAGCGCGGCGAACAGCCAGGTCGCGCCCAGCAGCGTCACCGTGCAGTGGTGGTCGGCGTTGCCGATCTCCGAGTAGAAGACGCTGGCCGGCAGCAGGGCGAACAGCGCAGCGGCCGCGAGCCCCACGCCGCGCCCACCCACGAGCGCGCCGGCGGCGTACACGGGCACGGCCGTGAGCGCTCCCACCACGGCGGGCCACCAGGCCGCGGCGACCTCGAGGGCGCGCTGGGTGTTCCCGGTCCAGCGACCGGCCAGGCTCAGCGCGAAGTCGTGGAGCGGCGGCCACGGCACCCAGGAGCCGTCGGGGTAGCTCACCAGCGGGTCCCAGATCAGCAGCTCCGGGAAGCGCTCGAGCGTGAACAGCGCGCGGCGCAGGTGGTAGTAGGCGTCGCCTACCGGGAACACCACCTGGTCGCCGACGAACACCTGCTCGAGACCGGCCGCGCGCACCGCGAAGCCCAGCGTGACGCAGGCCAGCAGCAGCAGGGCGGAGGCCGCCGGCCCCGGCTCCGGGAGCGGGGCGTTCCGCACGGCCGAGGCGGGCGGCACGGCTCGTGCGGGCCCGCCGCGCGCGCTCAGGAGGAGCTGGCGGAGAGCGAAGCGCGCGCGGCCTCGAGCTCGCGCCGCGCCTGCTCTGCGTCCGAGAACTCCTCGTCGAGGGCGAGAGCCCGCTCGAGCGCCGGGATGGCATCGCTCTCGCGCCCCAGGGCGCGCAGCGCCAGACCCAGGTGGTAGTGGAACTCGGCGCTGCCGTCGCCGCTCTCCTCGCCGAGCAGCTCGATGGCGTACTCGAACTGCTGCAGCGCCGCCTCGTGCAGGCCCTTGCGGTAGTAGACGTAGCCCAGCGTGTCCGCGATGTTCGGGCTGTCGGGGATCGCCTGCTGCGCCTCCTGGGCGAGCGTGAGCGCGCGCTCGAGGTCTGCGCCCTCCTCGGCGAGCAGCCAGGCCAGGTCGTTCTTGGCGCCCGCGAGATCCGAGCGCGTCACCAGCACCTTCTCGTAGACGGCCCGGGCCTCCTGGCGCTGACCCGCGGCGAGGTGCAGGCGGGCCAGCAGCACCTGGCCGGGCGCCGGCAGCGCGCCGGCCGCGTCCGCCTCGCTGAACGACTCGATGGCCTCGGCCAGGCGGCCCTGCTCGGTGTAGATCCGCGCCAGGATGTCGAGTGCGGCGGCGAGCTGTGGGGCGGCGGCGAAGGCCCGGCGCGCGGACTCCTCCGCCTGCTCCAGGTCGCCCACGTGGATCATGACCTGGGCTCGCAGCAGCAGCAGCAGCGGGGGCAGCGGGCCCGCGTCCGCGGCGCGCTCGAGGCGCGCGACGGCCTCGGCGGTCCGCCCTTCCGCCAGGTCCCGATCGGTCAGCTCGCGCAGCGCGACGCGGTTGCGCGGGGACCGCTCGAGCACCTGCTCCAGGTAGCGGCGCGCGCCTTCCGGATCGTTCTCCGCCTCGCGGACCCCGTACTCGAGCATCGCCGCCGCCGGCGGACTCTCGGACTCCAGGAGCCGGCTCAGCACGCGCCGCGCCGGCCGCGGACGGTTCGACTCGTACAGGGCGGTGGCGAGCATCACCTGCTCGCTCGGACTCAGCTCCGCGCCGCCGCGCGCCAGCCGCCGCAGGATTGCCGTCACCGGGAGCCAGTCCTCGGCCGCGAAGTAGATGCGTGCCTTGAGGCGCTGCATGTCGCGGGCGGGGCCGTTGGTGAGCTGGATGGCGGTGTCCGCGGCGGCGATCGCAGCGGGATAGTTGCGGCGCTGCAGCTCGGTGAGGGCCAGCATGCGCTGCGCCTCGACGTTCTGCTCCAAGCCCAGGTACGTGCGCAGGTCCTTCGCCGCCTCGTCGAAGCGGCGCTCGGAAATCGCGATGCGGGCGGCGGCGAGCTTCGTGCGCGGCTGGTCCGGGCGCTCGCTGCGCAGTCGGGTGTACACGGCGCGCGCTGCCTCGGGGTCGCGCGAGCCCAGGTGCAGGGCCACGACGCGGTCGAGCGCCACGGCCGGGTCGACCCCGCTCCCGGCCTGTCCCTCCAGGTGCGCGATCGCCTCGTCCCGGCGTCCGTTGCGCGCCATGAACAGCGCGAAGCGCACGTGGGCCTCGTCGTCCTGGGGCCGCACCTCCAGCAGCCGGCGATAGACCGCGTCGCCGGCACTGGGCTCCTGCCCCTCGGACACCACGGCCAGCTCGTCCCAGGCGGGCAGGTTGGTGGGGACCTCGGACACCATCATCTCGAGCGCCCAGAGCAGGAACTCCGGGTCGCGATTGGCGCGGCCGAGGCTCATGGCCGAGCCGGCCACGCGGCCGCGCTGTTCGCCCGGCTTGGCGATGTCGAACGCATCTCGATAGGCCTGGTAGGCCTCCTCCCGATGCCCCGGCCAGGTGGCGTACACGCGCGCCGTCTCGACGCGAACGTTCGGTCCCCCGCCCAGCAGCTCGTCCGCGCGGCGGAACGCGGCCAGGGCCGCCTCGAACAGCTCGTCCGGCGGCGTCTCGCGACTCAGCCGGCTCTCGCGAATGCGGGCCTGGTGAACGAACCCGAGCTGGGAGTGTCCGAGCGGGTCGTCGGGGTCCACCTCGATCGCGGTGAGCGCGGCCTCGAGGGCCGCGTCGGCGTCGCCCTGGGCGAGCGCAAGCTCGGAGCGGCGCACGTGGCCCAGCGCGTTGGCGGGCTCGAGCTCGAGCGCGCGTGTGATCAGCTGCTCGGCCCGTTCGGTGTCGTCGAACAGGATCAGCCTGGCCTCGTTCAGCGCGGCGTCGGCGCGTGTCGGGTCCAGGCGTGTGGTCTCGCGGAAGAAGAAGGTCGCATCCACGTAGCGCCCGCTCTCCATGAGGAGCTGGGCGATCTGGAAGTTGACCTCTGCGTTCTTCGGGTCGAGCTGGAGCGCGTTGCGCAGCTCGATCAGCGCCTCGCGCTGCTCTCCCTGCTCGATCAGCGCCTGCGCCGTCTCCATGTGGTTCTGGAACGCTTCCTCGTCGGAGGTGCAGCCGGCCACCGCGATCGCCGCCGCGATCGCCAGGCCCGCAGCGAGAGCGCGACCCGGGCGGAACGTCACGATGTCTCCCTCATTGCCGCTGGAGGCGGGCGAGCTCGCTGCGAGCCGCTTCCTCCTCGGGGAAGTTGCCGACCTCGAGGGCCTGGTGGAGCGCATCGAGCGCGCGCTGCTTCTCTCCGTGGCGTGCCAGCGCGAGCCCGAGGTGGTAGCGGACCGAGGCGGCATCCGCGTCGACCGCGAGGGCCTCCTCGAAGCGCGCCACCGCCTGCTCGTACTCCCCGCGCTTGTAGTGCACCCAGCCGAGCGTGTCGGCGACGGCGGCGCTGCGGTCGAGGCGGTGGGCCGTCTGGGCCAGCTCGAGCGCCCGGTCGAGGTCCTCGCCGGACTCCGCCAGCAGCCAGGCGAGGTCGTTGCGTGCACCGGCGTGACCCGGGTCGCGCCGCACCACGGCCTCGTAGCGCTGCCGGGCGCCCGCCATGTCTCCACTCATGAGCGTGAGCTGGGCGGCTGCGAACGCCGCCTCCGCACCGCCCGAGTCGGCCGCCGCTTCGTCGTAGAGCGCGATCGCCCGGGGCAGGTCCTGCCCGCGGGCGGCCAGCTCGGCGAGCCCGGCCTTGGCGCGCCCATTGTCCGGGTCGAGCGCCAGCGACCGCTCGAACTCGGGTCGCGCCTCGTCGTCGCGGCCCGCGCGCGCCAGCAGCAGCCCGCGGAGCTCGTGGAGCGAGGCCACGTCGGGGTTCGCCTGGATCGCCGCGTCGACCTCGGCGATGGCCTCGTCGTGGTGCTCCGCGGCGCTCAGGTTGTCCACCAGCGCGCGCAGCACCCGGTCGTTCGCGGGGTCGGTCGGGTCGATCTCGCTGGCGCGGATCGCGGCCGCCGCGGCATCCGGGCCGTCGGCGGCCCGCTCGATCGCGGCGTGCGCCAGGGCGGCGTGCTCTGCGTGGCCGCCCTCGGCCAGGGCCTCCGCGGTCCGCCGCGCGGCGTCGTACTGCCCCTGCGCGACGGCCGCCTGCACGTAGATCCCGTAGCCATCCGGCCGCGCGCCGCCCCGGTTGGTCACGAAGTTGCGGGCGAACTCGACAGCCCTCGTGTAGCGGCCCTCTGCCAGCATCAGTGACGCCAGCACCAGCGCCGCGTCCGTGGCGCGTGGATCGACACGGACCGCCTCACGCAGCTCCGACTTCGCGCGCTCGTAGTCTCCGACGTCGCGCGCCGCCAGACCGGCGAGGTAGCGGCCTCCGGCGTTGTTGGGCCAGCGGCGCAGGCCCTCGTCGAAAGCCTCGAGAGCGCCCTCGGCGTCGCCGCGCGCCAGCTTCACGCGGCCGCGCATCAGGTCGCGGAACGAGGGCTCGGAGAGCGAGTCGATCACCGCTTCGGCCTCGTCGAGCCGCCCCACGTCTGCCAGCAGGTCGGCGCGCGCGAACTCGAGCCGCTCGGCGCGCCCCGGCGAGGAGGCGATCGCCTGCTCGAGCGCTTCGAGCGCCTGCTCGGGGTTGCCGGCGCGTCGCTCGAACTCGGCGAGCTGGTACCACGCCGCCGCGCTCCCGAGCAGCTCGACCGCCTCGGTCAGGGTGGCGCGCGCGCGCTCGGCGTCCCCGGCCGCCTCGTAGCGGCCCGCGAGCGACACGCGCACCTGGAGGCTCTCGGGCACCTCTTCGACCGCCCTCTCCCAGATCGCCGTCGCCTCCTCGCGCTGGCCGCGCTTGTCGAAGAACTGCGTGGCGAGGCGCAGGGCGAGCGGCTCGGCGGGGCTCTTCTCGAGGCACTTGCGCAGGTGCGCCTCGGCCTTCTCGTCGTCCTTGAGGTTGTCCTCGAAGAAGCTCGCGCGAGCCAGACAGCCGCGCGCCGCCAGCGAGGCATCGCCGGAGTTCGCGGCCAGCTCCTCCAGCTCGCGGTGGACCTCGGCGGCCTCGTCCAGGCGGTCGAGCTCCGCGAGGATCGTGCCGTGCATCAGCACGCTCTGGAAGTCGTCGGGCATCAGCTCGCGCAGGCGCTCGGTGTCCTCCAGCGCCTTCTCGCGCTCGTTCGCGCCGAGCAGCGCCTGCGCGCGGACCTTGATGGCGGCGACCCGCTCGGGGTCCTCCGCGATCACGCGATCGGCGCTCTTCACGGCGTCGCCGAAGGCGTTCAGACCGAGGAAGGTCGAAGCCAGCAGCAGCCCGGCGGGCACGGTGTGGGCGGGCTCGGACGCGGCCTTCTCGAGCGGCCAGACCGCGAGGCTCGGCTGCCCGGTCTGCACCAGCGCGACGCCGAGCAGGTAGTTGGCCTCGGCGAGATCGGGCTCGCGCGCGAGGATCTCGCGGAGGGGCTCGACCGACTCGCTAAACTGGCCGGCGTCCTGCAGGGCGCGCGCCTCGGCGAGCCGGTCTTCGATGCTGCCGGCACAGCCGCCAGCCAGCAGGATGGCGGCTGCCAGGGCCGCGCACAGGCGCCCCGCACGGCGAGCCGGCCGAGGCTTGCGGCGCAGGCCGCCGCAGTCGTCGTAGGGCGAGGACGTGGAACAATACCGGGGGAACATCGGGCGCTCGGACCTCCCTCGGGCAGAAGTGAACGCGGGATTATACGCGGAGGCCACCCGAGAACCAGTGGAGAGGTGCCTCGCTCCCGCTGCCTTCCGCGCCGTTCGCAGGCCGCCGATTCGCGCCGCGAGTCCCGAGCCGCGCCGCTCGCGCCGGACGGGACTCCTCGTTCCGGCTCTGCTCGCGGGCCTGCTGCTCGGGCTCTTCGGCGGGTGTCGGCCGCCCGTGGAGTGGGTGCCGGAGCGCGTCGTCCTGGTGACGATCGACACGCTGCGCGCCGACGCGCTGGGCTGCTACGGCGCGGCGCGCGCCCATACGCCGCGCCTGGACGCCCTGGCTGCCGACGGCGTGCGCTTCGCCGTGGCCACGTCGCCGGCTCCGCTCACGCTGCCTGCGCACGCCACCCTGATGACGGGGCTCCAGCCGCCCGACCACGGCGTCCGCCACAACTCCGTCTTCCGGCTCGACGCGGGCCCGCCCACGCTCGCCGAACGCATGCGGGCGCACGGCTGGGCCACGGCGGCCGTGGTGGGCGCCTTCGTGCTCGACGCCCGCTTCGGGCTGGCGCGCGGCTTCGACAGCTACGACGATCGCCTCGGCAGCTCCCGCTCCGGGCTGGTGGGCTACGCCGAGCGGCGCGCCGACGCGGTGGTGGACGCGGCGCTGGCCTGGGCGGCCTCCGCCCCCCCGAGCTTCTTCCTGTGGGTGCACGTCTACGATCCCCACGCCGAGTACGACCCGCCCGCAGGCTTCTCGCTGGCCTTTCCCGACGATCCCTATGCCGGCGAGGTCGCCTTCGTGGACGCCCAGCTCGGCCGGCTGCTCGACGGTCTGGCGGCCCGATTCGACTCCACAGGGACCCTGGTGGTCGTGACCAGCGACCACGGCGAGGCCTTCGGGGCGCACGGCGAGCCGACCCACTCCTACGGAATCTACGAGGCGACCCAGCGCATCCCGCTGATCCTGAGTGGCCCGGGCTGGCGAGGTGGCGAGGTGGTGGAGGCGCCGGTCGAGCTGGCCGACCTGGCACCGACGCTGCTGGCTGCGGTGGGCGCGCCGCCCCTGCCCAACGCCGGGCGTGACCTCGCGGCGGTGCGGGCCGGTGCTGCCGAGCCCCTCCTCGCCTACCACGAGACGCTCGCCACCCATCTCGACCTGGGCTGGAGCGCGCTGTTCGCCCTGCGGGGCGAACGCTGGAAGTACGTCCGGGCGCCCCGGCCCGAGCTCTACGACCTTCGGGCCGACCCGGCCGAGGCGCACAACGCGATCGAAGAGCACGCCGAGGTGGCGCGAGAGCTCGCCCGGCGGCTCGAGGCCCGGCTCGCCGACGCCAGGCCCCTGCAGCCCGAGACGGGCCTGGCCGCGGACGCGCGCGGCCGGCTCGAGGCGCTCGGCTACGTGGTGCCGCGGGGCCGGCTCGGCGCCCTCGAAGAGCTGGCGGGGCCCGACCCGAAGGACGAGATCGGGCTGCTGACGCTGCTGGCGCGGGCCGAGTCCCTGGCGGCCCGCGGGCGCTCTCGCGAGGCCTACGCGCTGCTGGCCCCCGTGCAGGCCACGGGCGGCCATCTGCCCGCCGTTCGCGCCGCCTACGCGCTGAACGCCGGCGACGCCCCCGCTGCGGAGCGCGAGATCCGCGCGGCGCTGGCCTTCGTCCCCGACTCCGGGGACTACCAGCTGCTCCTGGGTCGATCGCTGGAAGGCCAGGGGCGCGGAGCCGACGCGGCAGCGGCGTTCGGGCGCGCAGCCCGCCTCGATCCCAGGGCCGCCCAGCCGTGGATCGGGCTAGGACGGGTGCGCGAGGTCGAGGGCGATCCCGCGGGGGCCGCGGCCGCCTACGAGGCGGCGCTCGAGCGGGCGCCGGGCGAGCCCGCGGCGGCCTGGCGGCTGGCGGCGCTGCGCTTCGAGGCGGGTGCCAGCGACGAGGCGCTGCGCCTGCTCGAGACGGCGCAGGGCGACGCCGGGCCGCAGCTCGCGCTGCGCGTGGCCACGGCGGAGTGGGGCGCGGGCCGGGCCCCGAGCGCGGCGGCGCGGCTGTCCCGGGTGCTCGCCGCCAGTGATGCGGCGCTGCCTCCCGCCCTCGCCCCGCACGCGGCGGCGGTGCTCGGCGCCGGGGGGCGGAGCGAGGAGGCGCTCGCGGTCTCCGAGGCCGCGCTGCGCGACGAGCCCGAGAGCTGGTCGTTGCAGAACGCGGTCGCCTGGGGGCTGGCAGCCCGCGCGGAGCAGCTCGATCGGGCCCTGTCCCTGGCCCGGGCGGCGGCCGAGGCCTCGCACTGGGCCCCGCACGTGGCCGACACCCTCGCGACGGTGCACCTGGCGCGCGGCGAGCCCGTCGCGGCGCTCCGGGCCGCCGACCGCGGCCTGGCCGGCCTCGAGTCGCCCGACGGCGCCCCCCACCTGCACTACGTGCGCGCCGCGGCGCTGGTCGGCCTGGGTCGTCGCGCCGAGGCCCGGCCCGCGCTCGAGCGCGCCCTCCGGAGCGCCGCGCGCCCGCCGCGCGAGCCCTGGCACGAGACCGCCCTCGCGCTGCGCCGCGAGCTCGGAGCCGGTCCCGACTCGTGACGGGCCCACGTGCTCGGGCCCTCGCCTCGGCGAGTCGGCCTGCCGATAGGAAGCCGCCCGGCCGCGTGATATGGTCCGCGGCTTCGCTCGATACCGGGAGGACGATCCTTGCTCCGGCGCCTGCTCGACTCGCCGAGAACCTACTACGTGCTCGCCGGGCTCGTGGTCGTGATCGCTGTGCTCACGCAGGTCGAGGTCACCGTGCCCCAGGAGCGTCCCGAGGGCACGATCGAGGACCTGCGGGAGCTGCGCGACCGCGACGACCTGAACCTGGTGTTCATCCTGATCGACACGCTGCGCGCCGACCACCTGAGCTCGTACGGCTTCGAGCGCCAGACCAGCCCGGTGATGGACTACCTCGCCGAGACCGGCATCCGCTTCGAGAAGGTCGTGAGCCAGTCGAGCTGGACCAAGACCTCGATGGCCTCGCTCTGGACCGGCACCTGGCCGCGCACCAACGGCGTGCTGCGCTGGAAGCACGGACTGCCCGAGGAGGCCGTCATGCCGGCAGAGATCCTCTCGGAGGCCGGCTTCTTCACGGCGGGGATCTGGCGCAACGGCTGGGTCGCGACCAACTTCGGCTTCTCGCAGGGCTTCGACATCTACCTGCGACCCAAGCCCGGGCGCAACCCCGAGCGCTTCCAGCGCAACAACCCCTCGAGCCATCCGCTGCTGGGGACCGACGAGGACCTCACCCTGGGCGCCCAGGAGTTCCTGCGCGCCCACGGTCACCAGCGCTTCTTCCTGTACATGCACTACATGGACATCCACCAGTACGCCTACGACGAGATCTCCTCGCACTTCGGCACCGGCTACTCGGACGCCTACGACAACGCGATCCACTGGACCGACCGCAACGTGGGCGAGATCTACGCCGGCCTGCGCGACCGCGGCCTGCTGGAGAAGACGGTGCTGGTGATCGCCTCGGACCACGGCGAGGGCTTCCGCGAGCACGGCACGGAGGGCCACGCCCGCACCCTCTACCGCGAGGTCACGCACACGCCCTGGATCATCGCGCTGCCGTTCCGGCTGCCCGAGCCGGTGGTGGTCGAGCCGACGGTGGCGAACGTGGACATCTGGCCCACCCTCCTCGACCTGCTCGGACTGCCCCCGCTGCCCGGCGCCGACGGGAAGTCCCTGGTCTCGCTGATCGAGGCGGCCGGCCGTGGCGAGCCGCAGGAGGCGCCGCGCGCGGCCTTCGCCCAGCTCGATCGCGCCTGGGGCCGGCCCGGCAAGCCCGAGGACCCGCTGGTGGCGCTCACGCTCGGGGACTACCGCCTGTTCCAGCCGCTCGTCCCGGAGAAGGCCTCGCAGGCCGAGCTGTACGAGCTCGCCGCCGATCCGTGGGAGGCCGAGAACCTGTTCGAGCCCGACGACGGCGGCGTCCCGCCCGAGGTGCAGGCCGAGCTCGACGCCTACCTGGCGATCGAGGCGCCGCCCTGGGGCCAGCAGGCCGAGGATGTCGAGCTCGACGAGATGGAGCTGAACCAGCTCCGCGCCCTGGGCTACGTGATCAAGTAGCGCGGCAAGGCTTTTCCCACCCGACGGAACAGTGCTTCCACTCATCGCCTCGCGGCGCCCTCCCTCGGGGGCCGAGCGATCCGGGAAGCCCCACAGATTCAATGGTTTACGGAATCCACAGGGGTTCCAGGACAGTTGGTACCGAGCTTGCAATCTCACGCGGTCGCGAACTGCGTGTGCTCCGACCGGCGGGGTGGCAGCAGGGAGCTAGGAAACGGAGACGGATTCAATGCGTAAGTTGTCTGGCATCCTTCTGGCCGCCCTGCTGGCCCTCGGCTTCGCGGGCTCGGCTTCTGCTTCGATCAAGCTGTTCGCGGGCGGCCTCGGCGTCTCGATCGCCGGCCTGCCTCCGATCGCGGCGACGGGCACCGGCGTGGCGACGTTGAACGGCTCGGCCGGCGGCACGCACGTGACGTCGCTGCTGCTGCCTGCGACGGCCTTCGCGGCGACCGGCGTGGTCGTCCCGGTGACCGACCCGGGGGCGTTCCCGATCCAGGGCGTGCAGGCGACCGTGGCCAACGCCACCGGCAGCTTCGCCAGCGGCTCGCCCCCCAACCCGAACCCGCTGAACGGCACGATGGCGGTCGTGGGCGCGGCCAAGGTCTGCCTGTTCGCCCCGTGCAGCGCGCCGCCGCCGGCCAACGTGACGGTTCCGCTCTCGGTGATCGGCGTGGGTGGCACCACGACGGCCTTCTTCCTCGTGAACGCCACCGTGCAGGGCAACCCCTGGACCACCGGCACCGTGGCGATCGGCACGGTCGTGCAGAGCGGCTTCGCACACGGCCCGGCCTCGGGGACCAGCTCGACGGCCACCTCGGGCGCGCTGCGCCTGGTCAGCCCGACGTTCGTGTCGACGAACATCGCCGCCTCCGCAGTGCTCCCGACCTTCGCGATCCTGGACCTGCACCTGCCGGAGCCCGGCACGCTGCTGCTGCTGGGCTCGGGCGCGGTGGGCCTCGTGCTGTTCGGTCGCTCGCGCCGCAGCTAAGGGCTCACATGGCCCAGGGCCCGCAGGGGCCTGATCCAAGGAGCGGCCGTCCCCCTCGGGGGGCGGCCGCTCTGCTTTTTTCACGATCCAGCGAGGTTTCCTGCCACGCAGGCCTCGTTTCGCACACCTCTCCCAACAGCAATTCGTGCTGGCGGCTCGGGGTCGTCGGCCGCGGCGGTCCCCCGCCGCCATCGTTGGGAGATCAAGATGCGCAAGTTGTCCGCCTTCTTCGCAGTCGCCCTGTTGGTTCTCGCAGGCGCCGCCTCGGCCGCCGTCGTCCCCTTCTCGGGGAGCATCGGCGTCTCGATCGCCGGGTTGCCGCCGATCGCCGCGACCGGTAGCGGGCTCGCAACGATCAACGGCTCCGGCGGCGGGACGCACGTCTCGACCATGCTGATCCCGTCTTCGCCCTTCGCGGCCACCTCGGTCCAGGTTCCGGTGACCGACCCGGGGGCGTTCCCGATCCAGGGCGTCCAGGCGACCGTTCACAACGCCAGCGGCACGTTCGTGAGTGGCGCCGGCGAAGGCACCCTGAACGGTCCGATGGCCGTCGTCGGCGTGGCCAAGGTCTGCCTGTTCGCCCCGTGCAGCGCGCCGCCGCCGGCCAACGTGAGCGTTCCGCTCGGCGTGATCGGCGCGGGCGGCACGACGACCGCCTTCGTGCTCGTGAACGCCACCGTGCAGGGCAACCCCTGGACCACCGGCTCCGCGGCGGTCGGCACCGTCGTGGAGGCGGGCTTCGCCCACGGTCCCGCCTCCGCCACCAGCTCCACGGCCATCGGCTCGGGCGTGCTGCGCCTGGTGACCCCGACGTTCGTCTCGACGAACATCGCCGCCTCGTCGGTGCTGGCGACCTTCGGAATCTTCGATCTGCACCTCGGCGTCCCGGAGCCGGGCACGCTGCTGCTGCTGGGCTCGGCCGCCGCGGGTCTCGCCCTGTTCGGCCGCACGCGCCGCAGCTAGTCGGCTCCGCGACTCGAGGCCCGACCGGACCCGTTCCGAGGGCCTGATCTCGAGCGGCCGCCCCCTTCGCCGGGGGGCGGCCGCTGCTGTTCGGAGCCTGCCGACTGGAGCTTTTCTGCCACGCAGCCGCGCCGTCCGGCCACCTCTCCTGACAGCTCCAACCCGTTCCGGGAGACCCTGATGCGCAGCTCGTTCCAGCTCCTGCTGGCCGCTCTGCTGGCCCTCGCCGTCGCCAGCCAGGCCACGGCCGACCCCGTTCCGTTCGCGGGCCAGCTCTCGCTCCAGATCTCGACGGCGCTCGACCCGGTCGCCGTGACCGCCACTGGCATTGCCGACGTGACCTCGGTCGACGGCCACATCGCGACGCTGATCGTGCCCTCCTCGCCCTTCGCCACCACGGGCGTCGTGGTGGCGGTGACCGATCCGGCCGCGTTCCCGATCCAGGGCGTCCAGGCCACCGCCCACAACGCGACGGGCTCCTTCGACGGCGGCGTGGGCGGAACCCTGAGCGGCCCGATGGCGATCCTGGGCTTCAACAAGGTCTGCCTGTTCGCCCCGTGCAGCGCGCCGCCGCCGGCCAACGTGAGCGTGCCCGTCGAGGTGATCGGGGTGGGCGGCACGGCCACCGCCTCGATGCTGGTGAACGTGACCGTGGTCGGCAATCCCTGGACCACGGGCGCGACCGAGGTCGGCACCATCACCCAGGCCGGCTTCGCGCACGGCCCCGCCTCGGCGACCAGCTCGACCGCGATCGGCTCGGGCGTGGTGCGCCTGGTGACGCCGGTCTTCGTGTCGACCAACATCGGCGCCTCCTCGGTGCTGCCCGTGTTCGGATTCCTCGACCTGCACCTCGGCGTCCCCGAGCCCGGCACCGTCGCGCTGCTCGGCTCCGCCGTCGCCGGCCTCCTGCTCGCCGGCCGCACCCGCCGCTGAGCTGGTCGCGCCACTGGCTCAGCGCCAATCAGACGAGAGAGGCGGCCACCCCGCAGCTGGGGTAGCCGCCTTCATTCGTCCCGCGGCCTGCAACCACGCCCGTCCTCAGGACCGGAAGGTCGTCTCCAGCACCGCCCGCTCCCGATGCCGCTCCAACGCCAGCTCGATCAGCCGGTCCAGGAGCTGCGGGTACGGCAGCCCCGTCGCCTCCCACAGCCGCGGATACATCGACATCTCGGTGAAGCCCGGCAGGCTGTTCACCTCGTTCAGGTAGAAGCGCTCGCTGGGCCGGTCGAGCAGGAAGTCCACCCGCCCCAGGCCCGCGCCCTCGAGCACGCGGTAGGCGCGCAGCGCCAGGTCGCGCACGCGCTCGGTCTGGGCGTCCGAGAGCGGCGCCGGCACCACCAGCTCCGTGCTCTCGTCCACGTACTTCGCCTCGTAGTCGTACCAGTCGCGGCGCGGGCGGATCTCGCCCGGCAGCGAGGCCTCGGGCTCGTCGTTGCCGAGCACCGCCACCTCGATCTCGCGCGCGTCGAGAGCGCGCTCGACCAGCAGCTTCGTGTCGTAGCGGCTCGCCTCGGCCAGGGCGCGCCCGAGCGCCTTGGGCTGCGTCACCTTCTGGATGCCCACCGAGGAGCCCGAGTTGGCGGGCTTCACGAACACCGGCACGCCCAGCTCGTCCACCACGCGGTGTACGGTCCCGCGGGCGTCGCGGGCCAGCTCGTGCTTGGTCACCACCGTCCACTCGGGCACCGGCAGCCCGGCCTGGGCCAGCAGCCTCTTGCTGACCTCCTTGTCCATCTGCACTGCCGAGCCGAGCACGCCCGCGCCGACGTAGGGCAGCTCCGCCAGCTCGAACAGCCCCTGGAGCGAGCCGTCCTCGCCGCCGTGGCCGTGCACGATCGGGACGAGCACGTCGAGGCCGACGCGCTCGCCCGCCTCGGCCCGCAGCTCGGGGGCCGTGGGGTCGTGCGGCAGCCAGACCGGCCGGCCGCGCTCGGGCACCACCTCGAGCGAGGTGCCCGGCGGACCCACGCGCCAGACCCCGGCGTGGTCGATCGCGAGCAGCCACACCTCGTAGCGCGACGGGTCGAGGTTGCGCAGCATCGAGGCCGCCGACGCGAGCGACACCTCGTGCTCGACCGAACGGCCGCCGTAGACCAGCCCGACTCGCAGCTTCGGCATGGAATCCCCCCTCACCGCCCCATGGTAGCTCGGTTGACCGTCCCCGAGCCGGCTGTAACTTCGGTCCGTGGCGCCGCGAACCCCTGGGCAGCTCCCGGCGGATCTGGTCGGCAAGGCAGCCCGCCTGGAGGAGCGACTCCGACAGGCCGGGCGGCTGCTGGTGGCCTTCTCGGGCGGCGTCGACTCGAGCTATCTCGCCTGGGCGGCCCACGCGGCGCTGGGGGACGGGAGCCTGGCCGTCACGGCCGTATCTCCCTCCTACCCGGAGAGCCACCGCGAGATGGCGGAGCGCATCGTGCGCGAGTTCTCGCTTCCGCACCGCTTCGTCGAGACGCACGAGATGGCGAGCGCCGACTACCGCGCCAACGCCCCCGACCGCTGCTACCACTGCAAGTCCGAGCTGTTCACGGTGCTGGGGCGGCTGCGCGCCGAGCTGGGCTTCGACGCCGTCGCCTACGGCGTCAACACCGACGACACCGGCGACTTCCGACCCGGCCACCGCGCCGCCGACGAGCAGGGCGTGCTCTCGCCCTTCCTCGACGCCGAGCTGTCGAAGGCCGAGATCCGCGCCCTGTCGCGCGCCGCGGGCCTGCCGACCGCGGAGCTGCCCGCCTCGGCCTGCCTGTCGTCGCGGCTCCCGTACGGCACCGAGGTGACGCCCGAGCGGCTGCGGCAGGTGGAGCTGGGCGAGGATCGGCTGCGGGCGCTGGGCTTCCGGCAGCTTCGCGTGCGCCACCACGGGGAGCTGGCACGCGTCGAGATCGATCCCGCCGAGCTCCCCCGGGCGCTCGATCCGGCCATGGCCCGGGCCATCGTCGAGGCGCTCAAGCCGCTCGGCTTCCGATTCGTCTCGCTCGACCTCGAGGGCTACCGCACCGGCGCGCTCAACGAGGTGCTGTTCGTCGACTTCAGCGCCGGGCGCGCGTCGGGTTGATCGCACGGGTTCGCAGCGCCGGAGCCCCGCGCGACCTGGGGCTCGACCAGGGACGCGCCTGCCGCGCGCAGATTCGCGCGCGCGCGGCCGCGGCTCTCCCGCCGAGCGGTGCTCAAGCGCTCGCCCGTGACCTCTCCCGGCACTTTCCCCATCTGGCGGAGCGTTGCGCCGGTCTGGCGCGCGGCGCCGGGCTGAGGCCCGCCGCCGTCCTCGGGCTCCTGCAGGACGCGCTGGCGGGTCCGGCCGTGGACCCCGCCCCCGCGCCCGGTGGCGGCATCCAGCTCGAGGTCGCGCTGGAGCCGGCGGAGCGCGGCCTGTGCGTGCGCAGCGCCGTCCCCGACGGCGGCCATCCCTACGTCGCCCTCACGCAGGCCAGCCTCGCCGCCTGCTTCGCCGGCGTGAACGCTTGCGGGCTCGCCGCGGCCGGCCGGGTGCTGGCGCCGCCCGAGCCGGGCGAGCGCTGCCGCGCGCCCGGGCTCTTGCTGGTCGATCAGTGCCTCGAGCGCCTCGACAACGTGGAGGCGGCGCTCGAGTGGTGCGAGCGGCGGCCCGGCGGCGGGCGCGCGCGCCTGCTGTTCGCCGATGCGAGCGGCGCCGTGGCCGCCCTCGAGGTCGAGGGCGAGAAGCGCCTGCGCTGCGATCCGACCTCGGCCGCGGGGGCCGAGCTGGAGGGCCCCTGCGGCCAGGTGCGGCTCGATCCGGGTGCGGGTGCGCTCGAGCTGCTGCTGCCCGACGCCGAGCCCGAGCGCTTCGAGGCGGCTCACTCCAGGTAGCCCAGGCTCTCCAGCGCCCGCCGCGTCTCCTCGTCGACCTCACGCTCGGTCCCGTCGGAGGCGGGCGGCGCCGGCAGCGCGGCGAGGGCGTCGGCCAGGCGCGCCGCCATCGCGCGCGCGCGTTCGGGCTCGCGCGGCAAGAGGTTCTCGGTCTCGTCGGCATCACGCACGACGTCGAACAGCAGGCGCTCACCGCGCGAGCTCTCCAGGTACTTGTGGTCGCCCTCGATCAACGCGCGCCAGCTCCCGCGCTTTGCGAACTGGGGCAGCGGATGCACCTCGGCGAGCACCGGCACGTCGTCGCCGGGAGCCGCCGTGCCGGCCGGCGGCACCAGGCCCACACGTGCCAGGATCATCGAGAACACGTCGGTGAGCTGCACCAGCTCCCGCGAGCGGCCCGGGCTCGGCCCGCCCCGGGCCGGCTTGACGAGCAGGGGCACGCGCAGCTCGGGCTCGTAGAGCGACTTCCCGTGCCCGGTTTCGCCGTGCTCGCCCTGCAGCTCGCCGTGGTCGGCGGTGACTGCGATCCAGGTGTCGTCCCAGCGCCCGCTCGCGCGCAGCGCGTCGAGCAGGCGGCCGAGCTCCTGGTCGGTGTAGTGCACCTCGGCGTCGTAGAGCCCCGAGAGCTCGGTGCGCGTGCGTGCCCGGCCGCGCGGGCGCTCGTCGCGGGGCACCACCTGGAGCACGGAGTCCCACGGCGGCATGAGCGGAGTGTGGGGGTCGTAGTAGTTCAAGAACAGGAAGAAGGGCCGCTCGTCGTCGCGCGCCAGCCAGTCGAGTGCGGCGTCCGTCACCGAGCCGGCCGCGCGTCCGTTCAGCGAACCGATGCCGGCGTCGTCGTAGTGCTCGAAGCCGGCGTCGAGGCCGAAGATCCGCTTCATCCACGGCCCCGCGACGACCGCGCCGGTGCGGTATCCGGCCTCGCCCAGCAGTCCGGCGAGCGTCACCTCGCCGCGCGACAGGCCGCGGGCGCGGATACGACTCCAGGCGTCGGGCCCGTCCAGCGCGCTGCCGAGCACCAGCGGGCCCTCCGGGTCGTAGCGGGCGCCGTGGCTGCTCGGCAGCTTGCCGGTGAACAGCGAGGCGTGCGACGGCAGCGTCCAGGTCGAGGGCGCGTAGGCGCGCTCGAACACCACCGACTCGCGTGCCAGCTCGTCGAGGCGCGGCGTCGTGGGACGCGCGTAGCCGTACGCTCCGAGCCGGTCGGCGCGCGTGGTGTCGAGCGTGACGAGCAGCACGTTGGGCCGGGCGGGCGGCGGCCCCGCCGGGGCGCAGCCGCCGAGCACGGCCGCCGCGCCAGCCAGCACCACCGCGCCGCCCGCGATCCATCCCCAGCGCCCCATGCCTCGTCGCCGCCTCCGCGGCCGCCGAGTATACGCAAGCGAAGCCGCGCAGCGGCTGAGCGCGCAGCGAGCCGCAGGCGCGCGAAGTCCACCCAGCCCGCCGTTCAGCTAGCCTGCCCGCGCGTGTGCCGCTTCGTTCCGCTGCTGCTCGCCTTCGCGCTCGTCATGGCGGGCGCCTGCTCGGCGCCGGAGTCGGTGGCGCCCGATGCGCCGTCCGCAGCGGCCGAGCCCGAAGCGCGCGCGGCGAGCGGCGAGGCGCCGAGGCCGGCGCCGTCGACGGGGGAGCCCGCGGACTCCCTGCCCCCCACGGCCGCGCTCACCAAGCTCGCGGAGCTGCGCGCGGAGCGCACCGCGCTTCGCCATCCCGCGGACGGCGGCGGTCGCGCCTGGCTCGAGCCGGTGGGCGAGCCCGTCGCCGTGGAGCAGGCGCGGCGCTTCGAGCTCGTCTACGAGGCGGGACCGCTCGGCGTTGCCCTCGGCGGCCACCTGCGCTTCGAGGCGAGTCGCTGGTGGTACTGGAGCCCACCGCAGGCCGCGGATCCCGAGGGGCCGGGCTTCACCGAGGCGCGCGCGGCGGCACCCGAGGTCGTGCTGGAGGCCCGCCCCGCCGACCGCGGCGTCGCGTTCGAGCTGGTCGGCGCGGCGCTGCGTCCGGGTCAGCGCGTGCGCCTGGTCTACGGGGCCGGG
>JASJBO010000374.1 GCA_030066475.1 Myxococcota bacterium
ACATCGCGCGCGTCCGGCGCGAGATCGGCGAGCACCGGCGCTATCCCGCCATGGCACGCCGGCGTGGTCTCGAGGGGGTGGTGGTCGTGCGCCTGTCGATCGACGCGGACGGGGGGCTCGGCGAGGTCTCCACGACTCGGAAGGCGTCCAAGACGCTGGCGCGCGCGACCGTCGACGCGGTGCGCCGGGCGGCGCCGTTTCCACCGCCGCCGGCGGGGCGACTCAGCATCGAGATCCCGGTCCGCTACGACCTCGACGGCTGAGGCGCAGGCGAACCGGGCCGCCGGACGACCCGGTCCGCGCGGCGCCGTTGCTCAGCTCTTGCGGCGGCGGCCGTAGGCCGCCAGAACACCGAGTCCGCCCGCGACGGCCAGGAACGTCCCGGGCTCGGGGGTGATCGTGACCTTGTCCAGATCCATCGTGTAGGGCGGGTGTGCGGTCTCCGCGCTCTCAGGAGCCGACACCGGGCGATACGCTTCCCAGGATGTGGACGAGGAGTCGCGCAGGTGGCGCTGCTTGTGTCCGCTTCAGAGGCGGAAGTCGGCGCCCCGCCACGGCCGGCGATCAGCCGGAGGATCGCCGAAGGCTGCGCGCAGCTGGTCGATCCAGTCGAGCACGCCGGCCAGGTCGGTCGGGTGCTCCTGGTCCCAGCGGGCCGTCGCGGCCGCGGAGGCCCGGAACTGCTCGCGCCGGGCCTCGGACAGGCCGTCCTCGCGGAGCGACTCCAGCTCCTTCGGACCGAGAGCAGAGCGCGTCATCGCGGCGTCGCTCCGGCCAGCAGGGCGTCCAGCTCCTTCTCGCGGTCGAAGAGCCGGAAGTACTCGCGCACCCGCTCGAGGTCGACGTCGCCGTGCGCGAGCACGCGCTCGATGTCGGCGAGATCGGCGTGCCGCCGCGCCGGGTCGTTCGACGACGCCTGGACCTTCAGGCCGATCAGGTCGGCCGCGTCCACGACGCGCAGCTCGTTCTCCAGGACGCGGTGAGGAGCAGCCCGCTCGAGCATCGCGCGCCCGTGCGGACGGCGCGCGAAGAGGAAGTCGACCCGGCCGCGCGCCGCGTCGCGCGAGGCGTAGTTCGCGACGTCGTCCGAGCGATGGAGCGCCTCGTAGCCCCGTTCGCGAAGCAGGGCGTCGATGTCGTTCGTGCGCGCGCCGTCGGCTTGCAGGTCGAGGTTCACCGTGGCGCGCGCCGCGCCGTGCGCGGCCAGGGCGAGGCCACCGATCAGGGCGTGGGCGATCGAGGCGTCGTCCAGGGCGGTGTGGATCTCGAGCAGGACGGATCGCAGGTCCATGCGGGCCACGTGTGACCACTCCGCGGGACCGCGGGGTGCGCACGAGATGCTGCCGAACCCGCCATCGAGCGTCCAGCGAAGGCGCTCGCGGGCACAGGCGGCTTCGCCATACTCGAAGCATGCCCACGTCTCGGCGTGCCTGGGGCACGCCGCCCTGGTCGATCGACTGCGAGGTCCCCCGGCGTGCGCTGCCCGCGCACGTCGAGGTGGCGGTCGTCGGCGCCGGCTTCGCGGGGCTCGCCACCGCGTGGCGGCTCGCGCAGCGAGGCGTCCGGGTGGCCGTGCTCGAGGCGGGCCGGGTTGGCGCGGGCGCCAGCGGACGCACCGGCGGTCTGGCGCTGGAGGAGACGGCCGCCGGTCCGCTGGAGGGCGTGGACGCCTGCCTTCCCGCACTCGAGCGCGCCGTGCGCGATGCCGGGATCGACTGCGATCTGCGCATCGAGCGGTGCACCGAGCTGCTCCACGCGACCGAGCCGCCACGCGGTGGCATCGCCTGGCGCGACGGCGAGAGCTGGCTGCGCGCGAGCGATCGGGTCCCGGGAGGGACGCTCGATCCGGGTGCGCTGGTGGCGGGCCTCGCGCGGGCGGCGCTCGACGTGGGGGTCACGATCCACGAGCACGCCGCCGTGGACGCCCTGCGACTCGGAGCGACTGCGCCGATCGACGTGGGTGGACGCGCGCTCCGTTGCGACCGCGTCGTGCTCGCGACCGGCGCGTTGCTCGGGACGTTGATGCCGCACGTCGCGGGCTTCCGCCCGGCGCTCACCCTCGCGCTCGCCACCGCTCCGCTTCCCGAGTCGGTGCACGCGGCGCTCGGACTCGCAGACGGCCGGCCTTTCTACACGGCGGACCTTCCCTACCTGTGGGGCCGGGCGCTGCGCGACGGCGAGCTCGTGTTCGGGGCGGGGCTCGTCACCGCGCCCGAGGTTCCGCTGCAGGTGGTCGACGTGCGGGACGGCGCGGCGGCCGAGCGACTCGCGGCGCTCGAGGCGCGCGTACGCGGCCTGCACCCCGTGCTGGCGGACGTCGCGGTCGAGCGGCGCTGGGGCGGACCGGTGAGCTCTCGCACCGGGGGCGTCCCGATCCTCGCCCGGCACCCCGACGACCCGCGGATGATCGTGACGTCGGCCTACGCCGGCCACGGGGTCGCGCTCTCGGCTCGCGTCGCGGAGCTCGCGAGCGAGGCCGTCGCCGCCGGCGCCGAGCTCCCGGCCTGGGGCGGGCTCGATCCCTAGCGAAAGCCGGCTCACCGGTGCGTTTCGCCCCCTCCGCGGGGGCGGGTGTCTCCGTATGCCCCACCCGGGGGTTCGGCGCGCTGCTGTCGTGCGCCTGGATGGCATGCAGGTTGCTTCGTTCTCGACTGCCCATCGCTTCCTAGGAGACCGATCCGATGAGACTCCGGATTGCCAGCATCGTCCTCGTGTGCCTCCTGCTGCCGCCGGGCTTCGGCTGCGCCACGCGGGGGAACGTCGACGCGCTCGAGAGCCGAGTGTCGGCCCTGGAGTCGCGGGTCGAGGCGGCCGAGCGCAAGGCGGACGCGGCAGCCAGCCGAGCGAGTGCGGCGGAGAACACCGCCGAGCAGGCGGTGCGGCGCGCCGAGGCGGCCGCGGCCGACGCAGCCGACTCGGCGCGGCGAGCCGAGGCGATCTTCAACAAGGGCGTCCGCAAGTAGCGCCGGGCTCGTCCTACTCGCTGGGGACCGGAAGCGGCCCCAGGTCGGTGGGCACGCCCCGCGCCTCTTCGAGAGCGCGTTCGAGCGCCGGTCGATCGACCGCCTCGGCGAGGCCGTGCGCCGCGAGAACGTCCATCGCCGTGGCAAGCGGCTCCGCCTCCCGGGCGTACCGATCCGGATGGACCTCGACGAAGAGCCTGCCGCCGTCGCGGCCCCACTTCACGGGCTGGTAGACGATCCGCAGCGGCGTCCCGCTCGGCACCCGGTCGAAGAGCCGCTGCATCTCGTCCTCGTAGAGCCGCACACACCCGTGGGTCGCCTCGCGTCCGATCGACCAGCGATTGTTGGTGCCGTGGATGCCGTAGGAGGTCGCGCCGATCGTCATCCATCGGCTGCCCAGCGGGTTGTCCGGCCCGGGCAGCACGACCGGCGGGAGCTCGGGCTTCTCGAGCTGGATCGACTCGGGCACGTTCCAGGCCGGATCGGTGCGCTTGGCGCCGACGTGGAAGCTGCCGAGGAGGGTGGGGTCCGTCGCGTCTCCCACGGCCACCGAGAGGATCTCGGGGCCCGACTCGGCGGTGAAGTCGTACAGACGCATCTCGGGCACGTTGATCACGAGCCCCTCCTGCGGCGCGTCGGGCAGGATGGCCTGCGTCGGCAGTCGCACCACGGTACCCGGGTCCGGGATCCAGACGTCGAGCTGCGGGTTGAGGCGACGCACCGCCTCGAAGCCCAGCCGATGGCGGAAGGCGACGTCGAGCAGGGTGTCGCCCGGCTCCACCAGGTCCGAGGAAGGTCTGCCCACCAGCGGCTGGAGAGGCGGGGCCGGCGCGGGCAAGGCCGCGCCCTGGCTGCCGGTCGCGGCCCGGGCGATGCCGGCGAGCAGCCAGCCGAGGAGGAAGAGCGCGCGCATCCCGCGTAACGTTCCCGGCGTGGGGCATCGGCGCAAATCTCGCGCGCTCGGCGCGGCCGGCCTGGTCGCCATGCTCGCGCTCGCGTGCGCCGCCGAGCCGCCGCCTTCGTTGCCGCCTGCCTCGCCAGCCTCGCCGCCTCCCGGCTCGCCGCCTCCGCAGCCGCTCCCCCCGTGCGATCGCATCGCGGAGATCGTGGTGCACAAGGCCGAACGCGAGCTGTTGGCGCACTGCGCCGGCGGTGGTGAGCGGCGGCTGCGCGTCGCGCTCGGTCGCGCTCCGCAGGGGCACAAGCTCCGCCAGGGCGACTGGCGCACGCCCGAGGGTCTGTACCACGTCGCGACCGGTGGCGGGCCGATGCGCTTCCACCGCTTCGTCCCCATCGACTACCCCTCCCGCGCGGACGCGGACGCCGCGCTGCGCGAGGGCCGCATCACGCCCCGGGACCACGCCCGGATCCTGCGCGCGCACGCCGTCGGGCTGCCGCCGCCAGGCGACACGCCGCTCGGCGGCGGCATCGGCTTCCACGGCGAGGGAGAGCGCTGGCGCGGAGACTCGGCCCACCTCGACTGGACCTACGGCTGCATCGCGCTCAGCGACGACGACGTCGACTTCCTGGCCGACCGGGCCATGCCGGGAACCCCCGTGCGCATCCTGCCCTGACGCTGGCAGCGAGCGGCAGGGCTGCGAGCGCTGCGAGCCGGAGCGCGCTGGCACCGGGCTCGGGCACCACGGGCAGCGGGAACGCGGCGACCGGGTCGTTCTGTCTCAGCGCGCACGCGGGCCTCCGCTTGGAAACGGCCGTGCGGCCGTGCGAGCATGCTGCCCCGTGGCCGACGAATCGATCCGCGAGCCCGCCCGCGACCTCCCGGTGATGCGCCGCGCCGACGTGCTGGTCGTGGGCGGCGGCTCGGCCGGCGTCTGCGCCGCCGTGGCGGCCGCGCGCGAGGGCGCCGACGTCGTGCTGGTCGAGCGCTATGGCTCGCTCGGCGGCCTCGCGACCGGCGGCCTGATCGTGCTGCTGCTGACCCTCGACGACGGCGCCGGTCGCGCCGTGATCGGCGGGCTGTGTCAGGAGGCGACCGAGCGCATGCGCGCGCGCGGCGGCGCCTTCCACCCGCCGCGCGAGGAGTGGGGCAGCCGCGACCCGGAGCTGGTGCGGCGCTACCTGCGCTGGGGCCTGATGTGGGGCAGCGCCAAGTCGCACCACCGCGTCCGCTACAGCGTCGCCTACGACCCCGAGGTGCTGCGCCAGGTGCTCTTCGACCTGGTCGGCGAGGCGCGGGTCGACCTGGTGCTGCACATGTGGGGCGCCGCCGCCCTGATGGAGGGCGACCGGGTGCGCGGCGTCGCCTTCGAGAGCAAGCAGGGGCGCCGGGCGATCCTGGCCGACGTGGTCGTGGACGCCACCGGCGACGGCGACGTGTTCCACTCGGCGGGCTGCGCGCACGAGACCGAGCGCGTGCACCCCTGGCTGTGGTTCCGCCTCGGCGGCGTCCCCGACGTGGCCCGGGCGATCGAGGCGGCGGGCGGCTTCGAGACCCCCAACCGCGGGGTGGTGCTGTATCCGTGGGGCAGCGCCGCGGGCATCGACCGCAAGATCGACGCCACCGACCCGCGCGACCTGACCCACGCCGAGGTCGAGTGCCGCCGCATGGTGATGGAGGAGCTCGCGCGCCTGCGCACCGCCGTGCCCGAGCTGCGCGAGGCCCACCTGTGCGGGATCGCCACCCAGCTCGGCATCACCGAGAGCCGGCGGCTGTCCGGCCGCTTCGTGCTCGAGCGCCCGCACATGGACCAGCCGCACCCCGACGCGATCTGCATCACCGGGCACTGGACCAAGTACGGCGCGGTCTACGCGATTCCGTACGCCAGCCTGCTGCCCCGCGAGACGCGCAACCTGCTGGTCGCGGGCCGCTGCATCTCGGTCGACCACCGCGTCCACCACGCCACCAAGGAGATCCCCGCCTGCATGGCGGTGGGGCAGGCCGCGGGGATCGCGGCGGCGCTGGCGGCGGGGCAGGGCGGAGAGGTCGCCGCGGTCGATGTGCGCGAGCTGCAGCAGCGGATCCGGAAGGCGGGCGGCCTGCTCGACTACTTCGACTCCGCGTAGGCTGGGCTACCGTGGTGGGCCGCAGCGAGCGGGAGGCGGTCCATGCGCAGTGCGCCCGACCTGATCGACATCGACCGCTATCCGGTGGATCGTCTCGACGCGCCGGATGGCCGCGCCCTGGTCGAACGCTGCCGCGAGCAGCTGCGCCGGGCGGGGGCCTGCGAGCTCCCGGGCTTCGTGCGGCCCGCGGTGGTGGCGGAGCTCGCGCGCGAGGCGACCGCGCTGGCGCCGCTCGCGCACCACCACGAGGGCAAGGCGACCCCCTACCTCGAGCTGCCCGACGCGTCCTGGCCGGAGGACCACCCGCGCAAGGCCTGGAACCCGTTCTCGCTGGCCGCGCTCGCCTACGATCGGATCCCGGCAGAGTCGGCCCTGCACCTCCTCTACGACTGGGACCCGCTCAAGACGTTCGTCGCCGCGGCGCTCGGCAAGACCGAGCTGTTCCGCTACGCGGACCCGCTCGGCGCCCTCAGCCTCAACGTGATGGAGGACGGCGACGAGTGCGAGTGGCACTTCGACCAGGCCGACTTCGTGGTCTCGATCGCGCTCCAGGATGCGGAGACGGGCGGCGACTTCCTCTACGCACCGCTGGTGCGCAGTCCCGTAGACGAGAACTACGCCGGCGTCGCGCAGGTGCTGGCCGGCGAGACCGAGCCCACCCGCATCCCGATGACGCCGGGCACTCTGTTGCTGTTCGAGGGCCGTCACTCGATCCACTGCGTCTCGCCGACCGCGGGGCCGACGCCGCGCCTGGTCGCGCTGCTCGCCTACGACACGAAGCCCGGCACCTGCGCCAGCGAGCTGCTCCAGCAGTCGCGCTACGGGCGCACCTTGCGGCCGCAAGCGCCCGGAGGGCGCGCGCAGTGAGGCGAAGCCGAACGAAGTCAGACGCAAGCGCCCGGAGGGCGCGCGCAGTGAGGCGAAGCCGAACGAAGTCAGACGCAAGCGCCCGGAGGGCGCGCGCAGTGAGGCGAAGCCGAACGAAGTCAGACGCAAGCGCCCGGAGGGCGCGCGCAGT
>JASJBO010000375.1 GCA_030066475.1 Myxococcota bacterium
TCCCCGTGGAGGACGAGGAGCGGAACGTCCAGGTCGCGGATGTGCTCGATCGAGAGGAACGGGTCCTCGAGCAGCCATCGGACCGGAACGAACGGATAGTGGACCGAGGCGATCTCGCGGGCCGAGCTCATCGGCGACACCAGGACGAGCGCCGCGGCGGGTCGCTTCTGCGCGAGCTGCACGGCGACGGCCGAGCCGAGCGACTGACCCCAGATGACGATGTCGGAGGCGGCGACGCCCCGCTCTCGCAGGGCGTCGTAGGACAGGGTCGCGGCCTCGACGAGCGAGCGCTCCGAGGGCTCGCCTCCGCTCCCGCCGTATCCGGGGTACCCCACCAGGAACAACCCGAAGCCTTCCGCCTCGAAGCGCGCGGCCAGGAAGCCGCGGGCTCCGACGCTGCCCGCATTGCCGTGCAGAAACAGAACCACCCGGCCGCCCGGCTCCGCTCTTGCGTACCACGAGAAGAGCTCCCAACCGTCCGGCGTGGTGAGTGCGACCTCCTCGATCTCCGGAAACCCCGCTTCTGCGGGAGAGACGCGCTGCGTGCTCGGTGCGAACATCAGGTCGCGTTGGAAGAGGTAGAGCCCTGCCAGGCAGGCACCGTAGACCGCGACCAGCGAGATCGACAGGCGCAGCACGCGCCTTGCGCCGGACGGCTCAGCCACCCGACTGCCGTGCCATCGACGAGTAGTGGGCCAGCAGCGCCTCGACGCCGTCCGGCACCTCGATCCGCGACGGGTCGTAGCGCGGACTCCAGGTGCGCAGGTAGCGCCGCAGCAGGGTGCGCGTGGCCGGCGTGCGCTCGCGCGCCGGCTTGCGACCGAGCGCGCGCGCCATGCATCGCGCGAAGCGCCGGATGGTCGACGCGTAGTGCCACTGCGCCCAGGTGCCGGCGACGATCCGGTAGAGGTAGCTGCCGAACAGGTGGTCGTAGACCTGGAAGGCCACCGTGCGGTGCTCGATCTCCTCGGCCATGTGCCAGGGCCAGATCTCGCCGCCCGGGGCGGCCCCGTCGTCGAAGGCGCCGTGCTCGGCCATCGTCAGGGCCAGCGCGCAGGTCATGGCCTCGAAGCCCTCCGCGTACGCGGTGTTGAAGCGCAGCGACTTCTCCCGCGAGAAGCGCTGGTAGTCGGCGTCGAGCGCGGCTTCGATCGCGCGCAGCGCCTCGGCCGTCGCCGAGTCGAACGACCCGCGGATCGTCTCGTTGAAGACCGCGTGGTTGCGGTAGTGGTGCCCCTCCTGCTGCGAGAAGCGCCGCGCGTCCTCGGCCAGCGTCTCGTCGCCGATCTGCCGGATCGCGACCTTCATGGTGCGGATCAGGTAGGGCTCGAGGTAGGGCATCGTGAGCGACAGGCCGAGGATCGGCAGCGCGCCGCCGAGCATCTCGTCGGACATGGCGTCGAAGTCGATCGGCTCCTCGAAGGAGAAGCGGATGCGGCGCACCGTGATGTCGGCCATGTACCCTCCCCCGCGCTCGCGAGACCCGGCCGCTGACAGGATAGGCCGTCGTCCGGACGCACGCGCCGGCGCTCCGCGTCGCGCTAGACTGCCGCGTCTCGTGGACCGGGAGGAGTCGGGATGGCGGAGTACGAGGTCATCGAGGTCGCCGGAGCGGCCGAGACCGGCTGGGACGCGGAGGCGGACGTGGTCGTGGTCGGGCTGGGCGCGGCGGGGGGCTGCGCCGCGCTCGAAGCGCGCGCCGCGGGCGCCGACGTCCTCGTGCTCGAGCGCGCCAGCGGCGGCGGCGGGCTCACCGCCTCGGCGGCGGGCCACCTCTACCTCGGCGGCGGCACCCGCGTGCAGCGCGCCTGCGGCTTCGACGACACCGTCGAGGACATGATCGGCTACCTGCTGGCCGTCACGCCCGACCCCGACGAGGCCAAGATCCGCGCCTACTGCCAGGACAGCGTCGCGCACTTCGACTGGCTGGTGGCGCAGGGCGTGCCCTTCACCGACGCCATGGCGCCGGGCAAGCTGGTGCTCCAGATGACGGACGAGACGCTGTGCTGGTCGGGCAACGAGGAGGTGTACCCCTACCGCGAGAAGGCGCGCGCCTTCCCGCGCGGCCACAAGGTGGCGCGCGAGGGCGAGGCCGGCGGCGCCGGGCTGATGGAGGCGGTGATCGCGCGCGCCGACGCCGCGGGCGTGCGGATCGAGGCGGACGCCGCGGTGGTCGCCCTGCTGCGCGAGGGCGGGCGCATCGCCGGCGTGCGCTACCGGGAGTTCGACGGCGAGCGCAGCGTGCGCGCCCGCCAGGCCGTGGTGCTCGCCACGGGTCACTTCACCTGGAACGAGGAGATGCTGCGCCGGTACTGCCCGCGGCTCGCCGACCCGCGCATCGAGCGCCAGGGCGGCACCCACGACGACGGCGCCGGCATCCAGCTCGGCCTGGCGGCGGGCGGCGTCGCGGTGCACATGGACGGCGCGCTGCTCACCTCCCCCTTCTACCCGCCCGAGAGCCTGGTGAAGGGCATCCTGGTCAACAACCGGGGCCGCCGCTACGTGGCCGAGGACTCGTACCACTCGCGCAGCACGATCTTCTCGCTCGACCAGCCGGACGGCGAGGTCTACCTGATCGCCGACGACGCGTGCTACGAGCCGCCCGTGATGGGCCAGGAGCTGATCGACGCCTGGGACTCGATCGAGGCGATGGCGAAGGACCTGCACCTGCCCGAGCTGCCGGACACCGTGGCGCGCTACAACGAGAACGCCGCGCGCGGCGAGGACCCGGACTTCCACAAGCACCCGAAGTGGCTGAAGCCGCTCGACGCCGCGCCCTTCGCCGCCGTGCAGTGCTCGCTCGGCAAGGCCTGGTACACCGGCTTCACCCTCGGCGGCCTGCGCGTCTCGATCGACGGCGAGGTGCTCGACGCCGCCGGCGCGGCGATCCCCGGTCTGTACGCAGCCGGCGCGTGCGCGTCGAACATCGCGCAGGACGGCGCCGGCTACTCGAGCGGCACCTGCATCGGCGAGGCGACCTACTTCGGCCGCCGCGCCGGCCGCCACGCCGCGGCGCACTGACGCGGCGGCGCGGCCCGGCCCGTCAGTAGCTGCGCGGCAGCCCCAGCACGTGCTCCGCCAGGTAGTTGAGCACCATCTCGTTCGAGATCGGCGCGATGCGCGCCAGCCGCGACTCGCGCCAGTAGCGCTCGACGTGGAACTCGCGGGCGTAGCCGAAGCCGCCGAAGGTCTGGAGCGCCCGGTCGCAGGCGCGGAACGCCGCCTCGCTGGCGCGCAGCTTCGCCATGTTGGCGAGCGGACCCGCGGGCTGCCCGCCGTCGTAGGCCCAGGCGGCCTTCTGCCACAGCAGCTCCGCCGCCTCGAGCTCGGCCAGCGAGTCGGCGAGCGGGTGCGCGATGGCCTGGTTCCGGCCGATCGGACGATCGAAGACGACCCGGCCCTTCGCGTAGCGGGTGGCCACCTCGAGCGCGCGCCGGCCGATCCCGACCGCCTCGGCGGCGATCACGATGCGCTCCGGGTTGAGGCCGTCCAGCAGGTGGTAGAAGCCGCGCCCCACCTCCCCCACCACGTCGGACGCCGGCACCCGCAGGTCCTCGATGTAGACCTCGTTCGAGTTGACGGCGTTGCGCCCGAGCTTCGGGATCTCGCGGATCTCGACGTGGTCGGGGTCGAGGTCGGCCAGGAACAGGGTCATCCCGTCGAGCGGGCGCGCGCACTGCTCGCGCGGCGTAGTGCGGGCGAGCAACAGGATCTTCTGCGCCTGCTGCGCCTTGGTGTTCCACACCTTCTTGCCGTTGACGACGAAGCCGTCGCCCACCGGGCGCGCGGTGGTACGGATGCGGCTGGTGTCGGTGCCGGCGTCGTCCTCGGTGACGCCGAACGACACGTGCAGCTCGCCGCTCGCGGTGGGCGGCAGGGTGCGGCGCTTCAGCTGCTCGGAGCCGTGGTGGATCACCGGCCCCATGCCGAAGATCGACAGATGGAGGGTGGAGGCGGCGTTCTGCGCGCCGGCGCTCGCCGCCACCGCGCCCAGCAGCGCGCCGGCGTGGAGCGTGCCGAGACCGGCGCCGCCGTAGGCCTCGGGCACCAGGATCCCGATCCAGCCCTGCTGGGCGAAGGCCCGGTAGAACTCCCAGGGGAACTCGTGAGCCTCGTCGCGCGCGCCCCAGTAGCCGTCGTCGAACGCCGCGCACAGGCGCGCGGCCTCCTCGCGGATCGACTCCAGCTCGGAGCCCCAGGCGAAGTCCATGTGCGCGCCCTCCCGGTGCGGACCCGGGCGCATGGTACGCGAGACCGCGCGTCGGCTAGAAGGGAGGGCTCGGGATGTTCTGGGTGATCAGCCGGACCAGGTCGACCTGGGAGCGGGTGTTCGTCTTGTTGAGCACGCACTTGAGCGTCCAGCGGGCCGTGCCCACCGAGATGCCGGCCGACGCGGCGTACTCCCGCAGGCTCTGGCCGGCGGCGAGGGCTGCGCCCACGCGCGACTCGGCGGGCGTGAGGCCCAGGAGCGCGGCGATCGCGCAGGCGTCGGGCGCGAGGGGCTCTTCGGGATCGGTCATCCAGAGGACGACGACTCGCTCCTCCTGGACGTCGATTCCGGGCGTCGCGGGGGTCACGGCGACGAGGTAGCCCCGCTTCCCCGACGGCCTCTCGATGCGGAACCACTCGCGCTCGCCGGTGCCAGGCGCCCGGCTCAGGACCTGCTGGATCGTCTCCTCGAGCCGGTCCCAGGTCTCGACGTCGGGGAACTGGATGCGGCCCGCGCGCACCGAGAAGCCGTCCTCGTGGCTCGCCATGCGGCGCGCCCTGGCGTTCTGGTGCACCACCTCGCCGGAGGGGCGCAGCACCAGCACTCCAGAGCGCAGCGCGTCCATGCCCTGCTCGAAGGCGAGCGACTGCTTCCCGAGCGCCGACACCCGCCGGTGCAGCTCGACCGACCGGGCCACGTGGGCGCCCAGGAAGCGCAAGCGGTCCACGACCGGCTCACCGAGGCGGCCCTTCGTCGAGAGGACTGCCATGGCGACCACGAGCCGGGTGGAGTCGAGCAGCTTGATGCCGACGGCGTCGCGGACCCCCAGCGTCTGCAGCAGCTCGCGCTCCGCGGGCGTGTCCAGCAGCTGGTCGACCGGAGTGGTGCGGGTCGCATGCAGGACCTGGCCCGGGGCGGCTCGGGCCGCGATCTGCACCCACTTGCTGGACGCGTGACACCGCTCCCACAGATCCTCGGCCGCTGCGGGGAACCCCACCGACGCGAGCACCTGGCCGCGGCCACTCGGGAGGTGCGAGACCGTCACGAACCCGAGCTGGCAGTCGAGGAACGGAACCACCGCGCGCACGAGGTCCACCAGCCGACGCGGCTCCGCGGCGGCCTCGTAGATCAGCGGGACGATGGACTCGTTGGCCTGGCGTGCAGAGAGCAGGTCGATCAAGAAGACGCTTCACTTCGGGGCGGCGACCGAGGGACTCCTCGGAGCGGCGGCACCCGACGAGCCAGGCGCCGCCGCGAAGCATTGTGCGAGAGATCGGTGGGTGGCGGCAAGGAAAAAGCGAATGTGGCTAGCGAACGCGCCGGGCAAGCCCGTACGGGACCAGACCGAAAAGCAGCGTCGCCAGCCCGAGCAGGGCCGTGCCCGGGGCGCGCTGGACCACGAAGACCGCACTCCCCAGCGTGAAGACGACGAAGATCGCCGGAACCAGCGGGTAGCCGGCGATCGGCACGGCCCGCGGGCCCTCGTGCCGCCGCAGCCACACGGCGGCCCCGACGGTGGCGGCCGCCGAGAGGCTCAGCGTGAAGCCGAGGTAGCCCAGCAGCTCGGCCAGCTCGGAGAGCCACACCACGACGACGGCGAGCCCCGCCTGGAGCAGGACGGCCAGCGTCGGGGCCTCGCCGCCGCGCGCGAAGATGCGCGGCAGCACGCCGTCGCGCGCCATCTGGGCGTAGACCCGCGGCCCGCTCATCACCATCGCCGAGATCGAGGTGAGCAGCGCGAGACAGACGAGCCCGGTGAGCGCCGTGCGCAGCGGAGCCCCACCGAGCCGCTCCGCCGCGACGGCCCCGATCTCCGGCTGGCCGGCCAACGCCGAGACGGGCCCCGCGGATACGAAGACCGCGTTGAGCGCCAGATACAGCGCTCCGACCCCGACGGTGGGCAGCCACAGCGCCCGCGAGAGGTTGCGATCCGGATCGCGGATCTCGCCGGCGAGATAGACGGCGCCGTTCCACCCCGAGTAGGAGAAGGAGATCCAGACCAGGGTGGTCGCGAAGGCCGGGAGATCGAAGGGGGGGATGGCGGCGCTCGCGGGGCCTGTCGGGCCGGGCAGCAGCAGGGCGCCTAGCAGGCAGAAGCCCGCGAGCCCCGCGAGCTTCAGCGCGACGACGGCGTTCTGGACGCGGGCGCCCGCCCGCAGGCGCGTCCCGTGCAGCAGACCCGCCAGCAGGATCACCGCCGTCGCCGTGAAGCGCGGGGGGACCGGTGCATCGAGTCCGCGCGCGAGATAGCTCTCGAAGACCAGGCCGGCGAAGGCGATCGGCGCCGTGAAGCCGGCCAACAACGAGACCCACCCGGCCAGGAAGCCGAAGGCCGGGTGCACCAGCTCCGACAGGAAGGTGTACTCGCCGCCCGAACGCGGGATGCGCCGCGCCAGGCCCGCGTAGGAGAGCGCGCCGCACAGCGCGATGGCAGCGCCCACCCCCCAGGCGAGCAGCACGCGGTGCGGCGTCCCGAGATCGGCGAGCGCGAACCCGGAGGTGGTGAACACGCCGGCGCCCACCATGTTGCCCACGACGAGGGCAGAAGCGCTCGGGAGACCCAGGTGGCGGCCGCGCCAGGTCTGCCCGTCTCGTGACGACGCTGCCCGTCTCGTGACGACGCCTCCCGACCCACGCCCGGGCGCCGTCTAGGAGCCTGCGCGGCATGAGCGCCCCGCAAGCGCCCGCAGGGCGCGCGCAGCGAGCCGCAGGCGAGCGTAGTCCATCGCAAGCGCCCAGAGGGCGCGCGCAGCGAGCCGCAGGCGAGCGTAGTCCATCGCAAGCGCC
>JASJBO010000376.1 GCA_030066475.1 Myxococcota bacterium
GAAAGTAAAGTAGTTCCCCAGAGGGAACTACTTTACTTTCTTAACCAACGTCCCCAACAGTGCGGCGGTGAGGCAGGTGAGGGCGAAGGTGTCGCCGAGGCGGGCGTAGAGGGTGCGGTCGGTGCGGGGGCGGATCTCGCCGAGGAGGATCTGCTGGGTGAAGGGCTCGGTGCGGGCCTGGACGCGGCCCCAGGGGTCGACGATGCCCGACGGGCCCGAGGTGGAGGCGCGCACGAGGTAGCGGCGCTGCTCGATGGCGCGCACCGACACCAGGTCGAACATCATGACGGCCCAGTTGTGCTGTGCGATCCACGAGTCGTTGGAGGGGTTGACCAGGTACGCGGCGCCCTGGCCGACGCGCTCGGCGGCGACCTCGGCCAGCATGGCCTCGTTGCAGACCAGCACGCCCGCCGCGCCCGCGCGGGTCTCGAGCGGCGGGGTCGGGGCGCCGGGCGTGAAGACGCGCACGCGCTCGAAGCGTCGGCGCAGGAAGTCGAACCGGCGCAGCGGGAAGTACTCCGAGAACGGCACCAGGAACTGCTTGTCGTAGCGCCCGGCCAGCTCGCCGGCGGCCGAGAGCGCGAAGATGCTGTTGCGGTACTCCGCTGGCTCTCCGTCCGAGGCGCTCGGCCCCCCCGCCACCAGCTCGAGGTCGGCCGCCGTGAGCAGCCGCGCGATCGCGCGCTGGTAGGGCGGCTCCTCCTCGAGCAGGAAGGTGAGCGCGCCCTCCGGCCAGAAGGCGATCCGCGGCGCGCCCCGGTCGACGCTCTCGAGCGTGAGGCGCAGATAGTCCTGGAGGTTCTTGCCGTAGAACTCGGCGCGCCAGCGCGAGCCCACGTCGAGGTTGCCCTGCACCACCGCGACCGGCACCGCCTCGCCCGCCGCCGCGCGCTCGGCGTCGCGCAGCGACACGGCGCCGTAGGCCAGCACCCCGACCGCGGGCGCCGCACCCGCCAGGAGCGGCAGCAGCGCGCGCCGCAGCGGCGCGCGCTCCCACACGGCGCGCAGCACCTCGGCGCAGCCCGCGCCCGCCGCAGCCAGCGCGAAGCTCACGCCGTAGATCCCGGTCACGGCGGCGATCTGCAACACCGGCGCCCAGCCCACCTGCGAGTAGCCGGCGAGGGCCCAGGGGTTGCCCACGAACACCTCGCTGCCCGTGAGCAGGCGCGCGCGCCCCAGCTCCGCGCCGACCCAGGCTGCCGCCGCGAGCCACGGCAGCGCGAGCGTGAAGCGAGCCGCCAGCAGCCGGTACAGCGCCGCGAAGGCCATGTAGTAGAACGAGCCGGTCAGCGTGGTGATGCCCGCGAAGAACGCGAAGCCCACCCACGGCGGCTGGAGGAAGTAGTTCGCCACGGCGCCGGGCATCCAGTCGCCGACGAGCCACGCCGCCAGCACGCTCCACAGCCAGGCGAGCCCCAGCGCGCGCGGCAGGCTGGCGCCGCGCAGCGCCAGCAGCAGCGGCGCGAGCGCGACCCAGGCCAGCCAGCGCCAGCTCGTCGGCGGGAAGCTCAGACCGTAGAGGACGGCCGAGAGCACCGTCGCGGCGAGGGCGCGCAGCACGGATCGGACGGATCAGGCGCCGGGAGCGGGCCTCGTTCGCCGTGCGCTCGCGAGCAGGCCCGCGCCGAACGCCAGCAGCGTGGCCGTGCCCGGCTCGGGCACCACCGTGACGTCGACGGAGGGCAGCGGCGAGTCGGGGCCCTCGATCGAGATCCCCTCGTCGCGCATCACGAGCTCGGTGAAGGCGTCCTCGACCAGCGCGATCACGGCGTCTCCCTCCGCGACCCCCTCGAAGGTCAGCGTCGCCAGCAGGAACGCGGCTGGCTGGGCGCTCAGGTCGGCCAGGAAGCTGATCGACTGGATGCGCAGGCTGTCGGCGTCGACCGGGTTGGCGCTGGCCGATGCCTCGCAGGCCGGGTTCGGGTCGCCGACGGGGCAGGGCGTTCCGAGCCCGTCTCCGAACGCCACGTCGACCACGTCCAGCAGCGAGTCGTCGAAGTCGATCGTCAGGGTGTAGGCCAGGAGCGACGGGTCACCGCCTGCCTCGAGACCGCTCACGCCCACGTCCACGGACATCTCGCCGCCGACCGCCACGCTGGACGAGGAGGCCGTCAGCGTCACCGGCAGCGCGCTTGCCGCGCCGGCGCCAACCAGCAGGAAGATCGCGCCGAGTGCCGCGATCCGAGCTCGCATCTTCATTGCACTACTCCAGCCTCTCCCCGTTCCCATGGCGCCGGCTCGCGCGCCGCCGCTGCCGCGCCAGCGCCCAGCCGACCAGCGGCAGCAGCTCGATCCCGAGCAGGCCGCAGCGCGCGACGGCGCAGTCCGGCTGATCGCACTCGAGCTTGCACAGCACGGCGTCGAACGTCGTGATCCGCCCGTCGGGCCGGCCCGGACCCTCGCCGTCCGGATCGCGGTCGCGGCGGTCGAAGCCGAGCGCCGGCAGGCCGCGCGCCACCGACCCCACGTCCTGGAAGATCAGGTCGACGTCGCGCCGGTCGATCCGGCCGTTGCCGTCGAGGTCGCAGCTGAGCGCGCCGGCCGGCACCGACTCGGGGTCGGGGTCGCAGCCGCTCGGCCCGTCGCCCAGCCCGTCGCCGTCGGCGTCCTGCTGGAGCGGGTTGAACTGGTTGGCGCAGACGTCGTTGACCTGGTTGGCCGCCTGGTCGCGCACGCCGTCACCGTCGATGTCGGCCACGATGTAGTTGCGCGCGGTCACGCAGTCGAGCTCACCCGGGAAGTCGTCCGGATCGGCGTCGAAGTCGGCGGGGCACGAGCCGGGCTGGTAGGCGAGGGTGTCGCCGAGCTCGAGCCCCTGGAGCTCCGGACAGACGCGCTGCGCCTCGCGGCACTCGGTCGAGGTCACCATCAGCACCGACTGGTCGATCACGCGCATCGGGAAGTAGCCCGACTGGGCGTTCTCGTCGGCCGGGTAGGCCTGGCTCGCGGTAATGCCGCCGCCGTCGATCTTCACCAGGTGCACCACGGTGCCGTCGCCGAGGCCGTCGCCGTCGAGGTCGCAGCCGCCCGCGGGCGACGACGCCAGGCAGCCGATCGGGCTCACCGCCTGACCCTCCTCGGTGCCGAGGAAGGAGACGGTGCGGTCCAGGCCCACGCTGTAGAGCTGGAACGCCTCGCAGGCGGCGAACTCGATGCACGGGATCGCCTCGAGGCCGGTGTTGATCACCGCATCCGCCTCGAGGTCGTAGACCTGCATCACGCAGTCGGTGAGATCGGGGACCCCGCCCTGCTGGTCCTGGTTGAGGTCGATGCCGGGGGCCTGGTCGGCCTCGCAGCTCCGGAACGCGATCAGCGGGCTGCCCGGGGTGGTCACGAAGTCCTCGGCCGCCAGCCCGACGTTCACGACCGTGGGCGGGGTGTCGGCCGTCTCGACGATCTGGAGCACGCGGTCGCCCGTGTCGCCGTCGAGGTTCAGGTCGGTGCCGAGCGGGCCCTGCGCCGACTCGGGCGTGATCACCACGCACTTCGTGCCCAGCGCGGTCACCGACTCCGCCGCGACGCCCAGGTTGCCGAGCGGGCCGCCCGCCACCAGCCCGGCGGTCGGCCCCCAGGCCAGCACGGCGTCCTCGTCGTCGCCGTCCAGGTTCAGGTCGCTGCCGCCCTGTCCCGCCTCCGAGACCGCGATGCACACGATCTCCTCGGAGAGCGCCAGGCTGCCGGGCGCGCGGTCCACCGCCACGCCCAGGTTCACCAGCGTGTCCGAGGCGGGCTCGTAGAGCTGGGCGACGTCGTCGTCGCGATCGAAGTCGGCGAGCAGCGGCGGGTCGATCCCCGCCCGCACCTCGAGCCTCGTCTGGTCCTTGTCGTTCCACGGAACGTCGCCCTCGTTGGCCTCGGGCGTGAGGATCAGCGCGCGGTCCGCCGCCACCACCACCCGGACGGCCGCCACGCGCGGCGTCACGCGCAGGCTGCCGTCGCGCGCGTCGAGCACCTGGAGCACGTCGTCGCCGAGGTCGTCGTCCGCGACCTGGACGTCGTTGAGCGAAGGGCCCTCGGAGCCGCGCAGGTAGGCGTCCGCCAGCCCGTTCGTGTCGCTCGCGACGAGCGCCGCCGACGAGCGGAACACCACCGTGTGGCCGTCTTCGCTCAGGTCCGCCGCGAACGAGGTGCCGTCGCCCTGGAGGCCCGACCCGTCCACGCTCACCATCTCGATCGTGTTGGTCGCGCGGTCGACGCGGAACACGTCGCTGCCCTCGTTGTCGTCGCCCGGCACCAGGCCGCCGTCGTCCGAGGCGAACGCCACGTAGCGCCCGTCGCCGCTGATCGAGGGCCCGAACGAGATCGAGAAGAAGCCGGTCTCGTTGCCGAGGTCGTCGAGGTTGACGCGCTCGAGCTCCTGCGCGAGCCGGTCGAGCACGAAGATGTCGTCGGTCGGCTGGCTGAGGTCGCCGTTGGTGTCGCCCGGAACCAGGTTGCTCGCCCCGGACTGGAACGCCACGAACTGGCCGTCGGCGCTCAGCGACGGGTCGCTGCTCCCGGCGTTGCCCTCGCGCAGCGGGTCGCCCGGCCCGAGCAGCGGGTTCACGCTCACGCGCTCGGGGGCGCCCACCTGCAGGAACGGCCCGACGGGCTGTGCCTTGAAGGTGATCGGGGCGACGAACACGTCGCTGTGGCCGTTCTCGTCGTCGCTCACCAGGTTGGTGGCGTTGGAGGTGAAGGCCACGTGCGAGCAGTCGGCGCTGAGGGCCGCGCCGTAGCTGGCGCCGTCGGGCTCGGAGGCCCCGCCCACGCGCGCCATCAGCACGAGCGGCGCGCCGAAGTCCGCGAACAGCGCCACGAACACGTCGGAGACCCCGTTCTCGTCGCCGGGCACGAGGTTGGCGGCCTCCGACTCGAAGGCCACGAGCGTCCCGTCGCGGCACGTCGCCGGGCGTCCCGAGGCGCCGTCCGGCTCGGGCCGCCCGTTCGCGACCGCTCGGGCGAAGCTGGCGCCGCCGTCGGCGATGCGTGCCAGGAACACGTCGCGCTGCCCCTCGGTGTCGCCGGACACCAGGTCCGGGTCGTCCGACGCGAAGGCCAGCCAGGCACCGTCGGGGCTCAGGTCGGGCTGGACCGAGGCGCCCGTGGCGGACGCCGGGATCGCGAAGAAGTCGCCCGACTCGCGATCCGCGTAGCCGATCACCGGCAGGTCGCCCTCGCCGCCGAAGAGCCCGTTGGCGCGCGTCTCGAACGCCACACGGGCGCCGCTCTCGTCGACCGACGGCCGCCCCGACTCGAATTCGCCCTCGACCGGCGTGGGCGAGTCGGGGAAGCGCTGGCTGATCCGCTGCGTCACCCGGGCGGCGGCCGCGGCCTCCTCGGTCAGGAAGAACACGAAGTCGGCGGGTTCCTCGCCCACGATCTCGACGTCGGGCGCGATCGCCAGGGTCCGCCGGTTCAGCACCGACCGCGGCGCGGCCGCGGTGACGGCCGCCGGGTTCGTCGCGGGGTCGGTCAGATCCCGGGCCAGCGTCCCGTCGGCCGTGGCGCGGAACACCTTCGGCAGATGGTCGAAGCGGTCGCCGTCGCCGTTGAGGTCGGTGTCGCCCGAGAGCGCCTCGGAGCGCAGGAAGGCGACCGTGTCGGTGGCCGCCGCCAGCGCCGGCCGCGGCGGCGAGGCGCTGGCCTCGGTGAGCGCCATCTCGGTGTTGGTCGCGACGCCGGTCACGATGTCGGTGATCTCGACCACCAGGTCGTGGGCGTCGCCGTCGAGGTCGAGGTCGCCGAGGGTCTCCTCGTTGGCGCCCACCGCCACCGCCGCGAGCGAGGTGCGCAGGCTCTCGAGCGGCGCGACCGACTGCACCTGCACCGTCACGTCGGCGACCTGCACCGGCCCGATGCCGTCGCGCATCAGCAGCGAGTAGTCGAAGCCGCCGAGCGGCTCCACCTGCACCAGCGATGCGAGCACGTCGGTGGTGCCCACGAAGCCCGGCGCGCCGACGGGGTCCTTCACGAGCTGGAGCACGGGCGGGATCGGGCGCCCGAACAGGTTGAAGGAGTTGAGGTCGTCGGAGTCCGAGCTGGGGTCGGAGAGGAGGTTGATCAGCTGCGCGTTGCCCGAGGCCGCCTGGAGGATGGTCGCGTCGGCCGAGCCGGCCTCGGACTGGAGCACGTTGCGGAAGTCGAGGGGCACGACCAGGTTGCCGGCGCCGTCCACGGCGCCGAACAGGTTGGTCGCCACGTTCTCGACCAGGATGTTCGGAGCCGGCAGCACGGTGAACGTCCGGAAGAAGGTGTCGGCCGAGAAGCCCGCGGCCTCGCAGGCGCGCGTGGGCTGGTTCAGGTCGAACACGTCCGCGACCAGCACCGGCGTCAGCAGCGGCGGCACCACGCGCTCGACGCGGATGCGCGCGGGGCCGGTGAGGCCGCCCGGCACCACGCTCGAGGTGTCGGGGATGTCGAAGCGCAGCACCTCGCAGCGTCCCGGCCCGCAGCTCTCCGGCCGCACCAGGCCGGCCGGCACCGTGAACTCGTTGACGGGGAACCCCTCCGCCGGGTTGGGCGAGCGGAACTCCAACGTCACCACGTTCGGGTTGGGGTCGCCCGGCAGGGCGAAGCCGGGCTGGCTGGGATCGCAGCCGAGGTCGGCCCGCAAGGTCACGGTCTGGCCGGGACCCGCCACGGGGCGGTCCACGAACCCGATTGCGGCGGGCAGCTCGAGCGCCGCCACGGCCACGATGTTGCACCCGGCCCGCGCCTCCCCCGCGAGGAGGAGCATTACCGGCATCGCCAGAAGCCAGCAGCAGGACAGCCTTACCAGTCGGTCAATCGAACTTCGCATAAGGGTGTGGCGAATCTACCAGACGGCTCCAAAGCAAGGGTGAGCGTTTTTGACTTTCTGGTGTCAGGGAGGCAGCGAAACGGCAACTTCCCCCGCTACGGACCAGTCAGGCCCCCGCGGGATCGGGCGAGCGCCTCCTGGTCCCAGACCATGTCCAGGGCAGTGAAGAGCTCGTCAGCCCGCTCCAGCAGGGCGT
>JASJBO010000061.1 GCA_030066475.1 Myxococcota bacterium
GACGGCGTGCCCGACGGCGCGGACAGCTGCGTCGAGGTCGCGAACCCCGACCAGCGGGACACCGACAGCGACGGCTTCGGCAACGCCTGCGATCCCGACTACAACAACGACGGCGCGGTCGGAATCCCCGACTTCAACGTGTTCCGAGGCCAGTTCGGCCTGACGGATGAGGACCCCGGCTTCGACCCCGCGGTGGACCACAACGGCGACGGGGCGATCGGGATTCCTGATTTTGGCGTGTTCCGCAGCTACTTCGGCCAGGCGCCCGGGCCGTCGGGGCTAGGGTGTGCGGGGACAGTGCCCTGTCCGTGAGGGCTGACGGCAGGGCATCCGGCAACCCCGGCGGTTCAGGGTTCAGGGTGACGGTGCTGCGAGCGCTGCTGGCCAGCCAGACGCGCTGAACGGCTACCGTCTTGGCGTGGGCGCCGCCAGCAAACCTGGAGCTTCCTGGCTCGACTGCTGTCTGCTCTCTATGCGCGGGATCGTGCAGCCTCCGGGCCGGCGTGCTGGTCCTAGTCTCTTACGCAGTCCGTGGCTTGACGGAACGGCGGAGCGCTGGGTCGGCAGCGTTCGTCGCGAGCTCCTGGATCACGTGATCGTGTTCGACGAGCCGTGGGTCGGCAAATCGAGCGCCGTTCCTCGCGGCCCGCCCAGGTCATCGCGCTGCCCCGCGTCGGCGGCCTTCACCATCGCTAACGTAGGCGAGCGAGGTCCGTCGGCTGGCCCCGTTCCTCGGGGGTGGCGGCGGGGGGTAGAGGCAACGCATGAGGCAAATCTGCGATCGGTGGGTCGGAGCGTGTGACATTTTCTGCCGCTGTCTGCGCCGTGACAGCCGAGAGCCAAGCGCCGGAAACCCCGCGTGAAAAGCGCTTGTCCCCCGACGACTGCCTATGTCAGGATCGTGGACTCGGCACGCGGCACCGGACTTGCAGGAGAAGACGGGTGGATGGCACAGCAGAGCAGGCCTGCAGCCCTGGATCACGCTGACGTGGGTGCCGAGGTATTCGCTCGCGCGGACTCGTTCGCGGCCCGACCCACCTGCGGCAGCGGCGCGGTCGAAGAGACCTACCGCGAGTTCTTCGAGCAGCTCCCCCTCATGTGCTTCACCGTGGCGACCGACGGAACCATCCGCTCGGTCAACGCCCACGTGGTCGAGCTGCTCGGCTACCGGCGCGACGAGCTGGTCGGGCAATCCAGCGTCGAGCTCGTCCATCCCGAAGACCTCGATTCCGCGGTCCGGGCGTTCCGCTCCGTGCTCGAGGAGCCGGGCTCGGTCCACCGCTGGGAGCTCCGCCTGCTGGACAGGAACGGAGCGGTTCGCTGGGTGCGGGAGCTGAACCGCGCGCTTCGGACGCCGGACGGGGAAACTCTCGTCATGGCGGTCTGCGAGGACCTGACCGAGCGCCGGCAGGCCGAGCAGCGGGAGGCCGCGAAGGACAGACGGCTCCGAGCCCTGACCTGGCGGCTGGCCGTGGCCGAAGAGCGCGAGCGGCGCCGGATCGCGCGCGGGCTCCACGACGAGGTCGGCCAGGCCCTGGCGCTCGTCAAGCTGCGTCTGGGCGAGCTCGCCGCAGCGGACCCTCCGGAGCAAGGTTCGGGGCGATTCGAAGAGATCGAGAGACTGATCCACGACGCCATCGAGTCCACGCGGTCGCTCACCTTCGAGCTGAGCTCTCCGGTCCTCTACGAGGTCGGGCTCGATGCAGCGCTCCGGGGCCTCGGCAGACGGCTCGAGCGAGAGGCTCGCGTCCACTTCCACTTCGCCTCGGACGAGCAGCCGAGGTCGCTGGCGGTCGAGACGCGCGTGGCGCTCTACCGAATCGGACGCGAGCTGCTGTGCAACGTGGCGAAGCATGCGCGGGCGAGCAGCGTGACGGTATCGCTCTCCAACGTCGGTGAGCACGTCGAGCTCGTGGTCGAAGACGACGGCGTGGGGTTCGACGCGAGCGAGGCGGGTCGGAGCTTCGGCGCGGCGGGCGGCTTCGGGCTGTTCAGCATCCGCCAGCAGCTCGAACACATCGGAGGCGGCCTCGAGATCGACTCCTGCCCCGGCACGGGGACCCGCGTGGTGGCCGTCGCGCCGCTCCACAGCGCCCGGGGAGCCGAGAGGCGATGACCCGGATCCTCCTGGTCGACGATCACGGCATCTTCCTGCAGGGGCTTCGCGCCCTGCTGAGCCAGCGGCCCGACGTGGAGGTCGTGGGCGAGGTGACCGAGGGCCGGGCCGCGCTGGAGGTGGCCGCCGAGTGCAGACCCGACGTCGTGATCATGGACCTCTCGATGCCCGGCATGAACGGCATGGATGCCACGCGGCAGCTCGTGAAGCGCTTCCCCGACACGAAGGTGCTCTGCCTCTCGATGCACGCCGAGAGCCTGTTCGTGGAGGCGGCGCTCGAGGCGGGCGCCGCGGGCTACCTGCTCAAGGACTGCGTGCTCGACGAGCTGGCCCGGGCCATCCGGACCGTCGTCTCCGGGCGGGTCTACCTGAGCCCGGCGATCGCGGGCACCGTCGTCGAGGCCCTGAAGACCAGCCGGTCCGAGACGCCGGCCTCGGCCTTCTCGATCCTGACCGATCGCGAGCGCGCGGTGCTCCAGCTCCTCGCGGAGGGGTTCAGCACCAAGGAGATCGCCGCGCGACTGCACCTGAGCGTCAAGACCATCGGCACGCACCGCGAGCACATCATGGCCAAGCTCGACATCCGCAGCGTGGCCGGGCTCACCAAGTACGCGATCCGAGAGGGACTGACCTCCACCGCGGCCTGAGCGGCGCGTCCGAAGCCGCACTCAGGTTTCTGGAGCCGGCTTTTCCGGCGCCGCCCGATTGAATCGCGCGTTCCGTCGCGGTCCCATGGTTCCGAGCAATCGTGTCGAGGAATCACCGTGCGCGTCCTGATCGCCGACGACCACCCGGCCTATCGCCGGCACCTGCGCGACCTGGTCGAGAAGGAGGCCGGGATCCGGGTCGTCGGTGAGGTCGAAGACGGCCGCGCCGCAGTCACGGCGGCGCGCGAGCTCGAGCCCGACCTCGTGCTGATGGACGTGGCGATGCCCGAGCTGGGCGGCGTCGAGGCGACCCGCCAGGTCGTCGCCGCCCTGCCGCAGGTTCGCGTGATCGCCCTGTCCATGCACCGGGCTCCGGAGCTGGTCGATGCCATGCTCCAGGCCGGCGCCTCGGGCTACGTGCTGAAGGACAGCGTGCACCGCGACTTCTGCGCCGCGCTTCGCCAGGTGTCCGACGGCGGGGCGTGGCTGAGTCCGGAGCTGCGCTGAGGTCCTACTGGCGCGCGGCCAGCTGGCTCTGCACCAGGGCGACGTCCACCCACGGCCGGGGCGCGCGATCCAGCCGCTCCAGCACCGCCGTCTGCATGTGGGGCACGAAGATCGTCTGCCAGCGACGCACCAGCTCGGGGTCTGCGAGCCAGCGCTCGAGATTGCGCGCACGCTGCTGCGAGAGCGGGTGGCGATCGTCCCGGAACGCCCTTGCAATGGCCTCGACGAAGGACGGGCTCGTGCGGAAGAACTCGATGGCGGGGCGCGCCCGCTCGCCCTGGTCGAGCATGACCAGGACGGCCGCGGCGAACTCGTCGGCCGCCTCCTCGTTCTCGTAGAGCGGGTACCGCCACTGCTCCAAGAGCACGTGCCCCAGCTCGTGGAAGAGCGTGAAGAGCAGCACGTCGCCCACCTTGGCCGGGTCCCGCATCCGCTCCTGCACCTGTTTGGCGTACTCCGCGCAGATGACCACGCCCTCGGCTCCGGCCGTCGCCTCCGGCTCGCCGCAGCGCGCCAGCTGGATGGAGAAGGGCTCGAACACGAAGAGCTGGCGCAGCCGGTCCTGGAACTCGCGAAGCTGCGCCTGGGCGTCGGCGCTCGCGACGCCGTCGTCGTCCGTCTCGCCGGTGACGGTCAGCTCGACCGTGCGGGTCTCCGTGCCGTCCCGGTTGTCGAGCACGACGTAGTAGTCGCCCGTCGTCGGCGCGAGGACCGAGAAGGAGAGCCGCTCCTGCGCACGCCCGCGAAACAGGGAAGGCTCCGGCCCAGGGAAGCGCGCGAAGCTCTCGGCGTCGAGCAGCGCCACGGCCAGCGGGCGGTCGCTGCGGACCTCGACCGCCAGCCTGGCCCCGGACGGGATGTTCTTGACGCGGAGGCCCTTCCACTCCCGCGCGGGAACGTCCACGCGGAAGGTCGCCTGGCCCGACCTGGCGAGCGCCGGCGAATCCGGCAGGCAGAGGAGGAGGACGAGGATCCCCGCCCACGATCGCCGCATGGGCGCAGGATATCAACGGTCGCTCCCCCCGCTGGATCGGTTTTTTCGACCCGCGAAATCAGCTGCGGACCGATGCCCCGAGGCCCGACCACGGCGTAGCGTGCCGGTGGGCTCGCCAGGCCGGGTGAGGCCTGCCCGGCTGGCGACCCGTGTCTCGGGGCAGGCTGGAGGAAGCCCGTGCGGGCGTGGCGCAATCGCCTCTTCTGGGAGCGCAGGTCCACGATCCCGCGCCGCTCCCGACGCCGTCGACGCGCAGAGAAGTCGCGTCCCGTCCTGCTGGAGCCCCTCGAGCCGCGCATCCTGCTGTCGGCCGATCCGCTCGCCACCGCCCTGGGGGTGGGCGACGAGCCCGACCTCGGACTCGGAGCGCCGGCCAGCGTCTCGATCGACCTCCCCACCGGGACCATCCTCCAGGAGGGCATCCCCGCCTGGCTGAGCCAGGGCCCCGAAGGCGCCAGCTCCGGACAGGTGGAAGGCCTGGATCCGCAGGGCAACCCCATCACGGGGGCCGTGCAGGCCATCGCCGTCCACCCCGACGGCCAGACCGTCTTCGTCGGCACGGTGAACGGCGGCGTCTGGAAGACCGACGACATCACGCGCACCGAGCTCGTCGAGCCCTTCGACCGCTTCAAGGCGGACGCGCCGGACGTGAGCGGCGTGACGCTCGTCCAGAACGACGACCCCTCCGGCAACCTCGCGCTCGCCGGCCGCTACCAGTACAAGCTGGTCTTCGAGGACGCGTCGGGCGTCCAGAGCAACGCATCCCAGCCGATCGGCCTCACGCTCACGGGCACCGACACCGCGATCCTGCTCGAGAACCTGCCGACGGGCCCCGACGCGGGCGGGAAGCTCCTGATCTATCGCACCGTCGACGGCGGGCAGACCTTCCAGCTGGCCGGAGAGAAGGACGACGCCGACGCCGACCGCACGTTCCTCGACGGGAAGGACGATCTCGATCTCGGAGTCCGACGCGAGATCGAGGTGCCCGACCCGATCTGGCGGCCGCTCACGGACGCACTCCCGTCGCTCGCCATCAGCACCCTGGCCCTCGACCCGAGCGACCCGAACACGATCTACGCGGGCACCGGCAGCTTCAGCAACTCGGCGCAGGAAGGCGGCCGCCCCATCGGCCTGCTGGTCAGCAACGACGGCGGGGCCAGCTGGTCGGTCGTGGGCGGCGAGACCCTGGGCGGCTTCAAGGTCACCGGGATCCTGACTCTCTTCGACGGCACGCTTCTCGTCTCCACGCTCGACCGGCTCGACGCGCACGGCGACGTCGCGGAGCGCGGCGGCCTGTTCAAGAGCGACGACGGCGCGACGTTCCGCCGGGTCTCCCAGGACCCCGGCACGGCGGGCCCGGTGCTGCCGTTCGGCGGGGTCACCGACCTGCTCGTCGTGTCCGCGACCGGGCAGCCGGATGCCCTCTTCGCCGCGGTCGTGCCGTCGGATGCGACCGACAGCGCCACCGGCGCGTTCGGCATCTACCGCAGCCTCGACGGCGGCGGCTCCTGGACCGACGTGTCGACCGCGATTCCCAGCAGCGCGGCGCCGGGCGCTCCGGCCTACGGCTTCCCGAACGTGGTGCGCATCGAGCTCGAGGCCAGCGGCGGGGTCGCGTATGCAGCCGTCGTGAACAGCGTCGGAGGGGAAGAGAAGCTCACGCGGGTCTTCCGGACCGACGATCGGGGCGGAAGCTGGCGGTTCGTCAGCGAGAGCCCGACCACGCTGGACGACGACGGCGGGGGCGCGGGTCCGCAGCCGTTCGACATCCATCCCGGCGGCCAGGGCGGGACGAACTTCTCCTTCGCGGTCGATCCCGTCGACCCGAACGTGTTCTACGTCGGTGGCGACCGCCAGGCGGTGCTCGAGGGCTTCGACGACAACCAGGACAACCTGCTCGATTGGACGGGGCGCATCTTCCGCGTCGAGAACGTCCCGGACGTCGGCGGCGGGCTCGCCGTCAGCTTCACGCAGGTGGTCGGCGCGCAGGCGATCGGGTCCCAGGCCCCGACGCTGGACCCCGCCGACGTGAGCGCGCTGCAGGACGCCGGCGGCGGACTGACCTCGGACGCCTTCTACACGTACAAGGTCACCTTCGTCGACGCCGACGGCAACGAGAGCGTGGCGTCGAGCCCGGTGGAGGGGATCCTCGGCGCGACCGACAACGCGGTGGACATCCGCGTCGCAGCCGGTCCGGCGGGCACGGTCGCGCGAAACGTCTACCGCACCGTCGGCACCGACGGCAGCTTCGAGGGCGCGTATCGCCGCGTCGCCACCGTGGCGGGCGCCGCCGGAGCGGTCGTCCGAGACACCCTCAGCGACGCCGACTGGGCGTCGAAGCCGCTCCTCGAGAACCGGGCGGACGACCGGGGGAGGACGGCGGACTTCCCGGTCCACGTGACCGGGACGTCGCCCCACGCGGACTCACGCGCGCTGGCGTTTCTGCCCGACGGTCGCCTGATCGAGGCCGACGACGGCGGCATCTATGTCCTGAACGGCCCGGGCGGCACGCCCGCCGAGCGCTTCTGGCAGTCGTTGAACGGGAATCTGACGATTCCCGAGTTCGTCGACATCGCCTACGACCCGCTGAACGACATCGTTCTCGGCGGAGCCCAGGACACGGGCGTCCAGGAGCAGCTCGCGCCCGGATCTCCCGAGTGGTTCTCCGTGCTGACCGCCGACGGGAACACCGAGCTCGTCGGACTCACCGACGACGGGAAGGTCTGGCGCTACTCCTTCAACAACGACCTCGAGAGCTTCACCCGGCGCCTCTTCGACGCGCAGAACCGGAACGTCACGCCGGCCGGTCTCTCGACCGAGGCGGTGGACCCCGAGCGACCGGAGCTCGGCCTGCGCGAAGACCTCCCGCTCGCCGGCATGGACGCGGCGGATCGGCAGCGCTTCGCTCCCCCGCTCCCGGTCGACATCAGCTCCCGGGACCCGGAAACGCTGGTCTTCGGCGGCGAGTCCGTCTGGCTCAGCCTCGATGGCGGCCGGAGCGTCGTCGAGGTCGAGGACGCGCCCGCGGCGACGACCGCCCTTGCGCTCTCCGATGCGGCCGGCAGCCTGCTCGTGTACCAGGCGGTGTTCGACGAGATCCGTGCGATTCGCGTGACCGATGCCGGCACCATGGGCCGACCGGTCGCCGGCGCTCCGATCGCGACGTCCTTCGAGTCCGGCGCCATGGGCGGCGACGGCTTCGTCGCCATCGCCGGCGCCGGTGCGATCACGCGGATCGTCGTCGATCCCACCAACGAAGCGGTCGCCTACGCGATCGACGACTCCAACGTCTTCGTCACGGTCGACGGCGGGACGAGCTGGCACGACATCACCGGCTCGCGGGCGCGCAACGGCGCGCTCCCCGGCGACGGCCTGCGGGCGCTCGAGCTCGCGAAGATCTCCGGTGACGATCTGGAGTTCCAGCTCCGCGACGGCAGCCGGTTCCGGGTCGATCTGTCGAGCGCCAGCAGCCTCAGCCAGGTGAAGAGCAGGGTCGAGGCGGCGTCGCAGAGCGGCGGCGCGGCGCGGGTCACGGTCTCGGTCGTGGGGGGCGAGCGCCTCCGGCTGACGGACGCGACCACCGGGACGCAGGGCTTCTCGCTCCGGGCCCTGTCCGGCTCGCAGGCGGCAGAGGTCCTGAAGCTGCCTTCCGCGGGCGCCGCCGGCGAAATCACCTCGGACGTCCTGGGCGCCAGCATCAACCTCCTGACGACGCTCGAGAGCCTGAACGGCGGCGAGCCGGTGGACCTCGTCGAGGCCACCGACGTCCTGCTGGTCGGCGGAGTCGAGGGCGTCTTCCGCGCCTTCGATCCGGTGGGAGACCCGGACGGGGCGCCCGCCGTGCCGGCAGCGGACCTGGTCTGGACGGAGTTCGGAGCGGATCTCGCCAACGCCCAGATCCGGGACATCGTCTATGCGCCGGACCAGCGCAGCGCCGCTGGCGTGCCGATCGGAGACGTGCTCGTGGTCGGCACGCTCGGGCGCGGCGCGTGGAAGATCTCCGATGCGGCCGGGCCCCTGAGGACCCCTTCGCAGCTCACGATCCGCGGCAACGACGACGCGAACGCGATCGTCCTGGCCCAGAACGCGGACAACTCCCTGCTGCTCGACGTGAGCGTCGACGGCACGACGCACACGTTCGAGCTGGGGAGCATCGGACGCATCGAGATCGTGGGGCGCGGCGGCGACGACGTGCTCGAGGTCGACAGCCGGCTCGCGGTCGCGGGGGGGATCCGCTTCGACGGCGGCACGGGCGACAACGATCTCACCCTCCTCGCCCAGGCGGGCGAGGCCACGCTGCGGGGCGCTGACGCCGGCCAGACGCAAGGCGAGATCGTCGTCAGCCAGGGCGGCGGCGCCACCCTCACGGTGGCGTACACCGACGTCCCGGACACGCGCATCACGACGAGCATCCCGCCCGACGATCTGGAGGCCTTCCGCGCCGGGCTCGGTGACCTCGCGGTCTTCGACGCGCTGAACGACATCTTCAACGTGGACCTGTCGCTCTTCGGGGCCTCGCTCGGCGAGACGCTGAGGGGCGAGGAGCCCCAGGGCGACGTCTTCGGCTTCCCCCGAGCCCGCGGCCCCTTCGAGCGGACGAGCACGCCGGCGCCGGCCCCCGGCGATCCCTTCGGGCCGCCCCAGTCGGTGGGATCCCTGGCCGACGAGAGCGGCGCGATCTTCCGGCGGCTGATCGAGACCGGGCCCGGAGGGTTCCGGCCCGCCGAGATCGAGAGCCTCGACGACCTCGTCGCCAGGCTCGACGGCCTCGACGAGATCGCCGGCAACGTCTTCTTCATCGACTCGAACGGCATGCCGGTGGGGTCGCCTCCAGCCGGAGAGGACCCGCGCATCCAGGTCGCGATCGACCGGGCCCTCAGCGGCAACGCCAGCATCGACATCGACGGCCTGGGCGGCCGCGTCTCGATCGTCGGCGACCTCGAGGTGAGCGTCGATCTGCTGGCCAACTTCGTCATCGGCGTCGACGACCTGGGCTTCTTCCTGGACACGGATGCCCTCGGCGTCCCGGAGCTCCTGGTCGAGAACATCGAGGTCGACGGCAGCGTCGAGGCCGCCGGCCGCTTCGGCTTCGTGGAGGTACGGCTGGGCGAGGTGACGCTCCCAGAGGTCGACTTCGGGCTGTCCCTGGACCTCGACGAGGAGAGCGTCGATGCGATCACCGGCGAGGCCGCCGGCAGGCTGCGTCCCCACGAGTTCGCCCGCTTCGACCCGACCGACGTCACCTCGACCCGCGCCGGCGAGATGCTCACCGTGGACGGCGCGGACTTCCGGCTGGTGGTCACGGGTGACGACGACGCCGGAGACGCCGACGGCAACGCCGACGACCTGCGGCTGACCGGCGAGGTCGCCATCGACGCGATCCTGCCCTTCCTCGACGCGCCCTTCACCATCGCCGACGCCTTCGTCGACGTGACCTGGTCGAGCATCTTCGACCCCTTCGATTTCGACGTCGGCGCCACGCCGGGCCGCTCCGGCGGCGGCCTGGCGCTGGCGCTGCTCGAGATCTCCGTCTCCGACGTCGTGGACGGCATCGCGAAGCTGGCGGAGACGTTCGGCGGCTCACTGGTCGCGGACGCCCTCGCTCTCGAGATCCCTCTGCTCGACAAGACGGTCGGCGAGATCCTGGGCGGGAACGCCGAGCCCGTCCTGGTCGACGCCGACGAGGTCGTCGCGATCTCGGAGGTGACCGAGAGCGGCGGCTCGAAGCGCTTCAGCGTCGGCTTCGAGCCTGGCACCAACCTGGCCTCGCTGGGGATCCAGCGGGGTGGCAAGGTGGAGTTCGCGGCCGAGGGCGGTGGCGAAGACATCGAAGGCACGATCGAGGAGCTCGGCCTCGCCGGCGTCACGATCCGCTACGACGCCTCCGAGACCCGCGGGCCCGACCGCGCCAGCCCGGTGGTCCGGCTCTTCCCCGGCGGCGACCTCGAGGCGCGCCTGGGAAGCGCGCTCGACCTGGAACGCCTGCTGACCGATACCCCGACGTTCCAGGAGCTGCTGCGTGACTTCGCCTCGCTCCTCGGCATCGATCTCGAGCAGATCCAGGACTTCCTCGGGGTGTCCTTCGCCGACGGCGTGCTGAGCTTCCGCCAGGAGTTCTCGCCCACACCGCTCACCTTCGAGGAGTCGATCGCGCTCGGCTTCGACCTCGCGGAGGGCCTGGCGGACCTCGACTTCGCCACCGACCTGGGCGTGTCGGCCGGGGTGGACTTCGTGGCGGCCCTCGGAGTGGACCTCGAGCAGATCGCCGCCGACCTGGCTGCCAGCACGACGCCGGACCTGACCGAGGTCGTCTTCCTGACGGAGGCCTCCGCCACCGGCACGCTCGATCTCTTCTTCGAGAACCTGGATGCCTCGGCCCGCTTCGGCTTCGTGGGCGTCGAGGTCGTCGATGCCGAGGGTCGGGCCACCCCCACCTTCCGCATCGAGCTGGCCGACCCCGACGCGAACGGGCGCATCACGGTCGAGGAGATCATCGACGGGCTCAGCGACCCGCTGAGCCTCGTGGACGCGAGCTTCTCGGGAAGCGCGTCGACGACCATCCCGATCGCTGTCCCGTTCCTGGGTATCGACGACCCGATCGATGCGACGACCGTGATCCTGACGATCCCGGATCTCTCGGATCCGACGCAGCTGATCGTCGAGGGCCCGCAGCTCGCGAGCCTGCTGGACTTCCAGAACCTGAACGCCGGCAGCTTCGTGGCCCTGCTGGGTCAGGTGCGTCAGTGGCTGGGCGGGCTCCGCAGCAGCGAGCTGCTGATGGGTCTCGACATCCCGTTCGTGCAGGGGGCGATCGGGGACGTCCTCGATCTCGGCGACGCCTTCGGCGACGCGATCCTGTTCGACGACCTCGACGTGGAGCAGAACGGCTTCGCCGACGTGACGGCGCTGGGCTTCGGCGCGCTCGCCGTCTCCGACGAGAACGGGAACCTGCTGGCGCCGGACGAGCCGCCCATCGTGGGCTCCGACGAGCCGACGACGATCGCCTTCGTGCTTCGCGTCGCGGATGGCGACCCGCAGGAGGTGCGCGTCGAGACGGGCGACCTCGTCGACCCCGATTCGGATCCGACAGACACGCTCACGCTCGCCGAGCTCGTCGACGCGCTGAACTCGGAGCTGCCGAGCGGCGTCACCGCCGCGGCCGTCGGCGGCGCGCTCCAGCTCGCTGCCGGCGGGAACCCCCTCGAGATCACGAGCGGCTTCGCGAAGCTGCTCGACGCCCAGAACCGTCCCACCTTCGTCACGACGCAGGAGCTGGCGAACCAGCTGCTGACGCTGCTGGGGCTCCCGGCCAACGCGAAGTACGACGACGAGAAGCGGGAGCTCACCTACGAGCTCGACTTCACGCAGACGCTCTTCGACCTCCAGCTCCCGATCGACTTCAGCCTGGACCTCGGACCGTTCGGCGACATCAGCACCGTGGGCAGCCCCGCGGTCGTGCTCGGTGGCGAGGCGGGCTTCCAGCTGACGCTCGGCATCGCCTTCGGGGACGTCGCCTCGGCTCGGGCGGACCTCACGAACGACACCAAGCTCGTGGACCTGAGCGGCATCGGCGAGATCTCGGACGTCGTCCGGACCAACTTCTCGGTCACCATGGATTCCGCAAGCGGCGAGCTCAGCCAGGGCATTCCGCTCACCTTCGGCTTCGACGAGGGCGACCCGGACGAGACCGGAGACGAGACGAACACGCTCGAACGCAGGGACGCTCGAAGCTGGGCACAGGACGGGTTCCGCGCGGGGCAGTTCATCACGATCCGGGGCTCCCAGGCGGGCAACAACGGCTCCTTCGTCATCACCGAGATCGATCCGACCGGCAAGCTCCTCACGCTCGAGGGCTCGAAGGACTTCGAGGCGGAGGAGATCGCCAGCGCTCCCGCCCCGCTGACGGGCATCGAGCTCGAGCTCGTGGACACGGACCCCGACGACAGCTCCGTGCCGGACACGATCCGGCGGACGGACGGCCTGAGCTGGAGGGATGCCGGCTTCCGCGTGGGCCAGTCGATCAGCGTCGCGGGGAGCGAGAAGAACGCGAGCAGGCTCCGGATCGCGGACATCAGCACGTCCGGCGACATCCTGACCCTGGACCCGGGCGACCGGCTCGTGGACGAGACCACCGCGGCCGCGACGGTCTCGGGCTCCGGCATCACGATCAGCGGCGGGCCCGTCGTCCGGCTCCAGGACCGGGCGGTGATCGACATCGGCGATCCGATCGGACTCTCGGGCGTGGAGCTCGAGTTCGAGGACTCGGATGCCGCCAACGCCGACGACCCCGACACGATCCGACGGACCGATGGAGGGAGCTGGAAGACCGCGGGCTTCGCGCCAGGCCAGACGCTCACGATCTCCGGCACGGGCGGCAACGACACCAGCACCGGCACGACCTTCCGGATCCTCGAGATCCAGTCGTCGGAGAGCGGGACCGACGACGTCCTGTTCCTGGCCCCCGGCGACGAGCTCACGAACGAGACCACCTCGAGCGCGACCGTGACCGGCATCTCCCGGATCGAGGTGCTGGCCGAGCGGGACGCCGACCGCCCCTTCGTCACGGACACCTCGGACAACAGGACCCTCCTCGGTCTGGTGCTCGACGTGAACTCGGCGATCGCGGAGGCCGGACTGGCCGACCGCTTCGAGGCCAGCGCCGACGGGCTCCGCCTGGTGCTGAATGCGGTGGAGGGCGAGCCGGCCTTCCAGGTGACCGTCGTCGACGCCACCACGCGAGCCGAGCTCGGGCTCTCCGAAACGATGACGACGGCCGACAGCGTCGACTTCGTGATCACGACGAGCGACGGACGGACCTTCGAGATCACGCTCGACGAGAGCGACGACACGATCGGCAAGGTGATCAGCCGCATCCAGGGGGTGACCGGGGGCGCGGTCACGGTCGACATCGACCCCGAGGCCAGCAGCCGGCTGCGGCTGCGCCAGACGCCGGCGCTCACGGGTGAGCCCCGGCTCGAGCTGGGCCAAACGGACGCGCGCACCATCGTGCGGGTCCCGCAGGTCGGCGCGGACGACGGCACCCAGGGCAGCTGGATCGACGACGGCTTCGCCGCAGACCAGGTGATCCGGATCGCCGGCACCGGCAGCAACGACGGCCTCTACGAGGTCGAGTCGGTGACCGCCGACGCGCTCACGCTGAAGAGCGACCTCTCCCCCGAGATCGCGGTGCGCGAGGTCGGGATCACGCTCGGCGGCGACGAGGTCTTCCGCGTCGAGGCCCGCAACGGCTCCCCGGCGGCCCTGCAGCTCGGGATTCTCCGCGTCGACCCGGACACGGACCGGAACGACCAGCAGGGCGACGGCCTGCTGGACGTCCGGGATTCGAACGGGATCATCCTGGGCGCGACCATCGGCGGCGTCCGCCTGATCGACCGCTTCTTCCTCCAGGACGCGGAGATCGGGGGCGATCTCACGCTCGGCACGCCGGACGGGATCTCCGTCCTCGGCGACTTCGGCATCGTCGAGGTCCTGATCGAGGGCACGGGCCTGCTCGAGGCCGGGGTCTCCATCGGGCTCGACGACCCCACGCCGGACGAGGGCGAGGAGACGGCGCCTGCCGGCTCGAGCGGCTTCGAGCCGTTCACCCGGGTCACGCTCGGAGAGCTCGTCGACGGCTTCGGCAACCTGCTCGACTTCGTCGGCGCGCCGCAGGTCGGCGGTCCCTCGGTGGACGCCGTCCCGCTCGAGTTCACCGACAACGCCACCCAGGCGGACGAGCGCGATGCGATCACCCGCACGGATGGGATCGCCTGGCCGGACTTCGAGGCCGGCGATCGCGTCCTGATCGAGGGCTCCGCGCTGAACGACGGCAGCTACGTCGTCGACGAGATCGCCGGCAGCACGCTGATCCTCGAGGCCACCGAGGAGCTCCGGACCGAGAGGGGCGCCACGTCGAGCGTGACCGCCGAGATCGGCGTCTTCGCACTCGGGGTGAGCGTCGAGCCGGACCTCGGCTTCATCGACACCAGCGGCCTCGAGCTGCGCATCTCGCTCTTCGACTTCGGCAACCCGTTCTTCGAGGAGACCTTCGACTCGGCGAACCGCGTGGAGGACCGGGTCTTCACCCTGTCCGGGGACCAGACCGACGCGCTTCAGGTCGGCGACACGGTCCAGGTGGGCGGGTTCTCCGCGACCGTCCGGACGATCGAGCTGTCGGGCGGAGAGACGCGCATCACCATCGCGGGCGACGACCCGCTCCCGGACCGCCTCTCGAACCTCGTCTTCACGCGGCCGCCGGCGCTCGAGGTCGTCCTCCCGGATGTCGGCAACCTGATCCAGTTCGACTCGATCGGGATCAGCCAGATCATCGACGCCCTGGTGGCGCTCTCGGACTTCCTCGGACAGCTCGAGGCGTTCCGCTTCCTCGACGAGCCGATTCCCTGGATCGAGGTGAGCTTCAACGACCTGCTCGCCTTCGCCGACGACCTCGACGCCGCCGTCCAGAAGTTCCAGGCCGACCCGGCCGGCTCGATCCAGCTGCTGGAGGACGAGCTGCGCAACGCGCTGGGCCTGCCCGCGAACCCGGTGCTCGCCGGGGACGTGGCGCTCGATTTCGCCGACCGGGACGGCATGGCGGACCCGCGCGCGATCACGCGAGACGCCGGAAGCTGGATCGAGGACGGCTTCGCGGTGGACCAGACGATCACGATCTCCGGGCTCACCGGGAACAAGGGCATCTTCACCGTCTCGGAGGTCACCGACACGGCCCTCGTCCTCGGCTCGGCCGCCCTGCTCACCGCGGAGCAGGACAAGCGGGGCGTCCGGATCCGCGGCGAGGCGGCCGGTCCCTTCGGCATCGACCTCTCCGTCGAGCAGAAGCGGAACGCCGAGGACGAGGACATCGAGCTGCTGAAGATCGCCCTCACCCTGGGCGCCGGCTTCAGCGAGTCGCTCGACCTGAACTTCGACCTGGGCGACGTCGGCGTGCTGACCGGCTTCGCCGGGCTCGGGGTGTCGGGCAGCGTGGACCTCGGGCTCGTGGTCGGCATCGACCTCGGGAGTCCCACCGACGTCTACCTGTTCGAGGAGACCGGTCTCTCGGCGCAGCTCCAGGCCAGCGCGGAGGACGTCGACCTGCGCGCCGCCATCGGCCCGTTCGGCGCCTTCATCCAGGACGGCCTGGTGCGGATCGGGGGCGGCCCGGGGGGCGAGCTCGAGACGGAGATCCTCAAGGTCGGCCTCGACTTCGAGGACGGGGCGAACGGCATCAAGCGCATCGGGGACGTGCTCCGGGACCTCGAGGACGACTTCTCCGCGCAGCTCGAGGGCGAGATCCAGGTGGAGCTGCCGGTCGCCTTCCCGACGGCCTCCAAGCCGTCGGGCATCATCCTGTTCGACGCGCTCCTGTCGGTCGACACGAACGACGGCCTGCAGCTGACGAACCTCGCGGGCGACGGCGCTCCGGAGCTGCGCGCGGCGCGGCCCGACGGAACGCTCGATCCGGAGTTCGGGATCGCGGATCTCTTCGCCTTCGACCCCGGGGAGTTCTCGCTGCTCGACAGCCTGCTGCTCGCCACGGACGGCGTGGATCTGTTCCTCGAGGGCCTCCAGAACGTGCTCGACGGCGAAGTCTTCGGCTTCGAGCTGCCGCTGATCGGCGACCAGCTCTCCGACGGCGCGCGCTTCATCGAGGACTTCCGCGAGGGCTTCGTCGCCGACTTCCGCGAGGGCCTGGAGAACGCCGCCGACCCGGGCGGAAACGTGGTCTCGCAGCTGCTGTTCGACCTGCTCGGCTCGAACGAGAACGCGCTCGTGACCGACGTGAACGACGCGCTCGCCGTGGCGGGGCTCACGGGCCGCGTGGAGGCGCGCGCGGAGAGCAGCGTCGATGCGGACGGCGAGGTCGAGACCACGATCGAGCTGGTGGTGCTCGACCCGGGCGTGGACCGGATCACCCTGCTCGCGCCGAATCCGGTGGCGACCGACGAGCTCGGCTTCCGCGCGGATCAGACCGCCACGCGGGATGCCACGGAGTTCGGGATCGCCGGCCAGGTCGCCGACGGCGACGGCATGGGTCGGCTGACGGGCGACGGCGTCTTCCAGATCCAGCTCGACGACGAGACCGCCGTCCTCGTGACCGTCACGAAGGCGAGCGCCGAGCGCAACCAGCGCATCGTCGCCGCCCGCGGCGCCGCGCTCGGCCTGCTGCTGGACGAGGACGGCAACCCGGCCCGGGGCGCGTTCGACGTCGGCTTCGACACGAACATCGACACCGCCGCGTTCCGGGACTCGTTCATCGAGTGGGATCTGAAGCTCGGCAGCACGCTCGTGAGTGGCAGCGCCGACCTGGGCCTCGACATCGGCGTTCCGATCCTCTCGTTCGAGACCGAGGGCGACATCGAGCTCGAGATCGCCTGGGAGCTCGACTTCGGCTTCGGCCTCACCGGCAAGGACGGCTTCTTCCTCGACCTGTCGGATCCGAGCGAGCTGGAGCTCGAGATCGACGTCTCGCTCTCCGACGCCAAGTTCATCGGCAGCCTGTTCTTCCTCCAGCTCGAGGCGGATCCCGTCCTCGGCTTCGAGAAGACCGGCGTCGGGACCGGGCTGCACGCCGCCTTCGAGGTGAATCTCTCCAACGGCGAGCCCGATCTCCCGGGCGAGGTGAGGGAGGGCGACGACGCGCGCCTCACGCTCGGCGACTTCGGGAAGCTCGAGATCGACGCCGGCGTCGCGGCCCAGGCGTCGACCGGCCTGAACCTCGCGCTCCAGGTGAACGACGACCTGCTGCCCGAGGAGATCGCGGCGGTCTTCCCGACCCTCGAGACCGAGTTCGTGCTCGACTGGGTGCTCGGGAAGCGCGACCCCGACGGCGAGGTGGTGCGGGACGCGGACGGCAAGCCGCTCGCGATCTCCTTCCGCGACATCGACTTCAAGAACGTGATCGGCGACGGCCTCGAGATCCTCGAGTTCCGCGACGTCCGGATCGACCTCGGCCCGGTGATCAGCGACTTCATCTCGCCGATCTTCGGCAAGGTCCAGGAGATCACGGGGCCGGTCCAGCCGATCGTCGACCTGCTGACGGCGCCGCTCCCCGTGATCTCCGACCTGGGGCCGACGGTCACCCTGCTCGACCTGGCGGAGACCTTCACGCCCAGGGACAAGTTCAACCCGGCCTTCATCCGGGCGATCGCCGATCTGATCTCGTTCGTGAACGCCATCCCCAACGACCCCGACGGCATCGTGATCACCCTGGTCGAAGAATTCGACCTGATGCCGATGATGTCGGACGAGGAGGAGACGACGGCCGAGGCGCTCGTGGCGAGCGCCGCGAGGTCCGCCAACCCGCTCGATGAACAGCTGGGGGACGCCAAGCCGGGCAAGACCAAGAACTTCCTCCAGAAGCTCAAGGACTCGGAGAGCCTGAGCTTCCCGATCCTGACGGACCCGAGCCAGGCGCTGAACCTGCTGATGGGCGAGCCGGCGACGCTCTTCGAGTACGACATCCCGGAGCTCCAGTTCGACTTCAGCTACACGCAGCTCTTCCCGATCTACGGGCCGCTCTTCGTCTCGATCACGGGCGAGCTCGGCGCGACGATCGACTTCCACAGCTTCGGATTCGACACGAAGGGCATCCAGGGCTTCGCGAACTCGGGCTTCCGCAATCCGGCGCTCGTCTTCGACGGCTTCTTCGTGAGCGATCTCGACGATTCGGGGGTGGACGATCCGGAGCTGGAGCTCCGGGGCGGCATCTCCGCCGCGGCCGAGCTGAACGTCGGCATCGCGCGCGGTGGCGCCGGCGGTGGCGTGTTCGCCGAGGTGGACTTCGATCTCTTCGACCCCGACGACGACGGGCGCGTGCGCGTGACCGAACTCATCGGGAACATCGAGAACGAGATCAAGTTCGGCAGCCCGCTGCTCTCGCCGCTGGCGGTGTTCGACATCAGCGGCGAGGTGTTCGCGCGCCTGTTCGCCTTCATCGAGATCAACCTGGGCTTCTTCTCGATCGACTTCGAGTTCGACATCGTGCCGCCGATCACTCTGGTCACGTTCGAGACGGACTTCTTCCGGCCGCCCAAGCTCGCCACCGTGATCGAGTCGAACAGCCAGATCCTCCAGCTCAACTTCGGCGACTTCGCCGGGGAGCGGCTGAACGAGGACCTGAGCGACTTCGGGGAGAACGTCGTGGTGAGCGGCACGCCCGACGCGCTCACCGTGACGGCCACGATCAGCGGCCGGACGGTCAGCCAGGACTACTCGGGCGACTTCACCCGGATCCTCTGGGTGGGCGGCGAGGGCGACGACTCGCTCGATCTCAGGGGCCTCGTCGACCCCCTGGGTCTGATCACCTTCGACCTCGACGGCGGCGGCGGCAACGACGTGATCCTGCTGAGCGACCTGGCGCGGGGCCAGGCGCTGATCCGCGGCGGCGAGGGCGACGACACCATCCAGGGCGGCGGCGGCGACGACCAGATCTTCGGCGACGCCGGGAACGACACGATCGGCGGCGGCAGCGGCGACGACATCGTCTTCGGCGACGGCGGAAGTCTCGACGACGAGGACGAAGACGGCGTGGTCGAGCTGGCCCGCGGGCGCGCCGTCTCGGGAGACGGCGACGACGTGATCCGCGGCGAGGCCGGGGTCGACCTGCTCTTCGGCGGTGGCGGCGACGATCGCGTCGAGGGCGGCGCCGAAGACGACGTCCTCGTCGGCGACGCCGGGATCATCGGCCCGGCGGGCGGCTCGCTCACGGGCAGCCCCGACGTCACGTTCGTGCGCGAGCTGTCCGGCCCGGACCAGATCGTGCGCTCCGAGGGACGCTGGAATGCTCCGCAGGTGCGTCTCTCGGGGGAGACCGAGCTCGTCTTCGACGACACCGATCCGGCCGACTCGACCGCCCGCGACACGATCACGCGCCGTGCCGGGAGCTGGCTGGCGGAGGGCTTCGCTCCCGGCCAGACGATCGTGGTGTCGGGCTCGGGAATCAACGACGGCTCCTACGAGGTGGCCGAGGTCGGCGAGACGCTGATCACGCTCGCCGAGGGCGAGCGACTCGCCGACCAGACGACCGCGAGCGCGGACGTCGTCGCGCTCGCCGTGAACGAGGCCGTCCCGAACGACGGCTTCGCGGCGGGCCTGGTGATCCAGCTCTCCGGCACCGCCAGCAACGACGGCCTCTACCGGATCGACTCGATCTCCGACGACGGTCTGACGCTCGTGCTGGCGGAGACCGACGCCGTCGAGGACGAGCGCGTGGTGGACGCCGCCGACGGGCTGGTCACCGCCCTGCGGCGGGTCGAGGAGACCAACCGCGGCTTCGGCGCGGGCCACGACATGCTGCTGGGCCAGGGCGGGACGGACCTGGTCTACGGCGGCCCGGGCGACGACCTGCTGGACGGCGGCGCGCGCGCCGATGCGCTGTTCGGCGAGAAGGGATTCGACGACGTCTACGGCGGCAGCGGAGCCGATCTGATGCTCGGCGGCAGCGAGGCCGACTTCCTCCACGGCGGCCGTCCGAGGCTCAGCGAGCCGGAGCTCGGCTTCTCCGGCCAGACGTTCTCGGCCGACTCGCTCCACTTCGCCGACAACGACGGCGAGGCGGACGAGCGCGACCGCATCTCCCGGGACGCGGCCGACGGCACCTGGGAGGACGACGGCTTCACCGCGGGCCAGAAGATCCTGATCACGGATGCCGGCCCCAACGACGGCACCTACCGCATCGACGAGATCTCCGCAGACGGCCTCAGCGTCATCCTGATCCCCTCGGACCGGCTGACCGGCGCGGACGACGTGATGGGCGTGGGCGTCGCCGTGGTGCTCGAGGCGGCCGACGGCCCCAGCGTCGCGGGCAACCAGTTCACGTTCGCCGAGAACGAGCTGGAGGCCGACCCGCGCGACAGCATCGCGCGCGGCGACGGCGGCTCCTGGGCGGACGACGGCTTCGCCGCCGGGCAGAAGGTCCGCGTCTCGGGGACGATGAGCAACGACGCGACCTACACGATCGACGAGATCTCCACGGACGGCGCGGCGCTCCTCCTGATCGTCAGTGACGACCTGGCGGACGAGGACCCCGGGCCGCCCGTCACCGTGAGCGTCGAGAGCGACGGCTTCGATCTCGCCTTCTCCGACAACGCGGGGGAGGCCGACCCGCGCGACACGATCACGCGCGACAGCGACCTCCCGTGGGAGGCCGACGGCTTCCGCGCCGGCCAGAAGATCCTGGTCAGCCGCGCCGGGAGCAACGACGGGAGCTACCGGATCGATGCGATCTCCGACGACGGCAGGACGCTGATCCTGGAGGCGGGAGACGCCCTGACCGCCGCGGACGTCGTGGACGCCAACGTCGAGATCGTGCTGGACGGAGCCCTCTTCTTCGGCACCGACACGATCACGCGCACCGACGTCGGCACCTGGCGGGGCGACGGCTTCCGGCCCGGGCAGAAGATCGTGATCAGCGGCGCGACCAGCGCCAACGACGGCCGGGAGGTGCGCGTCGTGGAGATCCTGCCGGACGGCAGGACGCTCCGCGTGGATGCGACGGACCTGGTCGAGGAGAGCGCGCCCGGCGTCGACATCACGATCGTGCCGGAGATCCAGTTCGTGCACGTCGCCCTCGTGGACGGCGGCACGCTGACCTTCAGCGACAACGGCGCCGACCCCGACACGATCGTGCGCGGTGAGGGGAGCTGGCTCGACGACGGCTTCGAGGCGGGCCAGCGCATCCGGATCTCGCAGACCGCGAGCAACGACGGCGACTACACCGTCGCGGCGGTGCCCGACGCGCTCACCCTGACGCTGCAGCGAACCGACCGCCTCGCGGACGAGAGCACGGACGACGCCGAGATCAGCGCCCACCGGATCCTGCGCACGGCCGGGAGCTGGAGCGACGACGGCTTCGAGGCCGGCGAGCGGATCGCGATCTCCGCGAGCGACGACAACGACGGCACCTACGGCATCGCGGCCGTCTCCGACCTCGGCGATCTCCTCGAGCTCGAGCCGGACACGCCCGTCGAGAACGAGGGCCCCAGCACCGGGGTCCAGGGCGACGCCCCGGACAGCGACACCGGCGACGTCGCCGCGGACGGGGCCGACACGATCGAGGGCGAGGACGGCGCCGACGTGATCCACGGCGGCGCCGGCGGCGACCGCATCTTCGGCGGCCTCGGCGCCGACCAGCTCTTCGGCGACACCGGCGACGACGAGCTGTTCGGGCAGAGCGACGCCGACGAGCTGCGCGGCGGCCCCGACGCGGACCGCCTGGTCGGCGGAGAGGGTGCCGACCGCCTGCTCGGCCAGGGCGGCAACGACGAGATCCTCTCGGCCCTCGGCGACGACTTCCTCCAGGGCGGCGGCAACGGCGACCTCTACTTCGTCGACTTCCGGGGGGGCATCAGCAACCGGCTCATCGACCTGCTGGACGCGGGGACCTCCGGGACCGACGCCCTCGTGGTGAACTCGACCGACGAGGACGACCGCTTCCTGTTCCGGGCCAGCGCCTCGGATCCGACCCGCGCCTTCGTCGCGCTGCTGAACGGCGAGTCACGGCTCGAGCGGCTCGACTACCGCAACGACCTCGAGTCGATCAAGGTCTTCGGCAAGGACGGCGAGGACTTCTTCGCCTTCGACGACAACCTGTCCACGATGGAGGTCTTCGGCGGCTTCGGCGCCGACGGCTTCCAGGTGGGACAGATCTTCAAGTCCGAGCGGACGTCGGTGCCGGATGCCGATCTCGACGGCGTCGGCGACATCACCGGCATCACCGACCTCGACCAGTTCTCGACCATTCTCACGACCCGGGGCTTCCTCAGCAACGGCATCACGGAGTCGGTGACCCTGTTCGGGGACGCGGGCGAGGACGAGTTCACCGTCTTCCACAACCGCGCCGTGCTGAACATCCAGGCCGGGGACGGCGACGACCGCATCACCGTGCGCGCCTTCGCCCTCGAGGGATCGCGGGAGCAGGAGGACCAGCGGGAGCGCACCGACATCTCCGGCAACGGCGGCGCCGACTTCATCCAGTACGTCGTCAACGCCCCCGTCAACATCGACGGCGGCGACGGCCTCGACACGGTGATCGCGATCGGCACCGAATTCGGCGACGAGTTCGTCGTGACCGAGGGAGGCGTCTTCGGAGCCGGCCTGACCGTGAGCTTCATCGGGATCGAGGTGCTGGAGGTCGACGGGGCGGAGGGGGACGACCGCTTCTTCATCCGCAGCACGAACGAGAACGTCAAGACGGTGATCCGCGGCGGACTCGGCAGCGACACCTTCAGCGTCGCGGGCGACACCCCGCCCATCATCAGCAACGACCTGCTCGGGCACAGCGGCGTCGTCACCCACAGCGTCGAGAGCCTGGACCCGCTCTTCGACGGCCTCCAGGTGGACGGCATCTCGGCGAACGTGGCCGACGACGACGAGCCCGGCATCGTCATCACGCTCTCGGACGGCACGTCGCGGGTGCTGGAGAGCGCGGCCGGCGACGAGGGCACGCTCACCGACCTGGGCCTGGAGGCGCTGTTCGTCCAGGGCGTCGCCTTCGACAGCTATACGGTGCGGCTCACGCGAGCCCCGCGCCCCGGACAGGACGTGCGGGTCACGGCGGTCGCGCCGACGGTCCCCGTGCCGAACCCGGAGGCCCAGCCGGGTGACCCCGACGCCCTGATCCCCCAGCCGCAGATCGAGTTCCTGGAGCCCGAGACCGGGCAGCCGACGCAGGAGATCGACGCCCTGGGCGCGGCCCTCACGTTCACCTCGGGGAACTGGGATCAGGAGCAGACGATCTCGTTCCGCGCGGTGGACGACGATCGCGTCGAGGGCACCCACGTCGGCATCATCCTCCACAAGGTCGAGAGCCAGGACACCATCGTCGGCAGCTTCACCGACGCGCCGCTCGTCGAGGGCGTCGGCATTCGCTTCGAGGACGCCGGCAACGCCGACCGCATCCTCCGCGAGGACGGAGCCAGCTGGGCGGGCGACGGCTTCGCCGCCGGTCAGCTGATCAAGCTGTCGGGCTCGGCACAGAACGACGGCGTCTACCGGATCGCCGGGCTGGCCGCCGACGTGCTGACCCTGTCGGACACCGACGACGTCCGGACCACGAACACGGGCTTCGAGTCGGACGTGGTCGTCTCCGTGACCTCCGCCACGCTGCGGCCGCTGCTCCGCCAGCCCCCGGTCGTCACCTTCCAGCACTTCGAGGAGGACCCGGACCGGATCTCCCGCAGCACCGGGAGCTGGGCGGACGACGGCTTCCGCGCGGGCCAGTGGATCGAGGTCTTCGACTCGGGCAGCAACAACCGCAGCTTCCGCGTCGAGCGGATCTCCGCGGACGGCAGCGAGCTGGTGCTGTCCGAGGACACGGTGCTGATCCAGGAGGTCTGCAGCCCCGACGCCGCGGGCGACGAGGTCCCCTGCGCGGTGACGATCGTCGCCGCGGCGCCGCGCCTCCGCGGCGCGCCGGTGCTCGACTTCGCGGACGTCGGCGACGCGGACACGATCACGCGCGGCGCCGGCAGCTGGCTCGACGACGGCTTCCGGGCCGGGCAGCGGATCCGGGTCGCCGGGGCGAGCGAGCAGAACGACGGCCTCTACACGATCGCTTCCCTGACCGACCGGATCGTGGTCGTGTCGGCCGCGGACTCCCTCGAGACGGAGCGGGTGGAGGACACGGTGTTGGCGACGATCACCGTGCCGGTCACGACCCGCGCCGTTCTTCCCGAGCTCTACGGCGAGCAGGACGTCGAGGTCTTCACCTTCCGGAGCGACGTCGCGCTGCCGACCGAGGGCGAGGGTCTGAAGGGCGCCACCGTCCGGCTGATCCGGGGCACGGGCGTGGGCCAGGAGGCGCTGGTTCTCTCCAACACCGAGAGCACCGTCACGCTGCGCACGCCCTTCCGCGGCGAGATCGGCGCGGGCACCCGCTTCGAGATCCGTCGCTTCGACAAGCTGCCCACCGTGAGCGTCGAGGTGCGCATCGAGGACGGGCGCCTCGGCGAGCATCCCACGCTGAGCGGGAACCCCGCGCTCACCTTCGCGGACGACGGGAACGAGGACACGATCAGGCGCGCCAGCGGAGACTGGCGCGCCGAAGGCTTCGAGCCGGGGCAGGAGATCACGATCGAGGGCACCAGCCTGAACGACGGGCTCTACCGGCTCGTGAAGGTCACGGAGCTCGAGCTCCAGGTGGCGCGGGACGAGGAGCTCGACGACGAGGGCCCGATCCAGGACGTGGCGATCGAGGCGCTGTTCGAGCAGGGCTCGGTCGTCATCACCCAGAGCGACGGCGACACGAGCGTGTTCGAGGGCGCCGACCCGAGCGAAGGCGGCCGCGACTCCTACGACGTCTTCCTCTCCACGAAGCCCGAGAGCAACGTCACGATCACGGTGGAGGAGATCCTCCCGGCCGGAGGCCCTGCCGAGCTCCGATTCGCCACGGGGAGCGATCCCACCCTCCGCGACTCGGTCACCCTCACCTTCACGCCCGACGACTGGTTCGTGGCGCAGAGCGTCGTGGTCGCGGCCCGGGACGACGGCCCGACGGACGGCGATCCGGAGGACTCGGGGCGCGAGGGCTTCCACAGCGGCTTCGTGCAGCACACCGTGAGCGGCGGGGGACGGCCCTACCAGGTGGTCGACCGCAGCGGCGCGCGCCCGATCGACGCCGAACGCGTGGCCGTGCGGATCGGCGACGACGAGCTGCCGGGCGTCCTGATCCAGCAGACCAGCGGCTCCACCAACGTGATCGAGGGCTCCGCGGACCCCGATGCCTACACGGTCGTCCTCACCCGCGCGCCCAGCGGTCCGACCCTGTCGGGCGCCCCCCTGCTCCACTTCGCCGACGTCGGCGAGGCCGACACCATCACCCGGGACGGCGGGAGCTGGCGGGCCGAGGGCTTCGCCGCCGGCCAGACCATCCGGGTGTCCGGGACGAGCGACAACGACGGCATCTACACCCTGGCGGACGTCGCGGAGACCGTGCTCACGCTGGAGCCGGGCGATCAGCTCGACGACGAGGCGGACGCGAGCGGGGTCCACGTCAGCGCCGCGGTGGTGAAGGTCACGGTGACGCCCGAGGGCACGCGCACCACGCGCGGCGACGTCATCGTGCGCCCCCAGAACTTCGCCCCCTCGATCTCCGGCAACGCGCAGCTCACCTTCTCCGACAACGCGGGCGAGGCGGACGAGCGGGACACGATCCGCCGCGACAGCGGCAGCTGGCGGGCCGAGCGCTTCGCTGCGGGACAGACGATCGACGTCGCCGGCTCCGGCAGCAACGACGGGACCTACGAGATCGCGGAGGTCTCCAGCGACGGGCGCACCCTCACCCTCGTCGCCTCGGACGCGCTGAGCGACGAAGGTCCGACCGGCAGCATTCGGGTCCAGGCGAACGAGGTGATCGAGAACGTCCAGGTGAACGTCGCGGGCCCGGGCGACCCGCGGGAGACGCAGGGCCCGATCACGCTCTACTTCGACGAGACCAACTGGTTCCAGCGCCAGACCGTCGAGGTCAGGGCGATCGACGACGCCGCCGTCGACGGCGACGACACCCAGGAGTTCGCGCCGGTCGCCAACGTCGTCAGCGGCATCCGCGGCCCGCTCTTCCTGGACGGCGCGGGGGGCGCGGGCTCGCGGCTCGACTTCGATCCGCTGCTGCTGCCGGGCGAGACCAACCTGAAGGACTCGGTCGGTACGGTGCTGCCGCTGCCGGCCGAGCTCCCGGACGGCTTCGACGAGAGCAACAGCGCGCACCTCGACGCCAGGGCGATCGACGCGCTCGGCGGCGTCGACGACCTGGTCAACGCCACGCTCGAGATCAGTCGCGGCCTGGGACTCGGCCAGATCCGCATCGTGAACGCCTTCCAGCTGCTCGACGACGGCTCCGTGGTCGTCCAGGTCAACCGGGACTGGACGACGCCCCCGGTGCCCGCCGACGCCTCGGACACGTCCATCGAGTACGCCATCGAGGAGACCAACCCGAACTTCTTCGTGGACGAGACGCAGCAGGTCGATCTCCTCCAGGTCTTCAACCAGGGAAGCCTGGCGGACGACGTCGGCCGCATGGACGGCGTGCTCGACACCAACGGCGAGCTCACCGGCGGCCCGGCGCTGCGCTTCTCCGACAACGGAGAGTCCGCGGACACCATCCGACGCGCCTCGGGCAGCTGGCTGGACGACGGCTTCGAGTCCGGCCAGACGATCGCGGTGAGCGGCTCGGGCGAGAACGACGGGACCTACACCATCATCGCGATCACCTCGAGCGTGATCACCGTGGACATCGACGACGAGCTCGGCGACGAGAGCGTCACGGGCGGCAGCGACGTCGAGATCCGCGCCCTGCCGCGCGAGCGCTTCCGCATCCAGGGCCTCGGCATGGGAGCGGACCTCACGCTCTCCGGCCAGACGATCGACGGCGGCATCGGCTACTTCGACTTCGAGAACGCCTCGGTCTACCTCGGCTCGGGCGACGACGAGCTGACCGTCCTCGACACCCAGCGCCGCGACGACTTCCGCACCGTGACCCTCGTCTACACGGGCCTCGGCAACGACGAGGCGACCGTGAACCTCGACGCCGAGCAGGACGGGTTCTTCGCGCTCGACGCGGGCGGCGCCATCGACCGCGCGGGCCGGACCGACGACGACTTCGTCGACGCCTCGCTCTCGAGCCTGCCGCTCACGCTGTTCGGTGGCGAGGGCAGCGACGAGATCCTGGGCGGCAGCGGTGACGACCTCATCTTCGGCGACCGCGGCCGCGTCGACTACGTGGACGACGGGGGCGTCCGGCTCGTCACCCGGCTGGGCACGACGCCGGTGCCGCAGACGCCCGACAACGTCCTCGGGGCCGTGTCCGGGTCCGTCGCGTCCGTCGAGGGGACCGTGCTCGTCGTGGAGGGCGTCGAGCTGCCGCAGGCCTTCACGACGCCTTCCGGCGTGGAGGTCGGGGGGCTGAGGGGCCTGCGGGTCTTCATCACGGGCGGGCCCGGCTTCGGCCAGTCGCGGCTGATTCTCGACAACACCGAGAGCGAGATGACGATCGACGCGCCCTGGACCGCCGACGAGCAGAGCCAGGCGCCCGACGCGACCAGCCTGTTCCGCGTGGTGGGCGTGCCGACCGATCAGACCGACGGCGTCTTCCGCGACCCGGTGCTCGCGGTGTCGATCCGCACGGAGCGCGACGGCGACGACACGATCCGGGCCGGCGATGGCCGGGACATCGTGATCGGCGGTGGCGGGGACGACGTCGTCACGGCGGGACTCGATGCGGCGGACGACACCGTGCTGGGCGATTCCGCGCGGCTGACCTTCGGGGGATCCGAGCCCTTCGGTCCCGGCGAGGAGTCGGCGGTCCTGAGCTTCGACTTCCGCGCCAACCGGAAGGCGCCGCAGGTGACGGGCGAAGCCGGCGCGCCGGACGCCCGCGCGGAGAGCTGGAACGATCTGGTCGAGCGCGGCCCGAGCCGCTTCGGCGACGAAGCCGCCGAGGTGGTGCGCTTCGACGACGGCGCGGTCGCCGCCGGCGTGACCATCGAGTGGGGCGCGAATCTCGACGACGCGGCGGCCCGACGCGGGGCGCAGTCCGACCGCCACGGGCAGCTCCGGGGCGCCAGCCAGGACGACAACCTCTTCGCGGGCTATCTGCACGCCCGGACCGGCGACACGCTCGGGGCGACCGTCCGCGGCCTCGCCGGCCACTTCGAGAGCTACGACGTCTACGTGTACGTCGATGCCGACGACGGGAAGTCGAGCCGCGACGGCTCCGTGCGCCGCATCAGCGACGGCGACACCACCTTCTACCTCGACGACCCGAAGGGCAACACCTTCCAGGGAACCTACGTGGAGGTGACGTCGACCGACCCCGATGCGCCGCAGCGGGGCAACTACGTGGTGTTCCGCGACCTGACGAGCGACGAGGTCGCGATCCGCATCGACGCCGTCGGCTCGCAGAACGGCAACCGCCCGGCGCTGGCGGGCCTGCAGATCGTCGGACGCAGCCTGCCGATCGACCGGATCGAATCGCTGCACGCCGGGCACGGCGGCGACGACAGCATCCAGGCCGGCTCCGGGAACGACCTCGTGCTCGGCGGCTCCGGCGACGACACGATCGAGAGCTTCGGGAACGAGGTCTTCGGGCTCGTGGACTTCGACCTGGTGGTCGGCGACAACGCCCTGGTGACGCTGGTCGCCGGCGAGGCGCGCGAGGTCCGGACCACGGACCCCGGCGCGGCGCCGGACGGGGTCGGCTTCGACGACACGATCGCGTCCGGCAACGGGCAGGACCTGCTCATCGGCGGCATCGGCAGCGACCGGATCCTGGCGGGCGCCGGAAACGACGTGCTCGACGACAGGGCCGGCTTCGACGGCAGCTTCGACAACGGCGACGTCCGCGTGCTGAGCCTGAACTTCGGCAGCGAGGAGGCCGACGCGCAGGTCGGCGACCAGCGGGCCGGCGCGGTCCAGGTGACGAGCTGGAACGAAGTCGAGACCTCCAAGCAGCGCACCACGACGGCCGCCGCTCTGGTCTTCGACGACGGCTCGGACGCGGAGGGGGTCGAGGTCGAGTGGGGCCAGAATCTCGATGGCGGCAAGCCGAAGCGCGCCGGCACCGGGTCGAACCCGGACCTCGAGCCCACGACGCCGAACGGGAACCTCTTCGCGGGCGCCATCGTGGGCAAGCGGAGCGCGACGCTCGGCGTCGACATCCGCGGCCTCGGCGACCACTTCGGCCGCTACGACGTCTACGTCTACGTCGACTCCCGGGAAGCGGTGCAGCGCCTCTCCAGCGGGGACACGCAGTTCCTGCTGGCGGATCCCGAGGGAAACCGCTTCGAGGGCCGGTTCGTCGAGGTCGCCGAGCCGGGCGTGCCGGCGGCCGGCAACTACGTCGTGTTCCGGGACGTCACCAGCGGGAGCTTCTCGCTCCGCGTCGACACCCTCGTCGACGGCGGCCCCAGCGGCGCCCCCGCGATCTCGGCCATCCAGGTGGTGGGCGGTCCCGACAAGGACCGGGTGCAGATCGGCGGCGACCTCGACGGGAACCAGCTGGTCGGCGACGCGGGGGTCGCGCGCCTGCTGGGCGGGCTCGCCTACGAGATCGAGAGCGTCGCGGCGACGAGCCTGCCGGGCGGCGTCGGGAGCGACGACGGACTGGTCGGCGGCGCCGAGCCCGATCTGCTGATCGGCGGCGACGGGGGCGACGGGCTCGAGGGCCGCGGCGGCAACGACTTCCTGTTCGGCGACCACGCCTACGCCCTGCTCTCCGAGGGCCGAGTCGCGCAAACGCGCCTGCTGGAGCCCGAGATCGGAGGCGACGACGTCCTGGAGGGAGGTGCGAACGACGACCACCTCTACGGACAGCACGGCGACGACACGTACGTCTTCGCCGGTCGTGCGCTCGGCTCCGACCGACTGTTCGAGGCCGGCGAAGGCGACGCCGGCGTCCAGGATCGCCGTGACCGCCTGGACTTCAGCCGCTACGCGGGCGCCGTCAAGGTGCGGCTGGGCGCCGAGCGGACCCAGTCGGTCGGCGGTCGCGTCGACGGCGTGCACCAGCTCCGGATCCAGCTCTCCAGCTCGACCGGCTTCGAGGACCTCCTCGGCAGCGCCTTCGACGACCGGATCGTGGGCAATACGCGCGACAACACGCTGGAGGGCGGCGACGGCAACGACAAGCTGAAGGGCGGCAAGGGGGACGACGCGCTGATCGGCGGCGCCGGCGACGACACCCTGAAGGGCAGCCAGGGCGACGACCTGCTGCGCGGAGGCGCCGGCAACGACAAGCTGAAGCCCGGCAAGGGGGACGACCAGCTGATCGAGGGCGACGGCGATGACACGCGGCAGGGCGGCCGAGGCAGCGCGGTGGGGCGCGCTGCCGAGCTGCTGCTTCCGAGCGGCGCGCGAGCCCTCTCGCCCCCCCGCGGCGCCCCGACCGCCGACCCGGCAGCCGCCTATGCCATCCGCGTCCTCACCAGCGACCGGGGCCCGGACCGGGAGGAGGGCGAGGACTACACGTTCCGCGAGATCGTCTTCGACCCGGCCGGCGGGCGGGTTCAGGATTCCTGAACCCCAGAATCAGCCCGAGCCCGATGGCTCCCGCACCCGTCCGCCCCCTATCGTGGGGCAGACGAGAGGCCCGGCGCGCCCCTGGTCCGGCGCCCAAGGAGGATTCGATCGTGTCCCAGAGCACTCCGAGCGAGACGACGCGGGCCCAGGACACCCGCCAGACTTCCACCACCCCCAAGGTCAACTGGGACGGCTCCAAGATGCGGAGCTCCTACGCGAACGTGTGCAACGTCCAGAGCTCGCGCGAGGAGGTCGTCGTCTACTTCGGCACCAACCAGGCCTGGAAGGGCGACGAGGAGGAGATCACCGTGGAGCTCACGGACCGGATCATCCTCAGCCCGTTCGCGGCCCAGCGGCTGTCGGAGCTCCTGAGTCGGGTGCTCGAGCAGTATCAGTCCCGCTTCGGCCCGCTGGCGCCCCGGACCGAGGCGGCGCCGCGGGGGGCGAACTAGCCCCCGCGCCGAGTTGGGAGACCGGGCAACGCCCGCGTCGGTAGGCGTCGGTCATGGAAACCAGGACGGATGAAGGTCTGGGCCAGGTCCGGCTGCTGCGGGACCGCTCGGACGTGGTCGAGGAGCGCCTGCGCTGGGCGCGCTTCCGCGAAGCCGAGACTCCGGAGGCCTTCTTCCGGAGCTGGCTGGCGCTGCAGTGCGACGCGATCGAGGCCGTCGAGGCCGGCCTGCTGCTGGCCGCCGGCAGCCAGAGCGGATCGCTCGAGCCCGTGGCGACGTGGCCCGCCGAGGGCCGCCCGGGGCGGCACCTGTTCCAGGCGGCCGAGCGCGTCCTCCACGAGCGTCGTCCGCTGGCGCTCCAGCTCGATCCGCGCGGCGGCGAGGCGGAGTCCGGGACCTCCAAGACGCTGCTGATCCAGCCGGTCGAGGCGGGCGGCGAGCTGGTCGGCGCCGTCGTCCTCCAGGTGGAGCCGCGATCCGAGGAGCAGATGGAGCGGGCGCTGCGCCGGCTCACGTGGGGCTCGGCCTGGCTGGCGCTGCACATGCTGGAGCGCTCCGGCGGAGCGGGGAACGTCGAGCGGCTCGAGTCCCTGCTGAAGCTCGTCGCCGCGCCGCTTGCCCACGAGCGCTTCCGGGCGGCGGCGGCGGCCTGCGTGAACGAGCTGGCCGCCCGCTTCGGCTCCGAGCGCGCCAGCCTGGGCTTCGTCCACGCGGGCGGCGTGCGACTCGAGGCCGTCTCCCACAGCTCGGGGTTCGGCAAGCACGCGAGCCTCATCCGCGCCATCGAAGCCGCCATGGACGAGGCCCTCGATCAGGCGGCCACGGTGATCTGGCCGGGCGCTCCGGAGGGGCGCCCGCAGGTGACGCGCAACCACGCGGAGCTGGCGCGCGAGTCGGACGCCGGCTCGATCTGCTCGGTCCCCGTGGCGTACGGCCCGCGCTTCTGCGCCGTCTTCACCCTCGAGCGCGGCCCGGGCCGGCCCTTCGCGGCGGCGGAGATCGAGCTGATCGAGACGGCGGCGTCGCTCGCCGCCCCGACGCTCGACGTCCAACGTCGGGACGACCGCTGGCTCGCCGCCAAGGTCCTGGAGGCGGCGCGCGGCGGCCTCGCCCGGCTGTTCGGGCCGCGGCACGTGGCGCTCAAGCTCTGCACCGCGAGCGCGGTGCTCCTCGCCGCGTTCCTGGCGCTGGCCAAGGGGGAGTTCCGCGTCACGGCGGACATGGTCCTGGAGGCGCAGGTGCTGCGGGCGGCGGTGGCGCCCTTCGACGGCTACATCGCCGAAGCTCCGCTGCGGGCCGGGGATCACGTGCGCGCGGGAGATCTGCTCGCCACGCTCGAAGACCGCGAGCTGGCGCTGGAGCGCGCGCGCTGGGCGAGCCAGCTGGGCCAGCTCCAGAAGCAGCACCGCCTCGCCCTCACGGAGCGCGACGCCTCCCAGGTGGCGATCCTCGACGCGCAGATCGACCAGGCGAGGGCGCAGCTCGGTCTGGTCGAGGACCGGCTCGCGCGGACGCGCCTCACCGCTCCCTTCGACGGGGTGGTGGTGACCGGGGATCTCAGTCAGGAGCTCGGCGCGCCCGTCCAGCGCGGAGAGGTGCTCTTCGAGGTGGCGCCACTCGAGGCCTACCGCGTGGCCCTCCAGGTCGACGAGCGCGACGTCGACGAGGTGGCGACCGGACAGACGGGAACCCTCGCGTTCGCAGCCTTCCCCGACGAGGGGTTCCCGTTCCGCGTCGACAAGGTCACCCCCGTCTCCACGCCCGGGGAAGGTCGCAACACCTTCCGCGTGGAGGCGAGCCTGGCCGGGACTCCCGCGCGTCTGCGGCCGGGAATGGAGGGCGTGGCCAAGGTGGAGGTCGGGCAGCGCCGCCTGTTCTGGATCTGGACCCACGAGGCGATCGACTGGCTGCGGCTCGCCCTGTGGAACTGGCTGCCGTAGCGACGTGGCCGAGTCGCTCTTCAGCGCTTCCTGGTATCGCGTCAAGGATCTGACGCCCCGCCTGCGCGCCCACGCGCGGATCCACCGCCACCGCTACCGCGGCGAGACGTGGTACGTGCTCCAGGACCCGGCCAACGAGCGCTTCCTGCGCTTCACGCCCGCCGCGCACTTCGTGATCGGCATCATGAACGGGCGCCGCAGCGTGGATGAGATCTGGCGGCTCGGGCCGGAAGCGCTGGGCGACGACGCGCCGACCCAGGACGAGCTGATCCGGCTGCTGGGCCAGCTCCACGCGGCCGACGTGCTGCAGTGTGACGTGCCCCCGGACGCGATGGAGCTGTTCGAGCGCCGCGAGAAGCGCGAGCGCCAGCAGTGGAAGAGCCGCCTGCTCACCCCCTTCGCCATTCGGATTCCGCTCGTCGATCCCGACCGCTTCCTGGCGCGCACGCTGCCGTTCGTGCGACCGCTGCTCGGCTGGGCCGGCGCGCTGCTGTGGCTGGCCGTCGTGCTGCCGGCGCTGGTGCTGCTCGCCGTCCACGGGTCGGAGCTCACGGAGAACCTGCTCGATCGACTGATGACGCCGCAGAACCTGCTGGTCATCTGGCTGATCTTCCCGGTTCTCAAGCTCTTCCACGAGCTGGGCCACGGCTACATCGTGAAGGCGTTCGGCGGAGACGTCCACGAAATGGGCGTGATGCTGCTGGTGTTCACACCGGTGCCGTACGTCGACGCGTCCTCGGCCTGGGCGTTGCCGAGCAAGCAGCGCCGCGCGCTCGTGGGCGCCGGCGGCATGCTGTTCGAGATCTTCCTCGCCGCGCTGGCGTTCTACGTGTGGCTCGGCGCCGAGCCGGGCGTCGTGCGCGTCGCCGCCTACAACGCGCTGCTGATCGGCGGCGCGACCACGTTGCTCTTCAACGCGAACCCCCTGCTGCGCTTCGACGGCTACTACATCCTCTCCGACTGGCTCGAGATCCCGAACCTGGCCTCGCGGGCGAACCGCTACGTGCTCCATCTCGTCGAGCGCGACCTGTTCGGCCACGAGGACGCGGACGCGCCGCCCACCGCGCCCGGCGAGCCCGCCTGGCTGGTGGGCTACGCGGTGGCCGCCTTCCTCTATCGCATCACGATCGTGCTCGCGATCCTGCTCTGGATCCTCGACCAGTTCTTCGTGATCGGGCTCGTCCTCGGGGCCTTCGCCGTCGTGGGGTGGTTCGGCTTGCCGCTGTTCCGCGGCCTGCGGCAGCTGCTCACGGGCCCGCGGCTCCGGAGCGCGCGCGGCCGGGCCCTGGCGGTCTGCGGCGGCGCCCTCGCGCTCGCGCTGGGCGCGCTCACCCTGGTTCCCGTGCCGCTCCGCACGCGGGCCGAGGGCGTGGTCTGGATCCCGGAGGAGGCGCTGGTTCGGGCCGGGACGGACGGCTTCGTGGAACGGGTCGTGGTGGAGCCAGGCGCCCGGGTCGCGCCGGGAACGCTCCTGATCGAGACCCGGGATCTGGCCCTCGAGGCCGAGGCGGCGACCCTCGAGGCGCGCGTCCGCGAGATCCGGGCGCGGCACGCGGCGCAGCTGCCGCGCAGTCGCGCGCAGGCGGAGATCGCCCTGGACGAGCTTCGCTACGCCGAGCAGGGCCTGGCGCGGGCGCGAGAGCGCACCGCGCAGCAGGCGATTCGCTCGGGCGCGTCCGGCAGCTTCGTGATTCCGCGCAGCGAGGACCTGCCGGGCCGCTTCGTGTCGAAGGGGGAGCTCCTGGCCTACGTCGTCGATCGGCGCTCGATCACGGTGCGGGCGGTCGTGCCCCAGGACGACGTCGACCTGGTCCGCGAGCGCACCGCCGGCGTGAAGGTCCGCCTGGCGGAGCAGCTCTCCGAGACCCACGAGGCGGTGGTCCGGCGGATCGTCCCTGCGGCCAGCGAGCGGCTTCCGAGCCGCGTGCTCGGCAGCGGTGGCGGCGGCGAGGTACCCGTCGATCCCAGCGAGCCCGGCGGCGAGCTCGCCGTTCGATCGCTGTTCGAGGTGGAGCTCGAGGTCCCCGCGACCGGGCTCGCCGTGAACGGCGGCGGGCGCGTCTACGTGCGTTTCGATCACGGCCGCGAGCCCCTGGCCGCGCAGTGGTACCGGCGCCTGCGGCAGCTCTTCCTGTCGCGTTTCCATGTCTAGCGCGGACGTCGGCGTCGGCGTCGTCCGGGGGGCCTATCCCGAGCGCGACGTCGAGCGGCTGGCGCCGCTCGACGAGCTCGCCGAGAGGCTGGCGGGCCCCCTCGCGCGACGCGTGCGCGCCCGGCGGCGCCGCTGGGACCGCATCTCCGGACTCGTGGCGGTGCACGGGACCGGGCTCGACGCCGCCTCGGACCCGGAGCTGGTCCGGATCGCGGGGGAGCTGCGGGTGGCGCTCCGGGCGAGAGGCTTCGCGGACGACACGGTCGCGCGCAGCTTCGCCCTGGTGCGAGAGGTCGCCCGCCGCAGCGTCGGCCAGCGCCACTTCGACGTGCAGCTCGTCGGCGGCTGGGTGCTGCTGCACGGCATGGTCGCGGAGATGGACACCGGCGAGGGCAAGACCCTGACCGCCACCCTCCCCGCCTGTACCGCCGCCCTGGCAGGCGTCCCGGTGCACGTGGTCACGGTGAACGACTACCTGGCACGACGCGACGCCGAGCGGATGGGCCCGGTGTACCGCGCGCTCGGGCTCTCGGTGGGCCTCATCGTGTCGGGGATGGACCCCTCCGCCCGCCGCGCCGCCTATGCCTGCGACGTCACCTACTGCACGAACAAGGAGGTGGCGTTCGACTATCTGAAGGACCGCATCGCACTCGGCGGTCGTCCGAGCCGACTCGAGCTCCAGGTCGAGCGGATCGGCGGGCGCAAGGCGGGGCGCGCCGGGAAGCTGATCCATCGGGGTCTGCACTTCGCGATCGTGGACGAGGCGGACAGCGTGCTCGTCGACGAGGCGCGGACGCCGCTGATCATCTCCGATCGCAGGGGAGACCCCGAGGCAGAGGCCGACTACCGGGCGGCGGTGGCGTTGGCGCGCGAGCTCGAGCTGGGCCGCGACTTCGAGATCGAGGATCGCGAACGGCGGATCCGGCTGCGCGAGCCGGGCTGCGCGCGGCTGGCGCAGCGCGCGGCGCCCCGGGGCGGTCTCTGGCTGGGCCGCCGCCGCCGCGAAGAGCTGGTCCGCCAGGCGCTGACCGCGCTCCATCTCTTCCAACGGGACCAGCAATACCTGGTGCGGGACGAGAAGGTCCAGATCGTCGACGAGTACACCGGGCGGATCATGGGAGACCGCTCCTGGGAGCACGGGCTTCACCAGCTGATCGAGGTGAAGGAGAACGTCCCCATCACGGGGAGCCAGAACACGCGGGCACGCATCAGCTATCAGCGCTTCTTTCGCCGCTACCTCCGGCTGGCGGGAATGACCGGCACGGCGCGCGAGGTGGCCAGCGAGCTGTGGTCGGTCTATCGGCTCCCGGTCGTGACGATTCCCGCGAACCGTCCGCCGCAGCGCCGCGATCTGGGTGAGCGGGTGACCGCCACCGAGGCGGAGAAATGGAGCGCGGTCGCGCGGCGCGCGACGGAGCTCCACCGCGCAGGACGCCCCGTCCTGGTGGGAACGCGCTCGGTGGAGTCCTCGGAGATCCTGAGCGCGCGACTCCAGCAGGACGGGATTCCCCACCAGGTGCTCAATGCGCGCCAGGACCGGGGGGAGGCGGAGCTCGTGGCGCGCGCCGGCGAGCCGGCGCGCATCACGGTGGCGACCAACATGGCGGGACGCGGAACGGACATCGCACTCGCGCCGGGCGTGGCCGGGACCGGCGGCCTCCACGTGATCGCCAGCGAGCGCCACGACTCGCGGCGTATCGACCGCCAGCTGTTCGGGCGCTGCGGACGCCAGGGCGACCCCGGGAGCTTCGAAGCCATCGTGTCGCTGCAGGACGAGCTCGTCCGACTCCACGCCGGCGCGCTCGGAAGCCGGCTCGCCGCCGCCGCAGCACGCGAGGACTCGAACGCCGGCCGCTGGCTGCGCCGCACCGTGGTGCGCCACGCCCAGCGGGCGGCCGGCCGCCTGAACTCGCGCATGCGCCGCGAGCTGCTCCACCAGGACACCCGCCTGGACACGCTGCTCGCGTTCTCGGGCCGGCCGGAGTGATCGATCAGGGAGCCGACCGGCTCGACCGGTCGGACGCCGCCGATCGCGCTCCGCTGCCCGCGGCCGCCTCGACCGGGAAGTGCGCGCGGCACCGGAGGCCTGCCGGGATCGCGTAGTCCGGGTTGGGGAGCGTCAGGCGCACACCGAAGGTGCCGCTGGCGGCGTCGACGACCCGGTCCACGACCGTGACCTCTGCGGGCAAGACGCCCCCGACGGGAGCCTCGGGATGCACCTCGGCCCGCATCCCCACGTCGATCTTCCCGAGGAGCCCGAGCGGGGCGAAGACCTCGACGTACAGGGGATCGATCTCGGCGACATCCAGGATCTGCGGGGGGTCCGCGTACTCGCCGGGCTCGATCAGGCGCTGGACGACGATCCCCGAGACCGGACTGCGGATGCTCCTCAGCTCCAGGTCCGCGGCCGTGCGGTCGCGCTCGAGCTCGGCGATCCGGCGACTCTCGCCGGCTTCCAGCAGCTGCGCCTCGGCGAGCTGCAGGTTCTCGCGCGCCTCGTCCATCTCGCGCGTGGACACGACGTTGCGCTCCTCCAGGCTTTGCTGGCGTTCGAGCTCGGTCTTGGCGAACCGGGCACGCACCTGACTGCTCTTGATGCGCCCCTCGACCTCTGCGCGCTCCTTCGCGATCGCGTAGGTCGCCCGCTCGAGGCTCGATTCGAGCTGGGCGACGACCTGGCCCTTCTCCACCGGGTCGCCGCGTTCCACGAGGATGGACTCGACCCGGCCCTCGACGTGGGAGCTCACCGTGACCGTGGACTTCGGCTGGATCAGGCAGTCGAGATCGGCGGCCGACACCGGCACGCTGGCCGCCAGGAGCAGAGCGGCTCCGATCCCCGGTTTCGCCGTCATGACGAGCTTCCCCTCACCCACGCGTCTCCGGCAAGGGTACCCCTCCCGACAGAACATCACGAGGGAGTGACGGGGCACTGCTCGCCGTCGGCCGTTGCTGCCGCCGAACCGCGAGCCGCCCGCTGCACGCCACCGAGGAGGCGATCGCGTCGAGGCAGCAGTGATGCGCGACGCCGGTCTGGGACCTGGTCAGGCGCAGCCCGCAGCAAGCAGCCGGGTCCGTTCTCGAAGAGCCTCTCAGCGGATGAGCGTGACGCCCGGGAGCCCTTCGAAGTCGGCATCCCCCGTCACGATCTCTGCTGCGTGACGCCTCGCGGTCACCAGGACGATGGCGTCGGCCATGGCGAGACCGTGCTCTAGCGAGGCATCAGCCGCCTCGAGCGCCAGACTCTCGTCGAGCGGCACGATCGTCGTCGCGCGCAGCGCACCCACGGACTCGATCGCACGCTCCTCAGAGACGTCACGACGGACCACCTTGTAGATCTCGTAGACCTGGATCGTGCTCGTCACCAGGGACTGATCGCCCTGGATGTAGCGGGCGAACTCATCTGCCTTGGGACGTGCTGCGAGGTACTCGATCCAGCCACTCGAGTCGACCAGGATCAAAGGCGGTCCTTCTTCTCGCGCAGACCCTTGCGCTTCGTCCCGCGAGCGATGCCCTTCAGCTCCTCGAGCGGGCGCTCGGGGACGAGGTAGATGATCCCGCCCTTCTCGATGACGGTGAGCTTCGCACCCGGCTCGAGATCGAGGCGATCTCGAACCTCACGGGGGATCACGAGCTGGCACTTGGTCGAGAGGATGACCGTCTGCATGGACTACCGGTAGCAGATCGATAGCGATTGCGTAGGTCGCCACAGAGCGATTGAATGTAACTGTATTACAGTTATGATTGAGGGCGATGTCGAGCGCGAACTACCGCGATCTGAGTCGGGTCCACGCTCCCCGGCAGGAGCGGAGCCGGCGCGCCTTCGCGGCGGCTCTGGGCGCCTTCGAGGAGCTGCTGCGCGAGCGGCCGCTGGGTTCCGTGACCATGCAGGAGGTTGCCGACCGCGCCGGCCTCTCCATCACCTCGGTCTACGCCCGCTTCGATGGCAAGGCCGCGTTGGTGCTCGCTCTCCACGAGCAGGTCATCGCGCAGGCCTTGGCGACGCTCGAGGCAGCGCTCGCCGATGGCGAGATGGCCGGCGCCCCGCTCGAGTCGGTCGTCGCGGCGATCGTCGAAGGCGCAGTCGAGTTCGCCCACGCGCATGCCCACGTCTTCCGGGCGGTGCTCGCCGCGGGCGATGAGGAGACGAACGAGCGCGCCGCCGCGTTCATCCGCGGTGGCAGCGAGCGGCTCGCCCGCCTCCTCGGACCCCGGCTTCCCTCCGACCCGGACGCCGCCGCTCGTGACATCGATTTCGCGTGGCGCTCCACCGTCGCCGTCCTCCAGCAGTCGTGGATGCTCCACGGCGCCGAGCCCGCCCGCTTTCCCCTCGCTCCCGCCGCGCTCGCGCAGCGGCTCGCGTCCCAGTTCCTCGCTGCCGTCGATTCCGAGCGAGCTACAGCCCGCACTGAAGCGAAGCGCCATCGAGAGGAGCAATGATTCGCGTCACCCCCATCAAGACCGGCACCGTCTCGATCCGCCCGCACCATCACTGCGGAGAAGAGGGCAAGGGGCCGGTTCGCCGGAAGATCGACATGCTCCTCGACCGGGACTGGGTCGAGGATCTGCCGATCTACACGTACCTGATCGAGCATCCGGAGGGGAACTTCCTCGTGGACAGCGGCGACACCGCCCAGAACACCGCGAAGGGCTATCTGCCGGCCTGGCACCCGTTCTTCCGCCATGGCGTGATCGTCAAGGTGGCTCCGGGCGAGGAAGTGGGCGACCAGTTGCGCGCGATGGGCCTGGACCCGGCCAAGGACCTGAAGGCGCTGATCCTCACGCACATGCACCATGACCACGCGGGTGGTCTGCATCACTTCCCGCACACGCCGATCCTCGTCACCCGTGAGAACTTCCTGCTCGCGAACAGCTGGAAGGGCCGGATCTTCGGCTGCCTGCCGCAGCACTTCCCACGCTGGCTGAATCCGACGCTGATCGAGTTCTCGGACCGGCCCTTCGGGCCGTTCGCCCAGAGCCATCCGGTGACGAAGGACGGCAACGTCGTGCTGGTGCCCACACCAGGTCACATGCGCGGCCATCTGTCGGTCATGGTGCGCTCGCCGGACGTGACCTACTGCCTGGCCGGCGACTCCACGTACGACGAGCGGTTCCTCCTGGAGGAGCTCGTCGATGGCGTGACCTACGACGTCGAGCGCTCGAAGCGCACACTGCGCCAGATGCTGGCACTGGGCCAGCAGGAGCCGACGATCCTGCTGCCGGCGCACGACCTGCGCGTCCCGGAACGGTTGTCGAAGGGCCTGTGCCTGCCGCGCAAGCCGAGATGACGCTGGCCACGAGGGCCTGAAAGCGGACCAGCCACGCCCGAGGGACGGGAACGCCCCTGGTTCCCAGAACCGACGATCTTGGTCATTTCCCCGATCCTGAGGCGGTGAACGTCCGCGGGGGCGCACCCGCCGTCCCGGCCAGGCGGGCGACCCGGCAGTGAGAGCAGGACCATCGAAGATCCGCGGAACCGTGAGCGGTGCATTGACTAAATCGTGAATGGTATTTACGGTTGGGAGGTGAGTGAGATCGAGGTCCCGCTGACGCCTCGCGCCCGGAACCGGCTGGCCTGCCACGAGCGGATCCTGCAGGCGGCGATCGATGCCGTGGCCAAGCGGGGCATCGATGGGCTCTCCATGAACCGGCTCGCCCGCGAGGTCGGCTTCACGCCGGGTGCCCTCTACCGCTACTTCTCGTGCAAGGATGCGCTCATCGCGGCCCTCGCCGTCCGCCTTCTCGAGGAGTTCGCGGAGGACCTCGTAGAGGCTGCGGCCCGGGTCCCACCGCGGCAGCCCCTCACCCGGCTGCTGGTCCTGATCGATGCCTACCGCGACTACGCGGTCGGGCAGCCGCACCGGTTCGGCTTCCTTTCGGTGCTGATCGCGGACCCTCGCGTGCTCGTCGGCCCCGACCACGAGGCGCGCAAGGTGATGCTCGCCATCGAGCGAGCGCTACTTCCGGTGGCGGAAGCGCTCGAGGACGCCGTCCGGCTGGAGCAGCTCGATCCGGGAGGCGCGGAAGACCGCGCCCTCCAGCTTTTCGCCGGCGTCCACGGCGTGCTGCAGATGCGCAAGCAGGCGCGTCTCGCTCCCGAGCTCGTGGACGTCGATCGCCTCACGATCCAGCTCGTCGACGCACTCCTTTCGGGGTGGGGAGCCGCCACGAGGCAGCTGCGTCGGAGTCGAAGCCAGAGCCTGGCTCTGTCATCCGCCCAACCGCGTGGAGGCCGATCGTGATCCTCACCGTCCTGTCCGCCCTGCTACTCGGCGCGATCACCTGGACCTTTCTCGAGTACGTCGTCCATCGCTGGCTCGGGCACGATGCGCGCACTCGGCCCAACCCGTTCGCGGCGGAACACGTGCGGCATCACAGCCAGGGGGACTACTTCGCTCCAGCCTGGAAGAAGGTCCTGGCGGCCGTCCTCTTCGCCGCGGCGCTGATCGGACCGAGCGTCGCCCTGGCCGGGGCGCTGGCCGGATCGTCCTTCGTCGTGGGTCTCATCGCCATGTACGTCGCGTACGAGGTGCTGCACCGTCGCAATCACACCCATCCCGGAAGCGGTTCGTACATGCGGTTCCTCAGGCGGCATCATTTCTATCACCACTTCACGGATCCCGGCTTCAACCACGGTGTGACGACGCCGATCTGGGATTGGGTGTTCGGTACGCTGAGGGCGCCGGGACGGATCCGGGTCCCCCCCAAGCTGGCGATGCGGTGGCTCGTGGACCCGCGCACCGGCGATGTCCACCGTGCGTATGCGGGGCACTACGAGCTGATCCGGAAGAGCTGAGCTGCACCGGGACAGGGAGGGGGTTGGGAATCGAAATGATCGCCGACCATCGCATGCTTTGCCGATCGACCCGAGGCAACGACCACATCGTGGACCTGACCGAGGAGCTCCAGGCCATGGTGGGCAAGTCGGGCGTCACGACGGGCCAGGCGGCGCTTCTGGTTCACGGGTCGACGGCGGCCCTCACCACGCTGGAGTTCGAGCCCGGCCTCGTGAGCCACGACGTCGCCGCTGCGCTCGAGCGCCTCGCTCCCCGGTCTGCCCGCTACGAGCACGAAGAGACCTGGCACGACGACAACGGCCACTCGCACGTGCGGGCGTCCCTCGTCGGGCCGTCGCTGGCGCTGCCCGTGGTAGCGGGGCGCATTCCGCTCGGCACCTGGCAGCAGGTCGTGCTGATGGACTTCGACACGCGGCCGCGCGAGCGAACCGTGCACGTGACCATCATGGGCGTGTAGCGCGGGGAGGAAAGAGGTCGCACGGACGTGCGCCCGCAGGCTCGCTCGCCGCGCTGCTCGACGGCGCACGCTGGTGGTGGGGGTGGATCCCCATCGCGGTGCTCGAGCGAGAGCACGAGCACCAGCCGCCGCAGGAACTCCGGGTCCGCCGCGAGAGCGTCCGGGGCGGCTGTGCCGGCGTGCCTCAGGGCTGAGCGCGATGAGGTTCGATGTCGCGCCGGCGGACGAGCGGTCGCGGCTCGCAGCTCTTCTCTCGGCTCTCCGACTCCGAGGCCCGGGCACAGCGATTGCAGCACGACGGGGCCGAACTCGGAGGATGCAGATGCGGGTCCGCACGAATGCGCTCGCAGCCGCTGCTGCGCTCCTGCTCGGTCTCTCGCCCGAGGCGCTGGCCGGGCAGCTCGGCTGGGTGGAGCTCCAGCAGGACGGGATCGCCGACGTCGATGGGCTCGACGCGGTCCTGTCCGTGGCGGTGAGCCCCGACGGCGCCCACGTCTACGCTGCCGGCACCGTAGACGACGCGGTCGCGGTCTTCGAGCGCGACCTCGCGACCGGTGCGCTGGGATTCGTCGAGGTGCAGAAGGACGGCGTCGCCGGCGTCGATGGGCTGCGAAGCGCCAGCTCGGTGGCGGTGAGCCCCGACGGGGCGCACGTCTACGCGACGGGCTCCAACGACCATGGCATCGCGGTGTTCGAGCGTGACGTGGCGACCGGGGCCCTCGACTTCGTCGAGGCGCAAGAGGACGGCGTCGGCGGGGTGGACGGTCTGCGCGGCGCCGCCTCGGTGGCGCTGAGCCCCGACGGCAGCCACGTGTACGTCGCGGGCTCCCGCGACTACGCGGTGGCGGTTTTCGAGCGCGACCCGGCCAGCGGCGCGCTCGGCTTCGTCGAGGTCCAGCAGGACGGGGTCGGCGGCGTGGACGGGATTGCCGGTGCCCAATCGGTGGCGGTGAGCCCCGACGGCGCCCACGTCTACGTCGCCGGAGAGGTCGACCATGCGCTGGCGGCGTTCCGGCGCGACGCCACCGCGGGCTCGCTCGAGTTCGTCGAGGCCGAGTTCGACGACGTCGGCGGGGTCGACGGGCTCCGGGGCGCCTGGTCCGTGGCGGTGAGCCCCGACGGCGGCCAGGTGTACGTCGCCGGGAGGTTCGACGATTCGCTGGCCGTCTTCGAGCGCGACCCGGCCACCGGTACGCTCGGCTTCGTCGAGGTGCACGAGGAGGGCGTGGCCGGCGTCGAGGGGCTCGAGGAAGTGCTCTCGGTGGCGGTGAGCCCCGAGGGCGCCCACGTCTACACCGCCGCCCGCGAGGGCGACGCCGTGGCGGTCTTCGAGCGAGACCGCGCGACGGGCACGCTCTCCTTCGCCGAAGTGCACGTGGACGGGGTCGCCGGCGTCGATGGCCTCTGGGGCGCCCAGGCCGTGGCGGTGAGCCCGGACGACGCCCACGTCTACGCCGGCGCGGTGTTCGATGACGCAGTGGCGGTCTTCGCGACCGCGGTGCTCGACACCGTCGAGGTCCAGCACGACGGGCTCGGCGGCGTGGACGGGCTCGACGGCGCCCGGTCGGTGGCGACGAGCCCCGACGGGGCGCACGTCTACGTCGCGGGC